>JAYZLL010000055.1:0-88925 GCA_036154315.1 Pseudomonadota bacterium
GCCCTCGGCGGCCAGCCTCCGGCCCTGGTCTATTGGCAGAGAAATGATATCAACCAACCCGATCAGCAGGTGCAACGAGTAGCTTAATTTATGCCAGATCCTGTCCAAGAGACGGGGAGTAGCTCACCTCGTCTAAATTCGACGAGAACCTTCATGCGGAGTGTAGTTCACGGAGCTTTCGATCTCTTGGTCAGAGTCGCTACCAGGCTCAGTGGAAATTGCATGTACAAAGCGGGCCACTTCTCTTCTGAGCCTTGGTTCCAACCTCAAGATGTCTCTCATCAATCGAGCATTGCCCGGCTCCGTTTCATTTGATGCAACTGAAATTTCAGCGTCATCGGGCATAAAACAAGAAACTGGGACCGAGAGCGCCTTGGCAATCAACCAAAGCCGTGAGCCGGAAACACGATTGGCGGCGGTCTCGTACTTTTGGAGCTGCTGGAATTTCACCCCGATCAGGGCCGACAGTTGTTTCTGGGTGAATCCGGCGGAAACCCTTTCATCCCTAATTCTTCGACCAATTTCTACATCTATAGGGTGTGACATTCCCCAACCTTACAGCCTTTGCGCGAAACGACAAAGCGCAATTCTCGGTTACTTGGAAGTTGCCTATCAGGACACACGCGCCGTCGACATTGTGCAGTTCCAGCGATCTCGACCGGCGCGTCCACCCTAGGCGATGGATCCGGCAAGGGGCCGAGACTGCCAACGCTGAGAACAACACTTCGTCCTCAACAGCTGGCAGCGTTGCGTGCCCTGCCGGGTCAATGTCCGCCGCGCAGGCATATAGTTTGACTGTCTCAATGTCCCAGCGCGACGGCAGCAACCCGTTGCAATTTTGAGCAGGTTTCGGCCACGATCCGCGCCTCCACGGCATCAGGTCATCTTCTGCACGACCGGTAGCTTATATCGCCTCTGCAAAACTCAAATTGGCATCCACGGATGCACGCTCTTTCTTATAAATTCTGAAAGGGCCGGTCGGAGATAACGGCACTCTGGGCAAGTGGGACGCAAGAGCGATTAGGTCGAAATCCTCAACGAGACCAATGCCCCAAGCTTGTCAAGTTGCTGCGTCAAGTCACTGCCTGAGCCGCTGACTACAATACCGAACATGAGCTCACCATATCTGGTAAGACTGCAATGGCAGGTCACGAAAGCGGTAGTCAAGTTTTGTGCTTGCTCAAAACTGCCACTCTCATTTCCCTTCGCAGCGAGCGCTCTTGAATTCCTCCGCTTTGGAAAAATCAAAAAATTCTGAAACATCGATGTGGAAAGAGTGCGCGATCCGTTCAAGAACCCGGACCGAGGGATTGCGGACACCGCGCTCCAAACCACTCATGTAACCTCGATCAAAGCCAGCCTGTAGCGCAAATTCCTCTTGCGATAGACCCATGGTGGACCGAAGCCTTCTGATGTTCCACCCAACTCGTTCGGTCGCATCCATCGCTCGACTTGGATCTGAATGTTACTTTTACGTCCACGACTTATAAGTCTCATTTTTCGCTTGTCCGCTTGAGGTCACGGTGCGATAAAAGCACACAGAGGCACATAAGGTACTATGTCCCTGTTTCTTTGTCACTTTTTTGGCGAATGGAGCGAGAAAATGCCGCGCAAAAGAACCAACATGGAAACTGAAGGCCCTAACAACATGCGCGTAGTGTGCGTTGACGATGTCCTGACAGAGTTCGAGGCTGACGAGAAGGTGAGAGAACGGCTAAAGGCCCAAGTGCGGGACCGTGCGGCCTTTGTCCACATCTCTGGTATCTTTCCGTCACACCTCCGGCCCAAGACGCAGCGGGTCCTGAACCGATTGACGCGTCACTACAAGAAACCCAGCAGCCTCGATGGCCGGAATGGCAGCGTGAAGCTTTATGAGGAGGTCGTGAAAGAACTCAACATGGAGTATCATCCGATGGTATCCGCCGCCCGCAGTCTGATGCGAGCGGGATACGTGATCCAGGGCAGTCGCGGATACAAGCAAAGACGACCCTACGGGAAGATCTTCATGTTCAAGTTCGACCACGTTGGCGTTCGATACAACCAAACGACCGTCAACCTTGATGGATCGACCAAATCTGGTTGGTAGTTCAACAAGTATGATTGATACGCGAGGCGCCTCGCAAACGGCCAGTGAATAATCGTACCGCACCATACTCACTGTTAATGGCGCCTTGGGCTAACCCTTCCTCCAAGGATGGGTAATGCTGCCGCAGGAAAGTGCGGGCGCTGCCCAATTAATCTAATCGCACTTGCCATCACGCGATCAGACAGCCAGCGTAGCGCGCCCAGCGCTTCAGGTACGCGCGTAGACGTCCTCGTACCGCACGATGTCGTCTTCGCCGACATAGGCGCCGGTCTGCACCTCGATCAGAACCATCGGCACGCGGCCGGGGTTTTCCATCCGATGCACCGCGCCGAGCGGGATGTAGACGCTTTCGTTCTCGGTCACGAGCTTCACCTCATCGTCGACCGTGACCTTGGCTGTGCCTTCGACCACGATCCAGTGCTCGGAGCGGTGGAAATGGCTCTGAAGCGACAGCGACGCGCCGGGATGGACGAGGATGCGCTTCACCTGAAACCGTTGTCCCACGACGATGCTTTCGAACCAGCCCCACGGCCTGTGATCCTTGGGAAACTCCGTGGCCTGCGGCGCGCCCTTTTCCTTCAGCGCCTCGACCGCGAGCTTGACGTCCTGCGCCCGGCTCATGTCGGCCACGAGAACGGCGTCCGGCGTGGCGACGGCCATGATGTTGTCCAGCCCGATGCCCACGACTTCGAGCCGGTCACTTTCGGACCGGAGCAGCGAATTGGTGCAGTCGATCGCCGTGGCCTTGCCACCCGTGACGCAACCAGCCTCGTCCGGCCCCTCTTCGCGCCAGACCGCATCCCACCCGCCAAGATCGGACCAGGCGGACGCATAAGGCACCACCGACAGGTTGTTGGCCCGTTCCATCACCGCATAGTCGATGGAAATGTCCTCGGCTTCGGCCCAGGGACCGGGCGCGAGACGGACAAAGCCAAGGTCGACCTCGGACTCGTCCAAGGCCCGGCTGACCGGCGCGACGAGGTCGGGCGCATGAGCCTCGAACGCCGCGATGATGTCATTCACGCGCAAAAGGAAAATGCCCGCATTCCACAGATAGGTGCCTGCGGACACGAGCTCTTCTGCCCGCGCCGCATCGGGTTTTTCGATGAAGCGGGACAGCTTGACCGGCGCGCCTGTCCCGTCGGGCTTTCCGGTGAGTTCGAGGTATCCATAGCCGGTCTCGGGCCGCGTCGGCGTGATCCCGAAGGTGACGAGGTCGCCTGCGTCGATCGCGGCCAATCCCGCCTCGACCGCCGCGTGAAATGCCTCGACGTCGGGCACCACATGATCCGAGGGCGCGACAAGCATGACGCCGTCAGGATCGGTCCGCGCGATCTGGAGGGCTGCTGCAAGGACGGCGGGGGCCGTGTTGCGCCCCTCCGGCTCGATAAGGATCGCACCCGGGTCGATCCCCACCCCGACAAGCTGCTCGGTCACAATGAAGCGGAACGCCGAGTTCGTGACGACGATGGGCTTTTCAAAGGAGATGGACGCAGTGGAACCCGACAGACGTTGCGCCGAAGCCTGGAACAGCGTCGCGTCCCCGACCAGCGGCACAAACTGTTTGGGATAGCTCTTGCGTGACAGGGGCCACAGACGGGTCCCAGACCCTCCGCACAACAGTACCGGGGTGATCGAGGTGGGTTTCATGTCCAAGCCCTTGTTATTCTTGCTCCTGCCAACATGACCAAGCCTTGCGGCCTACTCAAGCGATCATATGGCGAGATTTGGGTCAGTTCCCGTTCTCCGCGTCGCTTGCCAGCCAGCCGCGCGACCTGCCATAGAATGAAAATGAAACCGCAAGATGACGAACCGCGCCTGCGTTTGCGCCTGTTCTTTGCCAATGGCGCGATGATCGGGCCGGGCAAGGCCGATCTTTTGGAAGTGATCCGTGACACCGGCTCGATCTCGGCGGCCGGGCGCGCCATGTCGATGAGCTACAAACGGGCGTGGTCCCTCGTCGAAGAGATGAACACCGCCTTTCGCACACCCCTGG
This sequence comes from Pseudomonadota bacterium, assembly GCA_036154315.1. Classification (GTDB taxonomy): domain Bacteria; phylum Pseudomonadota; class Alphaproteobacteria; order Rhodobacterales; family Rhodobacteraceae; genus Maritimibacter. The sequence continues at coordinate 4,083 of JAYZLL010000055.1, forward strand.
TCGAACGCGCGCGGGGCGGCGTGAAGGGTGGCGGTGCCGCGCTCAGCGAGGCGGGCGAGACGGTGCTGGCGCACTACCGGGCGTTGGAGCGAAAGGCGCAGGAAGCAGGGGCCGATGAGATCGCGGGCATTCAGGCACTGCTAAGCGATATGTCCGATGAAACTTAACGCTTGTCTCGCCGCGCACAGGCTGCGATATGTTTCACCGAACATATCCATTCGCAAGGCTACCCCATGTTGAAACACGCCCTTTTCGCCGCCGCTCTTTTGGCCTCTCCCGCACAGGCGGATCAGATCACCGTCTTTGCGGCGGCAAGTCTCGGCGACGTATTGGAAGAGATCGGCGCGGCGTTCGAAGCCTCGACCGGGCATGAAATGATCGCGTCCTACGCGGGCTCGTCCGTCTTGGCGCGGCAGATCGAACAGGGCGCCCCGGCGGATCTGTTCCTGTCGGCGAACCTCGACTGGATGAACCGTCTGGCCGAGAGCGGCACAATCGACCCGGACAGCACGCTCGACCTACTCGAAAATCGCCTTGTCCTTGTCGGAACGGGTACGCCGGAAATGGCAGAAATAGACACTGATTTCGACCTGTCGGCACGGCTTGGCGATGGCTACCTCGCGATGGCGCTGGTCGATGCGGTTCCTGCCGGGGTCTATGGCAAGACCGCGCTCGAGGTGCTCGGGCTGTGGGACAGCGTCGAGGGTCAGGTGGCGCAATCCGACAACGTGCGCACCGCGCTGGCGCTCGTCGCGACCGGCGAGGCACCGCTGGGCATCGTCTATGCGACCGACGCGCAGGCCGAAACGCGGGTCGGTGTCGTCGGCACCTTTCCGGCCGACAGCCATCCGCGCATCGTCTATCCGGCGGGCGCTGTGGCGGCGTCGGACAACCCGGTCAACGACGAGTTCCTTGCGTTCCTGCAAGGCCCCGAAGCGCGTGAAGCCTTCACCGCTGCGGGCTTTACCGTGATCGCGGACTGACATGACGGACTGGCTCGGACCAGCGGAATGGCAGGCCGTTGCCCTGTCGCTGAAAGTCGCGGTCTGGGCCACGCTCGCCACCCTGCCTGCGGGTCTCTTCGTGGCCTATGCGCTCGCGCGGTGGGAGTTTCCGGGGCGGCAGATCCTCAACGGTCTTGTCCATCTGCCCCTGATCCTGCCGCCCGTCGTGACGGGCTATCTGTTGCTTCTCACGTTCGGGCGCAACGGGCCCATCGGGTCGGTGCTCGAACCGCTCGGGATCGTCTTTGCCTTTCGCTGGACAGGTGCGGCCCTCGCCGCCGGGATCATGGCCTTTCCCCTTCTGGTGAGGGCGATCCGCCTGTCGATCGAGGCGGTCGACCCGAAACTCGAAGAGGCTGCCGCCACCCTCGGCGCACCCAAACTGTGGGTCTTTCTTACCGTGACGCTTCCCTTGATCCTGCCCGGTATTCTCGCCGGTAGCATCCTCGCCTTCGCCAAGGCGATGGGTGAATTCGGGGCCACCATCACCTTCGTGTCGAACATTCCGGGCCAGACCCAGACCTTGCCCAGCGCGATCTATGCCTTTCTTCAGGTTCCGGGGAGCGAGAATGCCGCGATCCGCCTCGTTGTGATTTCGGTCGCCATCGCCATGCTCGCCCTCATCCTGTCCGAGGTCGCAGCCCAACGTATCGCGCGGAGGGTTCGGGGATGACGCTGTCCGTCGATATCCGTCAGCGGCTGGGAGAGTTCGACCTTCACGCCACGTTCGAGGCACCGCACGGCGTGACCGTCCTTTTCGGTCGCTCCGGGTCAGGCAAGACCAGCGTGATCAACGCGCTGGCAGGGCTATCACGGCCGGAACAGGGCCGGATCGCGGTGGGTGGCGAGGTTTTGATGGACACGGAGGCGGGTATCTGGCTGCCCCCGCACAAGCGGCGTCTGGGCTATGTCTTTCAGGATGCCCGTCTGTTTCCCCACCTCACGGTCGCCCGAAATCTGGAATATGGCGTCCGGTTCGCACCGAAAGGCACCGCGCCGGTCGATCAGGCGCGGGTGATCGAACTGCTCGGCATCGGCGATCTGCTCGACCGGCGCCCGGCACGTCTGTCAGGCGGCGAAAAGCAGCGGGTCGCCATTGGGCGAGCGCTGTTCTCGGCCCCGCGGATGCTGCTCGCCGACGAGCCCCTCGCCGCTTTGGACGAGGATCGCAAAGCCGAGATCATGCCCTATTTCGAGCGTCTGCGCGACGAACTCGACATTCCGATCCTCTATGTCAGCCACGCCGCTGCCGAAGTTGCGCGGCTGGCGACCACCATCGTCGTTCTCGAAGCTGGCCAAGTGAAACGTGTGGGGCCGGCGGGCGACGTGCTGGCCGATCCGCAGATCACGCCCCTCGGCCCCGGTGCGGCAGGCGCGATGATCGAAACAGTCGTGCTGGCGCACCATGCCGACGGCCTGACCGAGCTGGACGCTGGCGGCCTGCGCCTGCTGATCCCCCGCGTGGATCGAAGCCCCGGCACGGCGCTTCGGGTCCATGTCGAAGCGCAGGACGTGATGCTCGCCAAGACGCGGCCCGAGGGGATTTCGGCGCTCAACATCCTGCCTGCCACGGTGCGCGAGGTGCGGATGGGCGATGGGCCGGGTGCGCTCGTCCAGCTCGACGCGGGGGGCACGCTGATCCTGTCGCGTGTCACCCGGCGCTCGGTCGAGGCGATGGGGCTGACACCGGATCAGAACCTGTTCGCGATCCTTAAAGCCGTATCCGTGGCGCGCGACGCCGTGGGCAGCTAAAACCGGCGGTCAGCTCCGGATCGCCCGGAAACCCGCAAGGATCGCCTCTTCTTCATCCGCGTCTTCCAACAACACGCCCTGCGCCTGCATGGCACTGCGGTAAGCCGCCTTGCGGTCCCCCGCCCCGACGAGCGCCACGCGCTGACCCAGCCAATAGGGGCGCGCCGCCGCGAGTTCGAGGCCGAGGAACAGGCCCCAGACCTCGTCACAGACCGTCTGATCGGGCGTCCTGCCCAGACGATGGCCGGCTTCCAGCGCGCCGATCCGGGCGGCCACTGATTCCGGGCGTGAGATGGCCGAGGACACGGCATCGCCCATCGCGACCCCCGGCGTTCCGGTGACGCCGATCTGCGCCAAGGTGTTGGATACGAAATCGCCAGTCACGAAACTTTGGAAACTCACGATCTCGCCGGCGCTGATATGGACCCAACGGGTGCGGGGGCCGGCCAGACAGATCACACCGTCGAACGTGTCGTCGAGCGAAAGAAACCCGCGAATTCGGACCGCATCGGCGAGCATCAGCCCCGGCGGGTCCTTCTGCTGGACGCCCGGAACGAGCCTCACCCTGAGCCGGTCGTCGCGCGCTTCCACGCGGGCACCCGTGCCCGCTGCGGGCGGGGCGCAGGGCACCGACACCAGATCGCGAGTGCCCCAGCCACCGGGCGCGGCGGGATCGCCCGCGACGAGGATGTCCATCGCCGCATCGTCGTCAAGATGGTGCGCAATGATCGGGGCCAGGCCGGTTTCATAGGCTGTCTGCCCGGTCACGTCGGCCTCTTCCCGGTCCAGAACCGCGCCGTCCGCCCCCATTACCCAGACCCGTAACCGACCGTTCGACCAGTCGACGGCCATCCAGCGCCCGTTTTCCGTACTCACACCATGCCCCTTTGTGTCTGGCGGTGTTGTGCCACCAATCCGGACGCCGGGACAAGCCTTCGGGTTGCGCGGGCCCGGCCGACATGCCACAGGAATGCCCGTAGTTCGGAGGGGTCGCGATGAAGTTTCTGATGGTGGGCGCAGGGTTGTCAGGTGCCGTAATCGGGCGTCGTATGGCCGAGGCGGGCCACGACGTCACCGTGATCGACAGCCGCAATCACGTCGCGGGCAACTGCCACACCGAGCGTGACGCGGATACCGGCGTGATGGTTCACGTCTATGGCCCCCACATCTTTCACACCGACGACGAAGAGGTGTGGGACTACGTGAACGGATTCACCCGTTTCATGCCCTACAAGAACCGGGTGAAATCGACCACGCAGGGTCAGGTGTTCTCGCTCCCCGTGAACCTGCACACGATCAACCAGTATTTCGGCAAGACCATGCGCCCCGACGAGGCGCGCGCGTTCATCGAAGAACAAGCCGATACCAGCATCGAAGACCCGCAGACATTCGAAGAGCAGGCGCTGCGGTTCGTGGGCCCCGACCTCTACGCCGCGTTCTTCAAGGGATATACCGAGAAGCAGTGGGGCTGTTCGCCGACCGAACTGCCCGCGTCGATCCTCAAGCGTCTGCCGGTGCGCTTTAACTATGACGACAACTACTTCTTCCATCGGTTTCAGGGGATGCCGGAGGACGGCTACACCCCGATGGTCGAAGCGATCCTCGACCACCCGAAGATCGAGGTCCGCTTGTCGACCGCGTTCGATCCGTCGATGCAAGCCGCGCATGACCACGTCGTCTGGTCCGGCCCGCTCGACGGGTATTTCGGATACGATCTCGGTCGGCTCGGGTATCGCACGCTGGATTTCGAGCGTTTCACGGCCCAAGGCGACTGGCAGGGGTGTGCGGTCATGAACTACGGCGATCCCGAGGTGCCGTTTACCCGCATCACCGAACACAAGCATTTCTCGCCGTGGGAAAGCCACGAAGGATCGGTGCTATATCGCGAGTTTTCGCGCGCCTGCGGGCCGGATGACATTCCCTATTACCCGATCCGCATGGTGAACGAGAAAGCCCTGCTGGCCGATTATGTCGCGCGCGCCGAAACGGAAGGCGGCGTGACATTCGTGGGCCGTCTGGGCACCTATCGCTACCTCGACATGGACGTCACGATCCGCGAAGCGATGGACACCGCGGCCGCGTTCCTGAGCGCGATAGAGAGCGGCAGAGCCCTCCCAGTCTTCGTGCAGCCGCCGCTCTAGGCGTTTACCATAAGAGCGGCAAACGCTCCCATTTGAACTTAACGGCAGGTTAATCTGACACCCGGAGCGGGGGCTTCGCGGGTGGGCGGATCATGTCGGACGTAGCGGGACATTCGGGCACGACGGCGGCGATTGCGGTCAACCAGACCGTGTTCGGTCGGATCGACGGGCCGTTCGACGAAGATTGGTTTCGGCTCGACCTGAGCGCCGGGCAATCGGTCACCATCACCCTGCGCGGGGCGGCCGAAAACGGTCTGCTCGACCCGATCCTCGACCTCTATGACGCTTCCGGCACGCTCATCGACCTGAACCTCGACATCAGCGCCGACAATCGCAACGCGCGGCTGCAACTCACGGCTTCCGAGGCAGGCACCTATTTCATCGACGCCTATGCGGCCGGCGCCATCAGTGGCGAATACGTGCTGACCGTTTCGTCCCTGACCGGCTCACCTGTCGAGGCGTTGCTCTGGGGCACGCAGGTGCCGACGAACGCGATCGACATCTGTTTCGCCCCGCGCGGCGTGACGGTGGATGGCGTCATGTCCGAGGGTTGGAGCGACGGGGACATCGTGCAGGCGATGGCCGCGCTGGACGCGATCGAAGCTGTCACGACCCTGACGTTCACGCGGGTCGATACGGTGGAGGACGCGGATTTCGTGCTCGGCCGCGATGACGACGAACTCTCGGTCGCCAACCTGCTCGGCTATTTCCACCCGCCCGAGGAACCCGAGGCGGGCAAAGGTAATCTGAGCGGGGTGCGCTGGGATCGGGATGCGCTCGCACCCGGCACGATCACGCAGGCGGTGTTCACCCACGAGATCCTCCACGGCCTTGGCCTCGCCCATCCCCATGACACGGGCGGCACGTCTCTGGTAATGACGGGCGTCTTGTCGGCGTTCGGGGACTACGGTTTCGCAGGGCTCAATCAGGGCGTCTACACAACCATGTCCTACAACTTCGGCTGGAACGACGGCGATTGGGGCACGTTCGGGTCGCTTGCTGGCTCATGGGGCTATCAGTCCGGGCCAATGGCGCTCGACATCGCCGCGCTGCAGGCCGTCTACGGCGCCAACCCCGAGACGGGGGGCGGGGACGACGTCTATCTGCTTCCCGAAGCCAACCTCGCAGGCACAAGCTGGCGCGCGATCTGGGACACCGGGGGAACCGACACGCTGCGCTACGACGGTCTGCGCGACGCCCTGATCGACCTGCGGGCGGCGACGCTTGCCTATGGAGAAGGCGGCGGAGGGTACCTGTCCTCGGCCCGGGCGGTCGCAGGCGGATTCACCATCGCGCATGGCGTGGTGATCGAGAACGCAACGACCGGGACGGGAAACGACAGGATCATCGGGAACGATGCGGACAACGTCCTGTGGTCCGGGCGCGGCAATGACCGGCTGGTGGGCGCGGGTGGCGACGACCGCATCACGGCGCATCGGGGGCACGACACCGTCGAGGGCGGCACCGGGAACGACTGGGTGTCTGCTGGTCGTGGCGACGACACGGTGTTCGGGGGCGCAGGCAACGACGTGATCCTTGCCGGGCAAGGCGACGACAAAGTCATGGGCGGGCCCGGCGACGACCTCATCCTCGGGCGCAAGGGACGGGATGTGATCGATGGCGGCGCCGGGAACGATGTGATCCAATCCGGACCGGGCGACGACCGGGTGCGTGGCGGCGCGGGTGACGATCTGGTCACGCTGGGCTTTGGCGCGGATACCTTCGTTTTCATGGCTGGCGACGGGCGTGACACGATCACCGATTTCAATCCCTCGCGGGATCGCCTGCTGGTCGAAACGTGGCCGGTGCAGATCCACACCGACCCAGCGGGTCTGCGGTTGATGTTCGACGATGGCGGCACGATCCTGCTCGCAGGGCTGACCGGGTCCGACGACATTACGGATGCTCTGACGCTGCTAACGTGATGGATCAGTCGAAGATGATGTCTCCCTTGTCGAAACCACCGTGGGTAAAGTTGACGAGCTGGACGCTCTCGCTGCCCCATTCGATGATCGTGCTATTGCCCGAGACGTGAACGTCCACCAACGAGCGGGCCACGCCGTGCAGCACGATCTTGTCTGCCATAGAGAAGTCCATGATCTTGTCGCGGTCGTCCCAGCGCCCGAATTCAAAGCGGTCGGCCCCTGACCCGCCATAGAGCACATCGTTCCCGGCGCCTCCGATGATCGTATCATTCAGCCCACCGCCATATATCCGGTCGTTGCCGAGTTCTCCCCAAAGTTTGTCCGCGCCCCACTCGCCGTGGATAACGTCGTTGCCCCAGCCCCCGCGCATCCGGTCGATCCCCACACCGCCAAACATGACGTCGTTGTGGCCGTGGCCGAACATGACATCGTTACCGTAGCCGCCATACAATCGGTCCGCGCCGACGCCAGCGAAGATGACGTCCTTGCCGTGACCGCCATAAAGCCGGTCGTTGCCGGTCCCACCGTCGATCCAGTCGTTCATTCCGCCGCCGTCGATCACGTCGTTGCCGGATTCGCCGTAGATCCTGTCTTCGCCCCATTCCCCACGCAGGGTGTCATTGCCCCAGCCGCCCCAGATCGTGTCGATGCCGTTGCCACCATAGATACGGTCGTTGGTGCCCTGCCCTTTGGGGATGTCGTGCCAGGCGCCACCATACAGGACGTCGTCACCGTTCCCGCCCCAAAGGACATCTCGCAGTTCGCCGCCGTACATCGTGTCGTTCCCGTCTTCGCCGAACATGCGGTCGAAGCCGCCTTCGCCGTAAAGCTCGTCATTGCCGCTCCCGCCATAGACCATGTCGGACCCGTCACCTCCGACGAGCCGGTCGCGCCCATCGTCGCCGTAGATCAGGTCGTTCCCCTCATCACCGATGAGGTGGTCGTCTCCGTCCTGACCCCGCACGGTGTCGTCTCCGTCACCGCCATGCGCCGTATCGTCGTCGGCTCCACCTTCCATGAGGTCGTTCCCGGCGCCGCCGAGCATGTGATCCTGCCCGGATCCACCAAAGATTTCGTCATCGCCGTCATCGCCCCGGAGCTGATCGTCGCCTGTCGCGCCCCAGATGAAATCCACGCCGGAGCCACCAAAGATGATGTCGTTCCCGGCGCGCCCGCCCAGCCGGTCGTCCCCCTCGCCACCGTCGATCTGGTCGTCGCCGTTGCCGGTCGTGATCTCGTCGTCGCCCTCTTCGCCGTAGACGATATCGTTGTGATCGGCGCCTTCGTCGTCGCCATCGAGGTACACGTCGTTCCCAGCCCCGAGCCATGCCTCGTCTGAGCCCGCGCCGCCCGTCACCCGGTCGTTGCCGCCGCCGGAGCGGATAAGGTCGCGACCCGTGCCGCCGTCCACGTCATCGTCGCCGAGACCCATCAGGAGCGTGTCGTCACCCGCCCCGCCCCGCACGACGTCGCCGTCCTGAGCGGTACTCGCATCCTTGTCGTCGAAGGTGTCGTCGCCATCGTCCAGATAGACCGTCTTGTGCCCGGCGCCACCGTCGACCCGGTCGTCGCCGCCGCCCGCATGCACCTCGTCGTTCCCGGTCGACAGCGCGATCATCTCGGACCCCGCACCGCCTGTGACGGTGTCGTCGCCGTCCGTGTCGCCGATGTCGTAGCCAAAGACCACGTCCGGCTCTTCGTCCAGGGTTCCGTCCCAGACCGGGAAATCGTAGCCGGACAGGTCCATCGCCCGATCCGGCGTCTCGCGAACGGCATTTCGCACGGAACCCGCCGACAGGGGATTACCGTCAGCCGAACGCAGAACGAGCACCTCGTCGCGCCATGTCACCACAGCACCATTGGCGTTCGGCACGATGGTCAGCGAGGCCGGATCGTAAAAGAACGGCCATGAGGACAGGTCGAGCGTGTCGACGGTCGGATCGAAATCCATGATCCGATCTTCGGTCCCGTCATCGCGCATCACAAAGACGTCGGCACCGAAACCGCCGGTCAGAATGTCGAGCCCGGCCCCGTCGACGAGGATGTCATCCCCGTTCCCTGCCGAGATCGTATCGGACCCTGCGCCACTGACCAGAATATCGTCCGCACCACCGCCGACGAGACTGCCGCCATTGGTGGCGGTGCGGTGCTGCATCACGCCCTGATCGGACACATCGTAGGTCAATCTGGTGACACCGCCCACATCCTCGCTCGCGACGAAGAAATGCAGGACGTCGGCCACCGTGCCCCCGGCAATCGCGGTCACGTCGGCAAGCGCCGCCTGCCCGGGTGCGCCATTCGTCCAGGTGTTCTCGATGGCGTCTAGGAACTGCAATTGCCCGTCCGGCAGAACCACGAAAAGCGACACGCCGTCATCCGCGCCGCCTGCGGCCAGATAGGTGCGCCCGTCATGCTCGACACTTGCGATATCGGTGACCCCACCAAAGCGCGTGTTGAGGTTGTCGGTGATATGGTCCGCGCGCGTGAGCGATCCGTCAGGCTGAACGTGAAAGACGGTGAGCGCACCGTTCATGCCTTGGGCCGAGGCGAGGATCAGGAAGCTCTGGCCCTGAACCTCGACCACTGTCATGGCCCTGGGGTCCATGATGCCCACCCCGTCTTCGGGGCCTACCGCGTCCGCCAGCACAGGCGTGCCGGACGACATGACGAAACTGGTCAGCCCGTCTTCGCCCGCGTCACCCGCGAACACGATCGTTTGTCCGCCGACCGTCGCGGTGGCGACCGCTGTGACGAAGGCCAAATGACTGTCCTCGCCATCGGACAGCACGGTCAGGTTCGTGACCGCGCCCGATCCCGCGCGCGCGCCGACACCGAACTGGCCCAGCGCATCGGCGAACACCACCGTGTCGCCGTCGGTTTCGATATCGGTCAGGCGGGCCAATTCGCTGCCCATGCCGGTGTAGGACGACACAGACCCCACCGCGCCGTTCTGACCCACCGCATAGGCACTGAGCATACCGTTCGACACGGACCCGAAAAGCGCCTGACTCCCACCTCCGGGGGCCGCGTCGATGGCGATGGACTCCCCGGTGCCGCCGATCCATCCCGCGTTATAGACGACCTGATCCACCAGCGTGGCGGAGGAAGCGGACACACCCCAACCGGCCAGTCCGCCGTTACGGCCCGAATGCGTGAACAGCGTCAGCCCCGCGCCATTCGGCACGATCTCGATATCGGTGATCCCCGTGTCGAGCGCAGCAATGCCCGACGAAAAGTGACCCTGAACGATGATAGCCATATCCACCCCCAGCGCATTGGCAGAGGTGGGATCGCTCCAAGTCGTGGCGGCGGACGGCGCATAATTATGGCGCGCACGCGGAGTTCGATTTCAATTCTTTGGGGTGTTTACGACTGGTTAGGCATCATAGCCGCGCCATGTCACCCTCATGCCGCCGGATCGCAGCCTCGATGGTGTCGAAATACTCTGCCTTGCCCCGGTGCAGAACCAGACCTGCGTCGCAGCAGGCACGCAACTCGTCCATGTTGTGACTGACCATGATCGCCGATGACCGCGCGAGCCGATCGCGCAGGACCGCCCGGCTCTTGCGCTTGAACGCGGCATCCCCGACCGCCGTCACCTCATCCACGAGGTAGGTGTCGAAATGGATGCCCATCGCGGTCCCGAACGAGATGCGCGACCGCATACCCGACGAATAGGTCTTGAACGGCATGTAGAAGTGATCGCCGAGTTCCGAAAAGTCATAAACGAAATCCACCAGCTCGTCGCTGTCTACCCCATAGACCCGCGCCACGAAGCGGACGTTCTGAACCCCCGTCATGTCCTTGTGAAAGGCCGCACGCAGCCCGACCGGCCATGAGATCGTCCCATCGGTCACCACCTCGCCCGCATCGGGTAGCACGGCCCCGGACAGGATCGACAGCAGCGTGGACTTGCCCGCGCCGTTGCGACCGAGAAGGCCAAGCGACACGCCGTCCGGCAGGTCGAAGTCGAGCCCATCCAACACCCGTTTCGGCTTGCCTTTGACCATGTAGCTCTTGGATAGGTTCGAGCCGCGCAGCATCACCCGCGATCCCGGACCGAATAGTAGATGAGCGCAAAGAGCGCCCAGCCGAGCGACAGGAACAGAAGCGAGACGAGCATGATCTGAAGCCGGCGAGGATAGACCGGCGCCTCGGGCAACGTCGGCAGAACGTAGGTCGCAAGATAACGGCTCTGGCGCGCCGCATTCGCTTTGGCCGCATCGAGTTGCGCAAGGGCCGCGCGATAGGTCTCTTCGGCATATTCGCGGTCGACCGTCAGGCTTTCGTATTCGGCGATCAGCGCCGGATAGCCCTCGACCCCGGTGTAGCTCTGATCCGCCGCGAACGCCTGACGTTCCTCGGCCAGTCGGTCCCGGATGACGTCGATCTTGCGTTCAGCCTGAATGACGCTCGGCGCAGCCTCACCCGCGGATTGGACGAGCAGATCGTATTCTACCAAGGCCTGCGCGAGTTGCTGCTGGAGCGAGGTCTGCACCCCCATCCGCGCCTCGAGATCGGTCTCGGGGTCGACGATCTGGGTCCGAGTGCGAAAGCTCACGAGCGCTTCACGCGCAGACTTGAGCCGGTCAAGCGCCAGCGACACCTCCTGCTCCGCCGCGTTGACGAGGTCGGCACGGGCCGCCGCGTTCAGATCGTTGACGAGGCTCTGACTCTCCTCGAGCACCGCCTGCGCCACCTGCTGCGCAAACGCCGGATCGAACGCCCGCACTTCGACCCCGATGAGCCCCGTCGCTTGATCATAGTCGATGGTCACGATCCGCGCCCAATACTCGGCGAGGTTTTCGATCGTGCCGCCGGGTGTGATCGCAAAAACCGGATCGGCCTTGTGTGGCGCCGAGTAATGCGCCCAAAGGTCCAGCCGGTCATCGATGCGACGGACCAGCCCCTGACTGCGGATGAATTCGTTCAGGATGTCGCCATCCAATGCCCCGCCCGCCGCACTCGGCCCTGCCAGTTGCGCAAGCCCCCCGAGCAGCGCCTGCGTCTGCCCCTGATCCTCCTGTCGGACGGTGAACCCGAGGTCCGAGGCATACTGATCGACGGCGCGCCCATAGGCGTACCAGCCGATTACCGCGAGCGGCAGGCACAGGATGACAAGGACCGACAGCATCAGCCCGACATGGCGACGCTTGCGCCGCGCGGGCCCCGCCATCGGGCGCACCAGCACCGTCGGCTCGTCCTGCTGCGACTGTCCTGCTCGCCCTTCTGGCACGCCGCGCCTTTCTACCTTACGTTGAAGTCGTCCTTCCCCTTCTACAGAAACCACGGGGTCGGCGCCAGAACGCGAGAGAGCCCCTGACCGCCAGCGACATCACCCGACCCCGACGCGGGGCGAAACGCTCCTTCCCCACGCTGCGCACCGTGGGGGCGCTGATCCTGCGTGAAATGTCGGCCCGCTACGGCAAATCGCCGGGGGGTTACCTCTGGGCGTTCACCGCACCGCTCCTGATGATCGTGGCGCTTACCTTCGCCTTCAGCTTTCTGCAGAAAACGCCGCGACTGGGCACGTCCTTCATCATGTATTACGCCTCGGGCCACCTCGTCTTCGCGATCTTCGGACAGGTGAGCGGCCCGGTGACCGCCGCGCTCAAGTTCTCGCGCCCGCTCCTGAGGTTCCCGACCGTCATCTGGCTCGACACGGTCCTCGCGCGCCTGTTCCTGAACGCGTTGACAGCCACGGTCGTGTTCTTCCTGCTGCTCTACGGCATCGCCACCTTTTCCGGCCACGGCCTGCGCTTTGACCTCATCCCGGTCCTGACCGCCGTCGGCCTCGCCCTAGCGCTTGGGGGCGGGTTCGGGATCTTTACCTGCTGGCTGTTCATGGAACTGCCGATCGTGGCCCGCCTCTGGGGCTTTACGTCTCGGCCCCTGTTCATCGTGTCGGGCGTCCTGTTTCTCTACGAAGACTTCCCGGACGAGGTGCAGTCGGTCCTGTGGTGGAACCCGCTGATGCACATCACCTCCCTCGCAAAGTCGGGCATTTTCCCCAAGTACGATCCCACATGGATTTCCCCGCTCTACGTCGCGACCATAGCGCTCGTCCTCGCCGTCGCAGGCCTTTTCATGCTCCGACAACATCACGACCGCCTTTTGGGGCGCGACTGATCTTCTTCGTTTCCAGAAACCTCGGGGCGTTTGAGGGGCAGCGCCCCTCATTCCGACCGTCTTTTACGGTTCGTAAAAGACGGGCTCCCAACGCGTGCGCCTTCAGGCGCACTCCAACAAAAAAACCCGCCGCCCAAAGCAGGCGACGGGTCAGACGTGCTGGTCCGGGAGGAGGGATCAGCCGTTTTCGCGGATGTACTCGGCGCTGTTCTTGATGCCGCCCAGCGGGAAGACATGCACCTTGTCGATCAGACTGTCCGGGTTCTCGGCCTTGTAGGCTGCAAGATCGGTCAGAACCTCGGTCGGCTCGAACGGCTTCAGGAGCTTCGTGAGATCCTTCGCGCGTTTCTGAAGCACGGTCAGCGAGGGGCCGACGCCACAGGCGATGGCGTATTTGATGAGGGTCTGCAGCTTCGCCGGACCGGCGACGCCCGCGTGGATCGGCATGGTGATGCCGTCGGCCTGCAGACGCTCGGCCCAGTCGATCATCGGCTGTGCGGCAAAGACGAACTGGGTGGTCAGTGCCATGTCGATGCCGGAACGGTCGGCATAGGCCTGTTTCCAGCGCACGGCTTCGTCGACGTTCTGGGTCGAACCCTTGGCGTCGATGTCACCGTTGCCCTCGGGGTGGCCCGCGACGTGCAGACGCTTGAACCCGTCGAAGTATCCGGTTTCCAGAAGCTGGATCGAGCTGTCGAGTTTCCCGACCGGCGTGGTCGGCGAGCCGCCCAGAAGCAGCGCCTGCTCGACACCGGCTTCCGACACGTAGCGGTCGATCCAGTCCTTGAGCTCGGCGGTGTCTTTCATGATCCGCGCCGGGAAGTGCGGCATCACCTGAAACCCGGCGGCGGCAAGGCGCTTGGCGGTGTCCACCATCTCTTGGATCGGGGTGCCCTCGATATGGGCGATGTAGATGCGGGTGTTTTCCGGCAGGATCGCCGTGAAATCCTCGACCTTCGCCGCCGTCCGGGGCATCACTTCGATGGAAACGCCCTCGAGCAGCGCCGCCAGTTGGGCGCCCGCCGGACGGTTTTGCATCATATTCACCACAGCCATCGGTCCTCTCCTCAAGTCTGTTTGCGATACGTTTCGCGAACCGCATCGTGGATCGGCCACGGATGCACTTCGGTCTTCACGTCGATCTGACGGTGCCGCTCGACAGTCGGTTTAGACGAACCGCCATCGGGTTCACCCCACGTTACCGTCACTTCAGTGCCCGTTTCCGCCACCTCGGGGTCGAGCACCGCGAGGCTGATCCAGGCCCGTTCGTTCGCCGAATAGGCAGGTGCGATCGAGATACCTACGGTACGGCCGTCTTTCGTCACCAGATCATAGGGATAGCTCGCGTAATGCGCGGCGGGGAAGTCCATGTTCTTGGTCGGCAGGTCGCCATCGTCCATGTATCCGGCGTTCACGGCCAGCACGTCCTCGGCATACCACACCAGCGTCATCTTCTTGCGCTGGGGCTGCTCGGCCATCTTTTCGAGCGCCTCGCGACCGATGAAGTCGTGGTCGAATTTGACCACGCGGCCATAGTCCACGTCCCACGGGGTCATGTAGTAGTCTTCGATGTTGCCCGACTTCATCGACCCGCCGAGGGTCGAGAGCGCCTCGAACGAGGTGGATTTGAGCCATTCGCGATAGGGCTTCATCTTCTCGCCGGTGTAGATCGCGGGAAGCACGCTCGGCACCCAGCCGGATTCGGCGGCGGCAGAGGCATAGGCGCGGCTGCCGACCAGACGCAGGCCGTATTTCTCGCCCACTTCCATGATCCGCGCCTTGACCTTGTCGCCCTCGTCGAACGGACCCCAGATTTCGAGCCCCTGCGCGCCGCCCATCCCGTGGGACAGCGTCTGCGCCTTGCAGCCCGCGATGGTGATCTCGCCCATGTTGAAGAACTTGGTGGTCAGCTCGCCGCCCTCGTTCACCTCGTTCAGAAGATCGAGCGCCTTGGGACCCTGCACCTCGTAGCGATAGGTCAGGCGGCGATTGTCGGGATCGTCCAGTTTACGCTCGTCGCGGGTGCAGACGACGTCGTATCCGCCGGTTTCGGCGTGGTACTGAACCCAGTTCGGCACGATCGGGCGACCGACGATGTTCACTTCGTCGTCTTCCAGACCGAACACGATCGAGTCGCCGATCAGATAGCCGTCATGGTTCACGCATACGATCTGCTTGGCCTTACCCTTGCCGAACTTGGCGTAGCTGTTCACCGAGATATCCGAGAGCAGCTTCATCACATCCGGGCCTTTGACGTAAAGGTCGGTCATGTGGAAGCTTTGGTTCATCAGCGCCACGCCTTCGCGCCAAGCGCGCTGCTCTTCGGCCCAATGGGTGTATTCGGTTTCGATGGGAAACGGATAGCGCCCCATCTGGTTGTCGTAGAGCATGGCAAAGGGGCTGTCGTAGTTCTGTAGCCGCTCTTCAAGCGTCTTGGCGCACATATGCGTTCCTCCCGAGATCTGTGTCGAACGAGATATAAGGACGGGTCGTCGACACCGCTTATGCGCAGATTGTATATGATACGCCATTTTGCTTATATCACAGTCATGCAAAGCGCGTCGCCGCCCCTTTCCGCCCGCCATGTGCGCGTCATCCGGGCCTTGTCCGAGCATCGTCGGCTGTCCGAGGCCGCCGAATCGGTGGCCATGTCGCAACCCGCCTTTTCCCGCACGCTTCACGATGCCGAGGCGCGGCTCGCGGTGCCGTTGTTTCAGCGTGGCTGGTCAGGGTCCGAGCCGACCGCGACGGGTGAAATCGTCATCGACCAATGCCGCCGGATCGCAGCCGATCTGGAGCAGGTCGAGAGGGGCGCGTTGGCGCATGAGGGGCCGCTGAGGCTGCCCAAACTGGTGCGCTGGCGGCATCTCAGGGCCGTGTCTGCCGTGGTGCGGCACGGCACCGTTTCCGCCGCCGCGCGGTCGCTGGGCATGTCGCAGCCCGCCGTCAGCCAATCGCTCGGCGACATGACCGCCTATATCTCCCCCGCGCTCTTCATCCGTCGGCGCACCGGGATGGAACCGACCGATGCGGCGCGTGCGATGGCCGCGCTTTGGGACCGGGTGAGCGCGGCGCTTGCCGACATCCCGGCTCTGATCGCGGAAACCGGCGATGCGCTGGTGGGGCGGGTCTCGGTCGGGATGCTGCCGTTTTCGGGCCAGACGCTCGTGCTGCAGGCTTTTGGAGAGATCACGCAGGCCCACCCAAGGGTGCAACTCGTCGCCGTGCCCGGTGGTTACGACACGTTGATCGAGGCGCTTCGTCGCGGTGAAATCGACCTGATCCTCGGGGTTCTGCGGGAGCCTTCGCCCTTTCCCGAGATGGAAGAAGAGCATCTCTATTACGAGGATTACATGATGATCGCCCGCGCCGATCATCCGGTTCACACCCGGCGTCCCACGATGGCCGAACTCGCCAAGGAACAGTGGATCGTGGCACCGCATGGCACGCCGATCCGCAGGTTTTTCGACCGCATGTTCCGCGCGGCAGGCACCCTGCCTCCGGCCCAGTCGGCCGAGATGTTTTCCTTCTCGAATGCCGAGCAGATGATCCTCGCCAGCCGGTCGATCGCCCTTCTGTGCTACGGGAAATCCGGCCTGCGCAATCTGCCCGAGGCGCTGCGACCGGTGGACATGCGGCTGCCGGGATCGCGCGTTTCGATCGGGATCACGCGCTACGCGGAAAGCCCGCCGAGCGATGCGGTGACCACGTTCCTGTCGATCCTTCGCGCGCGCGTCAGAGCCGCCGAAGACGCGTAGGCCCGCTTACCGCGCGCCGACGAATGCACGGATCGCGTCGAGCGCGGCATCGCCCTGATCCCACACGACATCGTGGCCCGCGCCCGGAATCGTAACCGTCTCGGCATTGGTGAAACGGGCGGCATGATCGGCTTGCAGCGCCTCGCCCGTCCAATCGTTGCAGCCACCTGCCATGAACATGACCGGGGTTCTCACGCCCGTCCCCGCCTCCATCAACGGAAAGAGCGGCTCAGGATTGGCCCAGAACGTATCGCTCGCCAGTCCGCCGAACCGCCAAGACGGGGCAGCGTAGCTCTCGCCCGCGCAGTGATACGGATTGTCCGGATGATCGGCAAAGGCATGGACGACTTCGCCCACGATATAGTCGCGTTGCGCCGCGTCGTCCGCACTGGTCACGTTGCGCGCGCGAAACCCGGCGAGCAGCCCGGTCATCGTCACGCTCCCCGACCCTGCGATGGTCTGCCGCTTGTCCTCCCACGCCGCATACCCGGCCTCGTCGAGAAAACCCGGCTCGATCAGAACCGCACGCGCCACGCGTTCGGGCCGATACCCCATGTAGCCCACGGCCAGCATCGCCCCGAAAGAATGCCCGATGAGGATGATTTCGTCATCCGGCGCATAGCGCGCGGCCAGCGCGTCGATGTCGTCCAAGTAGGCGTCGATGGTCAGTGCATCCTGCGACACACGCTCGGACAGGCCAGCGCCGCGCTGGTCGAACATGAGGACACGGTAATCGTCCGCCAGATTCTCAAGCGCGCGCAGCGAGCGGTGGTCGCCACCGGGGCCGCCATGCAGCACGATCACCAGCGGTGCATTCTCAGGTCCGACAACTTCACCATGCAGCTTAACGCCGTTCACGGTGAGCACCGGCAGGCTCTCATCCGTCATGACCGTTTCGCGCACGGGAGCTTCGTCACTGGTCGCCACCATCAGCCCACCAAAGGCGAGGCCTGCCGCGACGATCAGCGCGCCGGTCGTCAACGCCGCAATACGCATGGGTTTCATTCCGGGACCCTCCTAAATGTCCAATAAGGTCAGTTTGGATGGTTTTCGGCCGATAACCGATGACCTAAGGTGTCACGAAATTGACCTTAGGTACCATTTCATGTCGCAACCGATGATGGCGGCGGGCTTTGTTTCAGGCCTTCTGGATTTCGCAACCGAACAGGGCGCGCCCCGCGATGGGCTGCTCGCCACGATCGGCCTGACCGCCGAAGACCTTGCCGATCAGGACAACCGCGTGCCGGTGGCCGCCTATCAGGCGCTGATCGCCGCGAGCATCGAAACCACGGGCGATACAGCGCTGCTTCTGCGCCATACGCTCGAATCCCGGCTCGAAACCATGTCGGTGGTCGGGCAGATCGTTCATAGTTCAGCCTCCCTCTCGCATTCGATCGAGCAACTGAACCGCTATATGCGGCTGATGGCCGAAAGCGACGCTCTGGCAGACCGTGATCGGTTCAGTCTGGTGCAGAACAAGGGAAAGGTCTGGATCGTCGACAACCTTCCGGTCGCGGGGCCCGATTACATCGGGCTCGAGGCCTCCTTCGCCCGCTTCATCAGTGAATTCCGGCGGTCGTTTCCCGGCGTCCCCTTCGCGCTCGAGATGGAGGTGACATACGCGCCGCCGCCCCACGTGGCCGAGTATCCCGACCTCTTCCAGATCCCCGTGACTTTCGAGACGACGCGCAACGCGCTCAGGATCGATCCGATCTGGGTGACCGCGGACAGCGAATTCGAGCCGGGCAACGCCTATGCCTTTGGCCTCTTCACCCGACATGCGGACGCGCTGCTCGAAGAGATCGGTCAATCCGATACGATCCGCGCAAGGATCGAGGCCCAGATCCTCCCCGATCTGCACAAAGGCTCATTGTCGATGGACCGTGTGGCGCGCGACCTCGGGATGAGCCGGCAGACGCTATATCGGCGACTGAAGGACGAGAATGTCACCTTCGCCGAAATCCACGACAACCTGCGCGAACGGATGGCGCGCGATTATCTGACCGCGCGCAAAGTGTCGGTGAACGAGACCGCCTACCTGCTGGGGTTCTCAGAAGCGTCATCCTTTGTCCGCGCGTTCAAGCGTTGGACCGGCCAGAGCCCGACCGCATTCCGGGACGGACGGTAGACCGTCGGTTGTCGCCAAGTGTCAAACCTATGATCTCTGCGGTCATGCCGATCCGGTGAGCACGGTTCTATGTCCCCGTCATCATAACGGATGACCAAGGATATCGACATGAACACCAAGATTATTGCCCTCTGCGCCGGAGCTCTGACGCTGTCGGCCTGCGACGACATGGGCGCGAACTACACACCGATTCTGGACGGCGCGCCGACGGCGGCCTTTCACGCCGACCTGACCGAATGTCAGGAGCTTGCCCGCGCGCAGAAACAACTCGATCAGGAAACCGGAGCCGCGGCCGTGCTGGGTGCAGGTGCAGGTGCCGTCTTTGGCGCGCTGGACGGCGACATGGACGTGGTCGGCGGCGCTGTGGGTGGGGCCGTGGCCGGCGCGCTGGCCGGTGGCGTAGCAAGCGCGGTGGACGTGTCGGAACGCCGCGAGTCCATCGTCATCGAATGTCTGCGCGGGCGTGGCCATCGGGTCGTCGGGTGAGCGTCATGAACGGAGATTGGCAATCCACCTCGTTCCTGCTCGCACATCGCCGCCACCGCTTTGACGCGCTGCACGATCTGCTGACCGGGCAGGGACTGAACCGCCCGGCGGGGCGTTTGGCGCGGCATGAACACGGTGTCGCGGCAGAACGCGCGACCCACCTGCAAACGCCCAATGAGCCCCATGACCCGAGGACCGACACATGACCGCAACGCTTCCCGCCGTCATTTATGCCGCATCGGCAACCTTGCCCATCCTCATGCACCTCGGCCTTGTCGCGGGTGCGCCTTGGGGGCGTTTCACAGTTGGGGGCAAGTTTCCGCACGCGTTGCCCCCGCTCTGGCGCGGTTTCGCATTGGTGCAGGTCGGGTTGCTCGTGCTCATGGCCGCCTCGGTCCTGAGCTTCTCGGGCGTCCTCGACGCGGGTCTCCCACCGCTCCTGTTCTGGGTGACGCTGGGTTTGACGGCCCTCACCGCGCTCGCCAACGCCGCTAGCCGGTCGCGGCCGGAACGCATGTTGTGGGGACCGGTCACGGGCGTCATGTTCATCGCGTCGCTGGCCGTGGCCCTGTTGTGAAAGGACAGACTATGAGCACCGTTCTCATCGCCGGGGCCACCGGCTATCTCGGCCGCTATCTATGCGCGAAGTTCGGGAGGCGCGGCTGGTACGTCACCGCGCTCGTCCGCGACAAGACCCGCGCCCGCACCCTTGCCGCCGACACGCTGATCGAAGCCGAAGCGACCCGGCCCGAAACCCTGACCGGTATCATGGACGGTGTCGATCTGGTGGTCTCCGCTCTAGGAATCACGCGGCAGGCAGACGGCCTGAGCTATCGCGACGTCGATTATCAGGCGAACCTGAACTTGCTGCGCGAGGCCGAGCGCGCCGGTGTCGGGCGGTTCGCCTATGTCCATGTGCTGAATGCCGACCGGATGCGGCATGTCCCTCTGGTCGCGGCCAAGGCGGCATTCGTCGATGCGCTCGGCGCTTCGCCCACGCCGCACACGGTCATCGCGCCCTCGGGGTATTTCTCGGATATGGGAGATTTCCTGGCTATGGCCCGGTCGGGGCGGGTCTGGCTGTTCGGGTCGGGCCGTCATCGGATCAACCCGATCCACGGCGAAGACCTCGCACATGCAATCGGCGATGCCGTGGAGCGCGGCGAAAGCTGGCTGGATGTCGGCGGCCCGGACACCTTTACCCACGAAGAGCTCGCTACCTTGGCGTTTGAGACTTTGGGTCGACCCAGTCGGATCACGAAGCTGCCGGACATGTTGCGGCGTTTTGCCCTCGCCATTCTGCCGCGCGTCACGCCACGGCGTGTTCACGGGCCTGCACAGTTCTTTCTCACTGCGATGTCGATGGACATGGTCGGGGAAAAGCGTGGAAGCCGCCATCTGCAACAGCATTTCGAGGCGCTGAGTGCATCTTCTGAGCCAGAGAACCGGACATGAGCCTGACCAAACTGGGCGGATGGGCCGCTCTCGTCTGTGCCAGCACATACATCTTCGGCTTTGCCCTGCTCGTGACCGTGCTTGCGCCTCTCGGGTTCGGCACGAACCACGTCGATGCAAAAGCCGTAGTTTCGTTCATCGACGCGCGACCCGGCGTGTTGATCGCTTGGAACACCACGATCTACGTGGTGAATGCGGTCGCGCTGCTGGTCCTCGTCACGGCCCTCGCACGCCTGTTGGCCGAGGTTCGCCCAGACTTCGCGCGCATCACGCGGTCCATCGGACTGATCTGGGCCGGTCTGGTCCTTGGCGCGGGCATGATCGCGAACGTGGCGGTCGAACAAGTCGCGGTTCTCTATCCGCTCGAGCCCCAAGCTGCGGCGGACCTGTGGTCAGTTCTGCACGCCGTCGAGCTGGGCCTTGGTGGCGGGAACGAGATCGCAGGCGGGCTTTGGATCACCTGCGCATCCTTGGGCGGTCTTCGGTCGGGAGTTCTGGCGAAACCTGCCGCTTTTCTAGGGATCGCGACCGGGGCTGGCGGGCTGGCGACCATCGTTCCCCCGTTCGGCGAGGTCGCTGGGGCCGTGTTCGGGCTTGGCGCAATCGCGTGGTTCGTGATCGTCGGTGTGACGCTCTTGCGCCGTTCGGACGAATTCTTGCTCACCCCACGTCAGCCGCAGGCCATATGACGGCGCGGTCAGCCGAGTTCCATCGTCGCGATGGCCTGTTGCAGAGCGCTCGCGGCGGGGGCTGGCCCGCGATACATCCGCGCCGTGGCGAAAGTGTCGACAAAGCCCTCGCCGGTCAGGCGCGTGATGAGGTCCTGACTTGTATCGGGTAGGTCGATGAAGGTGTGGTCAGACGGGACGGCAGCGACCGCAGCCCGACACAGGGTCATCGCCGCCTCAGCCGATGGCGCGATCACCGGGCCGATCTTGGTTCCCTCACGGCAGCGCCGGATCGTCGCAAATCCGGTTTCGTCGGCCAGCATCAGGGTCCGGCGCGTCTCGGTGTCCGTCTTCCATTGGGCGAGAAACGCGTCACGTTCCACGCCCGTTGCCGCGCGATCCAGCGCCCGCACCGTGTCGAAGTCGCCAGCCTCGACCGCTCGGACCCGCGGGTCCGGCTGGCCAGTCAACGCGCCCGCGTATCGCACGGACGCCCCCGCGCGCTGAAATCCGGACTTACGATAATTGGCTTCTTGATCCGCAACACCATCCAGCCCGACGGTGCGCGCGCCCGCATGGTCGAGCGCGTGCTGCCATAGGGCATAGCCGATCCCGGCACCGCGATACGCGGGGCGGCACAGGTAGAACCCGAGAAAGGCATGGGCGTCGGAATGGTTGACCACCGATATGGCGGCGACCGGTTCACCCTCGATTTCGGCAACAAAGAAACCGTCCGGGTCGGTGGCGTGGAAAGCGGCCATGTCGTCGAGACCGGGGTTCCACCCTTCTGCCGCTGCCCAGTCCGAGAAATGGCTCAACTCATCGGGATGCGCGCCGCGAAGAACCGACGTCACCGCTTCAGCGCCTCGGCCAGCGAGCCGGGGGCGGAGGTCTTGTTCTTCAGGTCCAGAGAGGTCAGCAGGTCGAGCAGATGGCTTTTCATCAGGTCCTCGGCCGCATCCCCATCGCCCTCGGCGAAGGCCTTCATCAGCATGTGGTGGGCGGTGCTTTCGCAGATCGCGGCCCGGCGCTGCCAGTAGAGCGCGATGATGAGGGACGAGCGCGACACGAGTTCCGCGACAAAGGCGGCGATGGTCACCTGATCCGCGATGCGGGCAATCTCGTTATGGAACTCGCCGGACAGGTATAGCGCACGGCCATTGTCGCCTGCGTGGAGCGCCGTGTGCTCGGCATCGATATGGCTTTGCAGGCGGGCCAGATCCTCATCCGACATCCGCGTCGCAGCCGAACGCGCGGTCCGCGGTTCGAGAAGCGAGCGGGCTTCGAAGACTTCGCGGGCTTCCTTGACCGAGGGCTGCGCGACGAACGCGCCCCGGTTGCGCTTCAACTCGACGAGCCTTTTGTGGGACAGGGCCTGAAGCGCCGCGCGCACCGATGTGCGGCTGGTCGCGTAGATCTCGCCGATCTCGTCCTCGCCCAGCTTCGATCCGGGCGTCAGGCGATGTTCATGGATCGCGCGCTCGAGATCCTGAGCGATCGTGTCGGGGGTCCAGACGGTCGTGTTCAATTCATTCATCGCGATATCCTTCTCTGTCTATTTGGATTCGCAAGCACCGATCCGCAAGCGCGTGGCCCTCTCCACGTCTCGTCTTCAAGATTGTATACGATTTTGGCGTCAATTTCGCGCACAAGTTTTGGGAAGCCGCCCAAAAAACTGGCGAAGCTGGTTTTCCAAAGGTTAACGACCGCATTCTCCTCGCCGTTCGACACCTCACGTCCGCATCGTTTTCTCAGGCAACGAGGGACTGACATGACCACCGGATACGAACTCGAACTGGTCCATGTGACAAAGCGCTATGGCGACACGGTGGCGGTGCGCGACCTGAATCACCGCATTCCGGGTGGCAAATACGTCTGTCTACTCGGCCCCTCGGGCTGCGGCAAATCCTCGACCCTGCGCATGATTGCCGGGCATGAGACCGTCAGCGAGGGGTCGATCCTGCTCGACAAATCCGACGTGTCCTATCTGCCCCCCGCCAAGCGCGGGACCGCGATGATGTTTCAAAGCTACGCCCTGTTCCCGCACCTCTCCGTGCGCGACAACGTGGCCTTTTCGCTCAAGATGAAGGGCGTCGACAAAGCCGCCCGCCACGCCAAGGCGAACGAGCTGCTCGAACTGGTCGACATGACCCAGTACGCCGACCGTCTGCCTGCACAACTCTCCGGCGGGCAGCAACAGCGCGTGGCGCTGGCCCGCGCCCTCGTCACCGGGCCAAAGGTGCTGCTGTTGGACGAACCGCTTTCCGCGCTCGACCCGTTCCTGCGCATCCGCATGCGCGCCGAGTTGAAGAAGCTTCAGCGCGAGTTGGGCATCAGCTTTATCCACGTCACCCACGGGCAGGACGAGGCACTTGCGCTCGCCGACGAGGTGATCGTGATGAACAACGCGGTCATCGAGCAGGCCGGAACCCCGCGCGACGTGTTCAACACGCCGCGTACCGAATTCGTCGCCCGATTCATGGGCGGTCACAACGTGATCGCGCTGGACGGCGGCAAAGTCGCGCTTCGAGCCGATGACGTCAGGCTGGATGGCGCCGGTCTGCCCGCCACCGTGACCTCGGTCGAATATCAAGGGGCACATGTGGCGGTGAACGCCAAGACCGACACGGGCGAGGACGTTCTCGCGCTCGTCCCCGAAGCCACGTTCTTTTCTTCTCCTAAAAATCCGGGCGATGCGGTGTCGCTTGCCTGGGACGAGGGGCGGCTGCACCGCCTCCAATCCTGAAATCACGTACTGAAACTCCGACAGATAGGGATCTGACAATGTCGAAAATCCGATACTCCCGCCGTGCCGTGCTCAAGGGTGGCGCCGCTGCTGCCGCCGCCACGGCCCTCCCGGCGCCGATGATCTGGGCACAGGAAATCAAGGACATCACGCTGCGCCAGTTCGGCACCGGCGTGTCGAACCTCAACGATGTCGCGCAGAAAGTGAAAGAAGACCTCGGCTTCACGCTCGAGATGACCGCGCTGGATTCCGACAGCGTGACGCAGCGCGCGGCCACCCAGCCCGACAGCTTCGACATCGCCGACATCGAATACTGGATCGCCAAGAAAGTCTGGCCGACCGGCAACCTGCAGGCGATGGATACGTCGAAGATCGCCAATTACGACAAGATCGTCGGCATCTTCAAATCCGGCAAACTGACGCCCGAAAGCGAGATCGCCCAAGGCACCGCGCCGCATTCCGTCGGCTTCGTCGAAGGCCCCGGCGGCACCGAGTTCGTGGACAACGAAAGCGGTTGGATGACGCTGATCCCGACGATCTACAACGCCGACACGCTGGGCATCCGCCCCGATCTGATCGGTCGCCCGATCGAAAGCTGGACAGAGCTGCTGAACCCGGAATTCAAAGGCAAGGCCTCGATCCTCGACATCTCGTCGATCGGCATCATGGACATGGCGATGGTCTGCGAAGCGATGGGCGAGATCCAGTATGGCGACCAGGGAAACATGACACCGGAAGAGAGCGACGCGACAGTCGCGATCTGTCCCGAAGCCAAGAAACACGGCCAGTTCCGCGCCTTCTGGAAGACCTTCGACGAGAGCGTGAACCTCATGGCCTCGGGCGAGGTCGTCATCCAGTCGATGTGGTCGCCCGCGATCACCGCCGTCAAATCGCGCGGCATCGACTGTGTCTATCAGCCGCTGAAAGAGGGCTATCGCTCGTGGGGCGGCGGTCTGGGCCTGTCGGCCTCGCTGTCGGGCATGGAGCTGGACGCGGCCTACGAATACATCAACTGGTATCTTTCCGGCTGGGTCGGCGGCTACCTCATGCGTCAGGGCTACTATTCGGCCGTTCCGGAAACCTCGAAAGAGTTCATGTCGGAAAACGAGTGGGGCTACTGGTTCGAGGGCAAGGAAGCCACCGACGTCATCACCTCGCCCACCGGCGATCAACTGGCATCGGCTGGCGACGTGCGCGATGGCGGGTCGTTCTACGACCGTATGGGCGCCGTGGCCTGCTGGAACGCGGTCATGGACGAGAACCAGTACATGGTTCGCAAGTGGAACGAGTTCATCGCGTCCTGATTTCCCCGTCGCGTGGGGGGCTTCGGCTCCCCGCGCGATCTATTCTCCGACACCTCGTGAGGCCACATGACCCGGTCCATCATCGCTTGGCTGCAAGCCGCGCCGCTCGCCATCGTCCTCGCAGGCTTTCTCGTCGCGCCGATCATCATGATCGTGATCGTGAGCTTCTGGGGCGCGACCGAATATTCGATCTACCCGGCGTTCCAGTTCGACAACTACCAGTTCCTGTTCGGCTCGCCGGTGACCTACAAGGTCTTTTTCGCGACCTTCAAATACGCCTTCATTACATGGGTCTTCACGCTCTCCATCGGCTTTACGGTGGCCTATTTCCTCGCCTTCCATGTGCGGTCGCAAACGATGCAGATCGCCCTTTTCCTGCTCTGCACGATCCCGTTCTGGACCTCGAACATCATTCGCATGATCTCGTGGATCCCGTTTCTCGGGCGCAACGGCTTGGCCAACCAGATGCTCATCTCATGGGGCGTGGTGGATCAGCCGGTGGAATGGCTGCTCTATTCCGATTTCTCAGTGATCCTCGCTTTCGTGCATCTCTACACGCTGTTCATGGTGGTCCCGATCTTCAACACCATGATGCGGATCGACAAATCGCTGATCGAAGCCGCCTATGACAATGGCGCCTCGGGCCTCCAGACGCTCTGGCACGTGATCCTGCCGCTGACCAAGCCGGGGATCATGATCGGCACCATCTTTGTCGTGACGCTGGTCATGGGCGACTTCATCACGGTGCGCTTCATGTCGGGCAGTCAGAAGGCCAACGTGGGCCGCCTGATCTCGAACGACATCGCGCTTTTGCAATATCCCTCCGCCGCCGCGACCGCCGTGGTGCTGCTGGCGACCGTCCTCATCGTGATCGCGGTGCTCCTGCGCTTCGTGAACATCCGCAAGGAGCTTTGACATGGAACGTCGTCCCCGCAGCTTCTACGTCCTCGCCGCCTTTTTCGGCCTGTTCATCCTGTTTCTCTACGGCCCGACGATCACCATTGGCATCCTGTCGTTTCAGGGGCCCGAGGGCGGGCTGACGTTCCCCATGCGTGGGGCGTCGTTGCATTGGTTCCGCGATCTGTTTCAGGAACAGGCGGTGGGCGACATCTGGGGCGCGTTCCGCCGGTCCTTTGCCCTCGGTCTCATGGTGATGGTCTCGACCGTCGTCGTCTCGGTCATGGCCGGGCTGGCGTTCCGCAAGAAATTCCAAGGCTCCGGCGTGCTGTTCTACCTCGCCATCACATCGCTCGTGATCCCGTCGATCCTGATTTCGCTCGGCGTCGGCCTGATCTTCAACCAACTCGGGTTCCGGGTGCATTGGGCGACCTCGGGCTTCGGCTCGCAATTGACGTGGACCCTGCCCTTTGGCCTGCTCATCATGTTCGCGGTCTTCAACCGCTTCGACAAAAGCTATGAAGAGGCCGCGCGCGACCAAGGGGCGACCGCTTGGCAGACGATCCAGCATGTGGTGCTGCCGATCATCGCCCCGTCGCTCATCGGCGTCGCGCTGTTCGGATTTACCCTGAGCTACGACGAATTTGCCCGGACGCTGCTCACGGCGGGGAGCTATAACACCCTGCCGCTCGAGATCTTCGGGATGACCACGAACGTCACCACCCCGGTGATCTATGCGCTCGGCACGCTGACCACCCTGTTCTCGTTCGTCATCATCGGTGCGTTCCTGTTGACCGTCGGCACCATCGGTCGCCGCCGCGCGCGTCTGGGCTCGGATGCAGGCAAGGGCGTCTGATGAAACTCCTCTACATCAACCCGAATTCGACGGTGGCGATGACCGACAGCATCGTCGAGGTCGCGCGCCGGGCCAACCCGGGGGCCGAAGTGCTCGGCTGGACCAATCACGACGGGCCGCCCGCCATCGAAGGGCCTGCGGATGGTGCCGCCGCCGTGCCGGGTGTGCTCTCGCTGCTCCCCGCCGCGCGTGAGGAAGGCGTGGATGCCATCGTGATCGCCTGTTTCGACGACACAGGGTTGGCCGAGGCGCGCGCCGCCGCGCATTGCCCGGTGCTCGGGATCGGTCAGTCGGCCTATTCGACCGCCGGTCTGCTCGGTCACAAGTTCTCGGTCGTCACGACCCTCGCCGTCTCGGTCCCTGTGATCGAGGGCAACATCCGCTCGCTCGGAGCGGACAGGTCCTGCGCGTCGGTCCGCGCCTCGGGCATCCCGGTGCTGGTGGTCGAGGAAGGCAACGAAGAGACCCGCGCGCATATCGCACAAGAGGTCCTCGCCGCGCGCGACCGCGACGGCGCGACCGCCGCGATCCTTGGCTGTGCAGGCATGGCCAACCTGCGCGACGACCTGTTCTCGCGCACGGGCCTGCCCCTGATCGACGGCGTCGCCGCCTCGGCTCTGCTGGCTGAAACCACGGCGAAGCTGTCTGCGCTGATCGCCTGAGGTCCGTTCGGGCGTCAGCTTTCGACCAGTTGCTCACCTCGCCGACGATTGCGGACGGACGCGAGCAGGGACAGCAGAAGGATACCCAGCGCCAGCACTCCGGCGGCCAAGGCGATGGGCCGGGTCAGGAACACGCTGAAATCGCCATCAGACAGCAGGAGGGTACGGCGCAGGTTCTCTTCCAACGGGGCGCCGAGGATCAGGCCGAGGATCAGGGGCACGACATCGAAACCGGCGAGGATCAGTGCGAACCCGGCGACCCCGAACAGGAGCGTCAGCCACAGGTCGAAGGTCGAGTTGCCGACGCTCATCACCCCGATGCAGGTGAACAGGACGATGGACGGAAACAGGAGCGGATAGGGGATGCGCAACAAACGCACCCAGAGGCCGATGAGCGGGATGTTCAGCGCGACGAGGATGACCATCCCGATCCAGAAGCTTGCGATCAGGCCCCAGAACAGCTCCGGATGCATGGTCATGACCATCGGACCGGGCTGGATGCCCTGAAGCATCATCGCGGCGAGGAGCAGTGCCATCACAGCATCGCCGGGGATGCCCAATGTCAGGGACGGAATGAACGCGGTGCCGACCCCTGCGTTGTTGCAGGCTTCCGGGGCCGCCAGCCCCTCGATCGCGCCTTTTCCGAACTCTTCGGGCCGCTTGGAAAGCCGCTTTTCCAGCGCATAGGCGATGAAGGTCGCCATGCCGCCGGAGGTGCCGGGAAGCGCGCCAAAGGCCGCGCCGAGCCCCGAGCCGCGCAGCATCGCGGGCCATGACCGCCGCCATTCCGCGCGGCTGGGCAACTGGTCGCGCAGGCGCAGGCTTTGACTGACCGGTGCGACGGTGGATTTGCCGACGCTCGAAATCACTTCGGTCAGCGCGAAAAGCCCCATCGCAATCGGGATAAGGCCGATGCCGTTCGACAGTTCGGGCATGCCGAATGTGAACCGCTGGAAACCCGTGTTCACATCCGTGCCCACGGTCGCGAGCAGCAGGCCCAATAGGACCATCGCGATCCCTTTGACGGGCGAGCCGCGTCCGACGCTCGCTGCCGCGACCAGCCCGAGCAACATCAGCATGAAATACTCGGCTGGCCCAAACCTGAGCGCAAACTCGGCAAGCGCTGGGGCCGCCAGCATCAGAAGCAGGATACCGACCGACGATCCCCAAGCCGAAGCGATGCACTTGGTGAACAACGCCACGCCCGCGCGGCCCTTTTTGGCCATCGGATAGCCGTCGAGCACGTCCACCGCCGCCGCCGGATGGCCGGGTATCCCGATCAGGATCGAGGTAGTTCCGCCCCCGAAATCAGCGCCGAAATAGACCCCCGCGAGCATGATGAGCGCGCCATCGACCGGCAGGTAGTAGGTGAACGGCAACAAGAGCGAGATGGTGATCAGCGCCCCCAGCCCCGGCAGCACGCCGACGAAGGTGCCGAGAAGCACCCCCGCGAAACAGTACCAGAGATTGGCGAGCGTGAGCGCTTCGGAGAAGCCGAGGATGATATGATCCAGCATGGTCGCGGCTCAGAACGGTAGCGCCGACAGCGGCATGCCAAGTGCCACGATGAAGACCAGCCAACTGGTAGCCGAAAGTCCGACTCCAAGAATGATCAGTGTCACGAGTTTCGTGCGAGGGTCCGCCAGCCCCGCGACCACGACCGAGAGAAAGGCCGTGAGCAGAAGACCGAGCGGGCGGATCGCGATGGCAAAGACCGCGACCGCGCCGATGATGCAGAGAATGGCACGCAGGTTCACGCGGGCGATGGCACCCGGACCAACCCGACGCACGACGGTCTGCGCAAGGATGATGCCGCCGCAAACAGCCAGCGCCACACCCAGAACGGTGGGAAAGAACCCGGGCCCCATATTGCCGAGCGACCCCATCCTGAGGGTCGTACCAGCACGCACAGCGGCGCCGAGACCGATGATGACGAGGGCCAGTCCACCCAGAAGATCGCGGTTGCGCTCGGACAACAGGTTCATATGGCAGCCTCCAAACCCGCAAAGGCCCGCAACCATGCGCTGACCCGGGTCATGGCTTCATCCGCAGCATCGAAGCGGTACTTGGTGAAACCATGAGGCATCGCCTCGAACACGTCGAGGGTCACGTCGGATGCACCATCCGCCGCCTTCTCGGCCGCGGTGAGCGCCTCGCTCAGCAAGCCTTCGCTGCCGCCCACGATCACATGCACGGGCGGGAGTCCGGAAAGATCACCATAGATCGGTGAAGCGCGCGGATCGTCACGCGGCGCGTCGCGCATGTAGATGGCGATCATGTCGATCCCCATTTGTCGCGTCGCGATGTCCTTGCCATCGTTGAATGCCCAGCTGTCGCCGGACAGGCTGAGATCGACGAAGGGGCTGATGCAGGACACCGCAAAGGGCATCGGCGCGCCATCGTCGCGCAATGCTGCCGCAGCGGCGAGCACCAGACCACCGCCAGCGCTTTCACCGACCAGCGCAAAGCGCCGCCCGGCATCGCCAAGCGCCTTTGCGACCGCGACCGCATCCTCAAAGGCTGCGGGGAACGGGTCCTCTGGTGCCTGACGGTAGGCGACGGCAAAGACCGTGCAGCCCGTGCCCAGCGCGATTTCCTTGGCGTTGGCGCGGCCAAGGTCGAGACTGCCCCGGATGTAGCCGCCGCCGTGGAAGAAGACGAGGACCGCATCGCTCGCGCCTTCGGCTGCGATCCATTCGCCCGGGCAACCGCCGACCTCACCCGGCGTTACGGTCAGACCCTCGGGCTCGGGGCGGAAGAACGGATTCGTGGTCATGGTCGCGGTCGCCGCACGGAGCGATGCGATGTCGCCGCTGGCCCGGTAGCTCTGCGCGAACTTCACGTTCTCGAGCATCTTGCGCACGGTTTCGATATCCCCGTCGGTCGCGGGGATATCATGTCTCGTCAGTCGCGTGGTCATTGGTCGAGGCTCACACCCAGATCATTGATCAGAGCTTCGGTCCCCGGCAATTCCGCTGCGATGAAGGCGGCAAAGTCATCGGGCGTGCTCGCGATCGGCTCGTAGCCGTTGGGACCGGCCACTTCGGCCACAAAATCAGGGTCAGTGATGACCGCAGCGAAGCTTTCCTGAATCTTGGTTTTGATCTCGTCCGGCGTGCCACCCGGCACCGCAATGCCGACGATCGCGTAGATGTCGAGATCGGGATAGCCGACCTCGGCAAAGGTCGGAACATCCGGCAGCGACGGCTGACGTTCGGCACCGTTCATCGCGAGCATGCGCAGCTTGCCGCCCTCTCCGAACCGCGTTGCCAGCACGGAACTCGCAACCGTCACATCGACTTGCCCACCGAGCATGTCCTGCAACATCTGGCCGCCGTTGGAATAGGGGATGTGCTTCATCTCGAGCCCGGCGGCTTTCAGATATTTCTCCATTCCGAGGTGCATCATGTGGCCGACACCGAACGAGCCGAAGGTGTGGCTCGCCCCTTCTGCCTTCATCATGGCGTCGAATTCTTCGACCGTCTGGGCCTCGAGCCCGCCACGCACGAGCAGGCCGAACTCGATCCGGAAGAGCTGCGACACCGGCTCAAGATCCGTCGCCGGGACATACGGCAGTTCGGAGTACAGGATCGGGTTGTTCAGAAAGCTGGATTCGGTGCCGACGAAAATCGTGTAGCCGTCAGGATCGGCCTGCGCGACCGTGTTGGCCGAAATGACCTCGTTGCCACCCGGGCGCGTATCGACGACGACGGGCTGGCCCCAATCCTCTTGCAGCTTTTCGGCAATCGCGCGAGTCACCGCGTCGAGCGCAAAGCCCGGATAGGCGTGAACGAGGGTCACGGGTTTCGTCGGAAAGTCCTGCGCGAACGAGGCGACAGGGACCGCGAAGCTCGCGGCGATGGCAAGGCCCGCGAGACGGGAGATGGTGCGTTTCATGAGTGTCCTCCTCTTGGCCGCCGGCCTCCTCGGGGCGGGCGCGCTGGATCGCAACCATACAGGTCCGAACGCGCGACTTCTTGACATTTTGGGACATCATGTCAGCGTGCGCCGCGTGGTCCTTCGGCTCGCGAGCGGGGCGGCTCCGAATGCGTTTCGATACCACCGGCTGAAGACCGAAGAGCTTTCGAAACCAACGAGATAGGAAATCTCCGTGAGCGATCGGTCGCTGCCCAGAACATACTGCTGCGCCAGCTCTTGCCGGACCTCGTCGAGCAGATCCGAGAACCGCAGGCCTTCGCTCGACAGCCGCCGATGCATCGTCCGCCGGTCCATACCCAACAGGCCCGCGATTCGATCCGCGCGCCCCTCGCCCCGCGCGATGAGCAGGACGATCAGCTGCCGCACGCGATAGGAAAACACGTCGGGGGCTTCGGCGGCGCGAGACAGAATGTCGGCTGCCTGCGCGTCGATCATCCGTGCGGTCGCGGGCCGTCGGATCGAACGGGCAAGGTCCTTGGGCTCGAGCACGATCGCGTTGAATTCCTGATCGAAACCGGGGAGCGAACCGAAGTGCTTGCGGTAGATCGCGCTCGGCAGCGCCTTGGTATGCCGGAACATCACACCTTTGGGCGACCAGTCGGCACCCAGCACCCAGCGCAGCATTTCGGTGACACCGCCCAAAATCATCTCGGCACTCTGGCGCGACAAGATGTGCTGACGGGTGAGCAACTCGACGGTGAGCAGCGTCAGGTCGCCGTCATCCACCACCGACAGGAACAACGCACTGGAGTGCAGGTGAAAGGCGCGCGCCATCGTCTCCAGCACCTCGCCCAGCGTCTCTTTCTCACGCAGGACCAGTGCCACGGGCCCGAGGTCTGGCATCTGGCGGAATTCGGCGAAACGCAGCCCAAAGTCGGGCATGTCGAGCGTTCGCGCGGCGGCCTCGAGGAGAGCCATCGGCGCTTCGACCGGCACGCGTGCATCGCGGTGGTCGATGGAGGCAGGCGACACGCCGCTTTCGCGAAAGACTTCGGCCGCATCCGCGCCCAAGCTCTCGAGAAACTCGACGAGGTCGAGGACAAGTGTCCCGCGAATGTTGGCCGTCATGACAGACCCCGTTTGAATCGCATGAGACGGATTGGTCTGGACGTATGTCATACATGCTGAGGTCGGGGGAGCGCAAAAAGAATGGGGCCCCGGAGGGCCCCATCTCGTTTTTCATCGCTAAGTGGGATCACTCGGCGTCGGGCAGCGTGAAGGCCATGACGTAGTCCGCCGTCACCGGCGAATAGGCCGCACCACCGACGGACAAGAGCACGTACTCTTTTCCGTTCTCGGGCGAGATGTAGGTCATGGGCGTCGCGCTCCCCCCTGCGGGCAGCGGGAGTTTCAGGAGTTCTTCACCGGTCTCGGCGTCATAGCCGCGCAGGAAATAGTCCTGCGTGCCCGCGAAGAACACGATGCCGCCTGCCGTGACCGAGGTGCCAGCGTAGCCGGGCATACCCATCGTCAGCGGGAGGCCGAGCTTGGTGCCGAGGGGCCCGAGTTCCGTCGCCGTGCCGCTGGGCATCTGCCAGGCGATCTCGCGATCGTCGAGGTCGATGGCCGTAACAGTGCCGAACGGCGGCTGCATGCAGGGCACGCCGAGGGGCGAGTTCCACTGACGCAGTTCGGTGCCATAAGGGGTGCCAGTCATCGGGGCGAGCCCGTGACCATCGGGCGTCGCGACGCGGGTTTCCGTGACCTCTTCGTACTCCGGGCGCTCCATGAGGCGTTTCTCATAGGTCATGCGCATGTCGTTGACGAAGAGCAGACGGTTGACCGGATCATAGGACGCGCTGCCCCAGTTGAAGCCGCCACCCGGACCCGGGAAGGTCAGGCTCCAATCCAGCCCCGGAGGGGTGAATTCGCCGTCGTGACGGTTCTGTTCGTAGCTGATCCGACAGGTCAGCTGGTCGAACATGGTCATGCCCCACGCACGCGCGGCCGTCAGCGGCTCACCCGTCAGGTTGGGCATCCCGACCGAATAGGGCTGCGTTTCGGCGACGATGTTGCCTTCGACACTGCCGTTCGTGGGAACGGGGCGCTCTTCGATTTCGGTGATCGGCGTGCCGTCACGGCGATCGAAGGTGAAGATCTCGCCACGTTTGGTCAGAAGCACCAGCGCCGGGACCATCTCGCCTGCATCGTTCTGCATGTCGAGAAGCGCGGGCTGCGACGGGAGGTCGTAGTCCCATAGGTCATGATGGACGTGCTGGAACGACCACTGGACCTGACCCGTCGCACCGTCGAGCGCCACCAGCGCCGCGTTGAACGGCTCGGACGCTTCGGGGCGGTTGGCGTTCCAATAATCGGTGCCAGCGTTGCCCATCGGCGCATAGATCATGTCGAGTTCGGGGTCATAGGCCGCATGCGTCCACATGTTCGGGGTGCCGAGCACATAGGTTTCGTTCTCGGCCGGAGCATCCGACTGGTCCGGGTTGCCCGGATCGAACGCCCAGATCAGTTCGCCGGTGATGACGTCGAACGCACGAATGGCGCCTGAGGGTTCATCCAGCGACTGGTTGTCAGAAATCCAACCACCGACGACGATCTTGTCGCCAGCGACCAGCGGAGCGGAGGTCTGGTAGTAATATTCCGCGCCGTATTCGAACATGCCTTCGCGCAGGTTCACCATGCCGCCGTCACCAAAGCCGGTGCAGAGCTCGCCAGTGGTCGCGTCGAGCTGGTACAGGCGACCGTCCACGGTGTTGCCGACGATGCGACGCTGGCACAGATCGGGCGCTTGGGTGGTGACGAGCGTGCCTTGTGTGTCGGCGTCATCCGTCGGAGCGTCGGCGTCGTCGCCTTGGGCCGCAGCGTCGATCTGATCGGCGGCTTCGTCGAGATCGGCTTGCGTCATCTCGTAGTAGCCCAGACCACGGCACCGCTGCCAGGCGATGGCTTCCGCATCCGGGTCGAACGTCCACAAACCTTCGCCGGTGGTGGCGTTGATCGCGTGAACCACGTTTTCCGGGGTGCAGGAATACAGCGTATTGCCGATCTGCATCGGGGTGTTTTGGTCCACGAGGTTGCCGTTCGACGTGTCACGGCCCGTCTCATAGGTCCACGCCAGTTCGAGGTTCTGCACGTTGTCCCGGTTGATCTGGGTGAACGGCGAATAGCGCGTGCCCATCGTGTCCCGGCTGTATGCGGTCCAGTTGAGCGGCTCGTTGTCGACCTCAGGGATCACGAACTCATTGTCGCTCGATGCGCTGACATAGGGCACGTTCATAAAGCCGCGGGCGAGGAAGCCTGCGAAGCCGACGACGCCGATCACGGCGAGGCCCAGCATGACCTTGCCGGTGCGTTCTTTCACCGAGGTGAACATCAGGGCGGCGGCAATCGCGAAACCGAGCGGTGCGAGCAGACGCGGGAGCCAACCCCAGTATTCCGTGCCGACTTCGACGAAGGACCACAGGATGGTGACGGCGAGCACGCCGAATACGACATAGGCCGAGCGTCGGTCTTGTTTGGCCATCCACCAGGCGGCGAGCAGATATGCGACCCCCACCAACAGGTAATAGGCCGACCCGCCGAGTGAGAGGAGCCTGCCCCCCATCACTGCAAGGTAGATTGCAGCGACAGCGAGAACCGCCGCAAACACCCATCTCAAAACGATCATAGGATTTTGTCCTTTACTTATGACTGTCGAAACGCCGCGGAACTGACCGCCGGTTTCGAACTGGAACGGGCGCACGGGTATCTCAGCGGCGTTTGGCCGCAACCCCGAATGAGCGGGAAGGCGCGGTTTGAGAGCGCTAACGAAAGTGTGAGTTGTCCGGGTGGGGCCGCTGTGATCATGGCCTCAAGTCTCTGTAATAAAGGGTATATTTTTCAGGCGCACCGAAACTCGTGCGGCGAGAATCTTTCAAAAGTCCGGCGCGTGGGTGCTGCTGCACAGTGGCTGTTGGAAAATGGACAAAGGCTGCAAAGAACAGAACGGTTCCGTGTCAGCCGGAGCTGAGTTCAATCGGCATAATCTGTCGGGCAAGTACTGGACCACACCCCCAGATAGGGGCAGGGACATGCCAAGATCAGCATGATGCCCGCCCGCGCAGGCTTCGGGTTTCGATCCGCGATCCGGGCGAACCGGATCGCGAGAAAGCCTCAGATATCGAGGTTTTCGACCGACAGCGCGTTCTGCTGAATGAACTCCCGCCGCGGTTCGACCACATCGCCCATCAGCTTGGTGAACAGGTCGTCCGCATCGGCGAGATCGTCCACCTTGACCTGAAGCAGCGTGCGCGCTTCGGGGTCGAGGGTCGTTTCCCAAAGCTGGTCGGGGTTCATCTCGCCCAGCCCCTTGTAGCGTTGCAGCGTCAGGCCTTTTTCGCCCTCGGTCAGAACCGCCTGAAGCAGATCGGTGGGCCCGTAGATCATCTGATCCCGGTCTTTGCGGACTAGCGCCGACGGATCGTTGTAATAGCTTCGGGTGTCCATGCTGACCTGGCTGAGACGCCGCGCCTCGCCCGACCTTAGGACCGCGCCGTCGAGCGTGCGGATTTCTTCCACACCACGCAGCACGCGGCTGAGACGGATGCCCTGATCCTGCGTGATCCGGCCGCTCCACCCCTTTTCGTACTCGACCGCCACCTGATCGAGCCGATCCGCCACGCGGTCGGCGACCGCTTGCAGATCGCTGTCAGCCGCACCCGGATCGAACGCACCGGCCAGAGCGGCCTGTTCAAGGATGTTGCGCGGATAGTGGGTCGGGAAGGCGTCGAGAATACGCTTGAACGACCGCGCGCCTTCGATGACGCGGGCAAGGTCGGGCCCGGCAATCTCTTCTCCCGATTTCAGGCGCAGAACCGCGCCGTCGATCCCCTGCTGGATGAGATAGTCCTCGAGTGCAGGCACGTCCTTGATGTAGACCTCGGACCGGCCCCGCGACACTTTGTAGAGCGGCGGCTGCGCGATGTAGAGATACCCGCCCTCGATGATTTCGGGCATCTGGCGGTAGAAGAACGTCAGGAGCAGCGTGCGGATGTGCGCGCCGTCGACGTCGGCGTCCGTCATGATGACGATCTTGTGGTAGCGCAGCTTTTCGATGTCGAACTCGTCGCGGCCGATCCCGGTCCCGAGCGCCGTGATCAGCGTGCCGACTGTTTCGGACCCGAGCATCCGGTCGAACCGGGCGCGTTCCACGTTCAGGATCTTACCTCGCAGCGGCAGAACCGCCTGATTGTGCCGCGAACGGCCCTGTTTGGCGGAACCACCTGCAGAGTCACCCTCGACGATGAAAAGCTCGCGCTTGGCCGGGTCACGCTCCTGACAATCCGCCAGCTTGCCCGGCAGGCTCGCCACGTCATGTGTCGCCTTCTTGCGGGTCAGTTCGCGCGCCTTGCGGGCCGCTTCACGCGCCAATGCCGCTTCGATGATCTTACCGACGATCATCTTGGCTTCGTTCGGATGTTCCTCGAACCAATCGGCGAGGCGTTCGTTCATCAGCCCTTCGACCGCCGGGCGCACTTCGGACGACACCAGCTTGTCCTTGGTCTGGGACGAGAACTTGGGGTCCGGCACCTTGACCGACAGAACGCAGGTCAGACCCTCGCGCGCGTCGTCGCCGGTGAACGCGACCTTTTCCTTTTTCGCGAGACCCGAGGAGTTCGCGTAAAGGTTCATGGTCCGGGTCAAAGCACCGCGGAAGCCCGCCATATGGGTGCCGCCGTCGCGCTGCGGGATGTTGTTCGTAAACGGCAGCACCATCTCGTTGTAGCTGTCGTTCCACCACATCGCGACCTCGATCCCGATGCCGTCGCGCTCGCCGGTGATGAAGATCGGCTCCTCGATCATCGGCTGCTTATGGCGGTCGAGGTATTTGACGAATTCCTTCACGCCGCCTTCGTAGTGCAGCTCAGTCTCAAGCGGCTCGGCGGGGCGTTCGTCCTTGAGAATGATGCGCACGCCGGAGTTCAGGAACGCTAGCTCGCGCAGGCGCGTTTCAAGCGTCTTGAAGCTGTATTCGAGGTTCGAGAACGTGTCGGTCGAAGCGAGAAAGCGGACCTCGGTGCCGGTCTTGCCATTTGCGTCGCCGACCACCTCGAGGTGCTTCACCGTGTCGCCGCGTTCGAACCGGGCGATGTGTTCCTTGCCCTCGCGCCAGATACGCAGCTCAAGCCAATCGGACAGCGCGTTCACCACCGATACGCCCACACCGTGCAGACCACCGGACACCTTGTAGGAGTTGGAATCGAATTTCCCGCCCGCGTGCAGCTGGGTCATGATGACCTCGGCCGCCGAGACGCCCTCTTCGGCATGCATGCCGACCGGAATCCCACGCCCGTTGTCATAGACCGACACGCTGGAATCCGCGTGGACCGTAACGGTCACATAGTCCGCATGACCCGCCAGCGCCTCGTCGATCCCGTTGTCCACGACCTCGTAGACCATATGGTGCAGACCCGAGCCATCGTCGGTGTCCCCGATGTACATGCCGGGGCGTTTGCGAACAGCCTCCAAGCCCTTGAGAACCTTGATGGAATCTGCACCGTAGTCGGAATTGTTCTGCGCGTCGTCGGCCATGCGAGCCTTCCTGTTTTTTTGTTGCCTGTTTTTAGCGTTTTCGGCCGGGAATGTCACGCACATGACACCATATTTGGTGGCCATGCTGGGCACGTCACGCAACGGTTTACGATGATCAGGTAAACGGAATGATTGCAGCCACGACGATCAGAAGCGCGCCAGCAGAAACGTTGAGCCGGCGCAGCGCATTGGGCGAGGTCAGGAGGCCGCGCAACTTGCCGATAAAGGCCGCCATCATCAGGTTTCCGAAAAAGGGAACCGCCATCGACAAGCCGACGATCACACCGATGTCCGTCGCGGTCAGGGCGCGCAGATCAAAGAAGCCCGGCAGCATGCCCATGTAGAACAGGATCGCCTTGGGGTTGGCGAGGATCACGACCACACCCGCGGCAAAGCCCGCCCACATGCCAGGGCGCGTCAGGCGGCTGTCTTCGGCGATGCGCTTGTCGGCATTGCGGATGATGGTCCAGCCGAGCCAGAGGAAGAAGCCGCTCGCGATAAACTTGAGCACGGTGGTGAGGCTTTCGAACTCGGTCGCGACCCAGCTCATCCCCAGAATGGCCAGAAGCGGCCAGAGAGCATCCCCGATGGTCACGCCCAACGCCAGCGGCCAGGCGGCGCGGAAGCCGCCCGACATGGCGCGGGCGAGCAGGGCCATCCAGACCGGCCCCGGGGTCAGGAACAGGACAAGTAGCGCGAAGGCGTAAAGCCCCGCGTCAGCCAGCGTGAGGGTCAAGCGATGCGGCCCTCAGCGTCCAGCGCCCAGAACGGGTTGTGCGCGAACTCCCAAAGATGCCCGTCGGGATCGGCGACATAGGACGAATACCCACCCCAGTCGGTCTTGAACGGCTGCGACACCGGCGAAGCTCCGGCAGCAACGGCGCGGGCGAACATCGCGTCGACCTCGTCGGGCGAGTTGAAGTTCTGGGCGAGCGTCATCGCGCCCGTCTTCAGCTCGTCCACCGACCGCCCGGTTTCTTTCGCGAGGCCTTCGAGGTGGAAGCAGCCGAATTTCATCCCGTTCATGTCAAAGAACAGGGTCGGGCCGAGATCCTCTTCGATCACCCATCCGAGCGCCTCGTAATAGGCGCGGCTACGCTTGGGATCGGACACCCCGAGGGTGATGAGTGTCACGCGATTGGCCTTCATGGGGCGACCTCCTGAATTATGGATTGGCCCGCCTCGTCGCGGACTTCGATATGCATGGCGCGGTCGCCAAGCTCTGTAAAGAGTTCCGGTCCTGTTCCGGTCATGAACGCCTGCGCGCCCAGCGCAACGATCTCGTCATAAAGCGCCGCACGACGGTCGGCGTCGAGATGGGCCGAAACTTCATCCAGAAGCAGCATGGGCGGCGCGCCGAAGTCCTGTGCCAGCGCGCGACCGTGGGCGAGGATCAGCGAAACGAGGAGCGCCTTTTGCTCGCCCGTCGAACATTCCCGCGCGGGCATCGCCTTTTCCGCATAGGTGGCGGCCAGATCGGCGCGGTGCGGCCCGACCAGCGTGCGCCCGGCCATCAGGTCGCGCGGGCGGCTTTCGGCATAGGCATCAGCCAGTTCCGCCTCGCCCTCTGGCCCCGTCTCGGCCCCTTCGGCATGGAGGAGTTGCAACTCGGCTGCCGGAAACGCCGTCTGTGCCGACATCTGCGCGCCGACGATCAGGGCCACGGTGCGCCGCCGGTTCTCCTGCATTGCAGCACCCGCCTTGGCCATCTGCGCCTCCAACGCGCCATACCAATGCGCGTCGCGATGCCCGTCTTTCAGCAATCGGTTCCGGTCACGCATCGCCTTTTCATAGGTCAGCACCGCCTCGCCATGCCCCGGCTCGAAACTCATCGCCATGCGGTCGAGGAATTTGCGTCGCCCGTCCGCGCCCTCCATCCAGAGCCGGTCCATCACCGGCACCAGCCACGTTACGCGCGAGATCCGGCCCAGCGCGACCTGCGCGGCGGTCTTGTCGTCGATGGTGACATTGCGCGAACCGCCGGGTTCGGCCCATGTCTCGACCTCGTGGATCTGATGGAGCGACTGGAGAACCCCCGACAGCTTCCACCCGACGCTTTCGGGACGGCGCGCCATTTCTTCGGCCGAGGCGCCACGCAGCCCGCGACCGGGGGACATGAGGCTCACCGCCTCGAGGATGTTGGTCTTGCCTGCCCCATTGCGCCCGAAAATGGCGACCGGCCGCGCGTCCAGCGACAGCACGGCCCGCCTGTGGGAGCGGAAATGGGAAAGGGTCAGTTCTCGGAGATAAAGACCCGTCACACGCGCATCGGCATGACGACATAGACGGCGCTGGTGTCGTTGCCTTCGCGCATGAGCACCGGCTGGCCTGCGTTGTCGAACATGAAAACCGCGTTTTCGCGATCCACCTGACTGGCGATCTCCAGCAGGTATTTCGCGTTGAACCCGATCTCCATGCTTTCGTCGCCATAGGCCACGATCAGCTCTTCTTCGGCGGCGCCTGCATCGGGGGCGTTCACCGACAGCGTCAGCTTGTCCTCGCCCAGCGCGAGTTTGACGGCACGCGAACGTTCCGACGACACTGTGGCGACCCGGTCGACCGCCTTGGCGAACTCGGCAGCGTCCACTTCCATCTTCTTCGTGTTCCCCATCGGGATCACGCGGGTGTAGTCCGGGAAGGTGCCGTCGATGACCTTGGAGGTCAGCGTAATGTCGGGGGTTGCGAAGCGGACCTTGGTTTCCGACACCGACACGGCAATCTGCATGTCGTCATCGTCCAGAAGCTTGCGCAGCTCGCCCACGGTCTTGCGCGGCACGATCACGCCCGCCATGTCCTCGGCACCTGCGGGCAGGTCGGCGTCGATGCGGGCCAGACGGTGACCGTCGGTCGCAACGCAGCGCAGCACCTTGCCGCCGTCCCCATCGGAGACGTGCATGTAAACGCCGTTCAGGTAGTACCGCGTCTCTTCCGTCGAGATCGCGAATTTCGACTTGTCGAACAGGCGGCGCAGCACCGGCGCGGGGGCCGAGAAGTTGGCGCTGTATTCCGAAGTCGCCATGACCGGAAAGTCTTCTTTCGGCAGCGTGGCGAGCGAGAAGTTGGAACGCCCCGCCTCGACCGTCAGGCGGCCCGAGGCGCCATCATCGGTCAGGCTGACCATCGCGCCATCGGGCAGCTTACGCACGATCTCGTGCAGCGTCACGGCGCTGACCGTGGTGGCCCCGGCACGCTCGACCATCGCGGGCGCCTTGTCGACGACTTCGATGTCGAGATCGGTGGCGCGGAAGCTGACGGTATTGCCTTCGGCTTCGATCAACACGTTGGCGAGGATCGGAATGGTGTTGCGGCGTTCAACGACCGACTGCGCCTGACCCACTGCTTTCAGCAGCACGGCGCGTTCGACGGAAATCTTCATGTCCCACTCCCGTAGTCGACGGGCCATCGCGGCCCCGGGAGGGCGACATTACCCGGTTCCCTGCCCGTCTCAAGGTTTTTCGCACTCTCTGAGCGTTTCGGGGGCGGGTCAAGGCCCGCCCTGCCCGCAATCGGCGCAGATTTCGGTGATTTGCGCGCGGCTTAGTGTTCCAGAGCCTTGCGCAGCAGGTCCACGTCTTCCGCGATCTGGTGATCGGAGCCGACGAGTTCCTCGACCCGCTTGACCGCATGCATGACGGTGGAGTGGTCGCGCCCGCCGAAACGACGGCCGATATCCGGGTAGGACCGGGTCGTCAGATCCTTGGACAGTTTCATCGCCACCTGACGTGGGCGCGCGATCG
The DNA here is from genome assembly GCA_036154315.1 of Pseudomonadota bacterium. Classification (GTDB taxonomy): domain Bacteria; phylum Pseudomonadota; class Alphaproteobacteria; order Rhodobacterales; family Rhodobacteraceae; genus Maritimibacter. Next base: position 46,198 of record JAYZLL010000055.1, read on the forward strand.
AGCGCAGGCGCTTGGGCCCGATCAGGTCCGACAGACGGATGCCGTAGTGCTCGGCCACCTTGCGCTGAATCTCTTCCACCGTGACCTTGCGGTCCGAGGCGCGAAGCACGTCGGTCAGACATTCCTGCGCACGGTCCAGCGTGATCTCACCGCCGACGAGCGAGGCGAAGGCGAAGAGCCGCATCAGCGCCCCTTCGAGCACGCGGACGTTGGTGGTGATACGGTGCGCGAGGAATTCGAGCACACCATCGGCGATGGACAGGTCCGGGTAGGTCTCGCGGTAGACCGCGACCTTGGACTGAAGCACGCCCAGACGCAGTTCGTAGTCGGTCGGGTGCAGATCGACGACGAGGCCACACTGAAGGCGCGACTTGATGCGCTCTTCGAGGTCCTTGATCTCGCCCGGCGCACGGTCGGCCGAAATGATGATCTGTTTGTTCTGGTCAATGAGGGCGTTGAACGTGTGGAAGAACTCTTCCTGCGTCGAATCCTTGCCCGCGATGAACTGCACGTCGTCGACCATCAGCACGTCGACCGAGCGGAACATGTGTTTGAAGTCCATCATCTGCTTTTCGCGCAGCGCCTGCACGAAGCGATACATGAACTGTTCGGCAGAAAGGTAGAGCACGCGCAGCTCAGGCTGGCGCTCGGTCATCTCATGCGCGATGGCGTGCATCAGGTGCGTCTTACCAAGGCCGACGCCGCCATACAGGAACAGCGGGTTGAACGTGACGGGGCCACCTTCGGCCACGCGCCGGGCAGCGGCATGGGCCAGTTCGTTGGGCTTGCCGACGACGAAGTTGTCGAAGGTGAAACGCTTGTCGAGCGGCGCGCCGGGCAGGTCATCACCGGCGGCAGGCTTGGCAGCGGCGGGGCGCGCATTGCCATTGGCGGGCGCAGGCGCATCCTGCGAGGTCGCGGGGCGCGTCGTCTCGCCGACACGCGGCACCACGAATTCGAGGCGGGACACTTTCGCACCGGCATTCGCCATGTGCTGGAGAATCTGCTCGCCGAAGTTGCGCTGAACCCAGTTGCCCATGAAATTCGTGGGCACGAGGAACGTGGCAACGCCCCCGTCCAGATCGGCGAACTCAAGCGGTTCGATCCAGTTGCGATAGTTGTTCTGCCCGACCGAGCGTTCGAGCCGCTCGCGTACTTGTCCCCACATATTATCCGCCATCTCGTCTCTGACCTGCTTCGTTTAGCCCGCGTTTGGCGCGGTACGTTCCCCCGACAAGGCACATGCCGGTTCTGCGATCATCTCTGACAAGACTGCACGGACCCTGACCCGCAAAGATCAAGGCTCGAACCAAACACAAAGTGCGCCCTACGAAATGCTTCGCAGGTGCCGGATTGCGTCCGGTTAAGTGCCGAAAGTACCCCCTCAGATCCTTTCGGTACGGCTGGACAGGGATCCCCACCCCCGTCTTCCGTTCTGTCCCAAGTCAGCGATGTGAATCGCCTGCTCAAGATAGGTGGGGGGTCGGCAGAGTCGCAACTGATCTTCGCGCTTGACTCTGAGAAGGGGTAAACGAATCCCGAGCCGCTTTCACAATTGCAATGTTTCTATTGGGAAACCGGCTGAATGAACCGAATCGTGCGCCTGCACGCATATGCCCCAACCTATAGGCGCCGTGTCCATTCGGCACCATTTTCGTTCCGACACAAAGAAACGCGGCCCCGGGCGGGACCGCGCTCGAAAGACACGATGTCGCGTCAGCGTAAGATCAGGCGAGAGCCTTCACACGCGACGACAGGCGCGACATTTTCCGCGCTGCGGTGTTCTTGTGGTAGACGCCTTTGGTCACGCCACGCATCAGCTCCGGCTGAGCGGCTTTCAGGGCTGCGGTCGCAGCTTCCTTGTCGCCAGAAGCGATGGCTTCTTCGACTTTGCGGATGTAGGTGCGGATGCGCGAACGGCGGGCTTTGTTGACAGCAAAACGACGCTCGTTCTGACGGGCGCGTTTCTTGGACTGGGGCGTATTCGCCATGGTGATCTTCCCTTCGTCGGGTTCGTTTCAAAATATCGGCAACATGAGACGACATACCTTTACGGCCCCGACCGGGTTTCCTACCGGCTGATTCCGACCAAAGCGGGTCTCACGCGCATGTAGCGGCGGCCTATATGGGGTTTTACGGACCTTGTGAAGTCTTTTGTGGCGAATCCTTCATCGAAATCCGTTATTCTCATATACAAACGCTGCGCTGCGCTGTAAGGACGCTGATCTTGCGCGGCCAGATCGCGCCCATGCGTGCCAATGCACCGACGACTACGGACCACCTGAACATGACCCGCCTGATTTCCGAAGCGCTCGCCGAGCGCGGATACGACACTCTTACTCCGGTGCAGGAGGCGGTGAGCGATCCCGATCTCGCCGGTCGCGACCTGCTGGTTTCGGCCCAGACCGGGTCGGGGAAAACGGTGGGTTTCGGCCTCGCCATCGCGCCCACGCTTTTGGGTGACGAAGAAGAATTCGGGCAGGCAGGTCTGCCCTTGGCCCTCGTGGTCGCGCCGACCCGCGAGCTTGCGATGCAGGTGAAGCGGGAACTCATCTGGCTTTACGGCAAAACGGGTGCGCGCCTCGCCTCCTGCGTGGGCGGGATGGACATGCGCGACGAACGCCGGGCGCTCGAGCGTGGTGCGCATATCGTCGTGGGTACGCCGGGCCGTCTGCGCGACCATATCCAGCGCGGGTCGCTGGATATGAGCGAACTGCGCGCCATCGTGCTGGATGAGGCCGACGAGATGCTCGATCTGGGCTTCCGTGAAGACCTTGAATTCATGCTCGAAGAAGCGCCGGAAGAGCGCCGGATCCTGCTGTTCTCGGCCACCGTGCCGCCGACCATCGCGAAGCTCGCCGAGCAGTATCAGAACGACGCCGCCCGCGTGAACACCATTACGGGCGCGACCCAGCACGCCGACATCGCATATCAGGCGATCCGCGTGGCGCAGAACGACGCCGAGAACGCGATCTTCAACCTGCTGCGCTACCACGACTCGGAAAATGCCATCGTATTCGCCAACACCCGCGCGCAGGTCGCGCATCTGACCGCGCGCCTGTCGAACCGTGGTCTGAACGTGGTGAGCCTGTCGGGCGAGTTGAGCCAGAATGAACGCACCCATGCGCTGCAGGCCATGCGCGACGGGCGGGCGCAGGTCTGCGTGGCGACCGACGTTGCCGCGCGCGGGATCGACCTGCCGAACCTCGACCTCGTCATCCATGCCGATCTGCCGAAGAACACCGAAAGCCTGACGCACCGTTCTGGCCGCACGGGCCGCGCCGGGCGCAAGGGCATCTCGGCCCTGATCGTCCCACCGCGCGACGTGAAAAAGACCGAGCGGCTGCTGGGCTGGGCCAAGACCACGGCGGAATGGACCACCGCGCCCTCGGCCGACGACATTCACGCGAAAGACGAGGAACGTCTGCTGGCCGATCCGGTCTGGACCGAACCCGTGACCGAAGCGCAGGCCGCGTTCGCCGAAAAGGTGCTCGCCCAATACGGGGCCGAGGCCGTGGCGGCTGCCTATCTGCGCCTGTTCCAGTCACGTCAGGGTGCGCCCGAAGACCTGCTTCCGCCCGACACCAAGCCGGAGCGCAAGGAGCGTAAGCCGTTCGGGCCGAGCAAGTGGTTCGCCCTGTCGGTCGGTCAGGCGGAAAATGCCGAGGCGCGCTGGCTCCTCCCCCTCATCATGCGTACGAGCGGCTTGGACAAGGCCGACATCGGTGCGATCCGGGTGCAGGGGGCCGAGACTTACCTCGAGCTGACGGAAAAGAGCGCCGAAGGGTTCCTGTCGGCGCTCGGTGCGGACGGCGAGTTGGACGAGGGCATCAAGGCGCGTGCGCTGGACGCCGCTCCCGAGCTTGGACCGCGCCCGAAACCCGAACGCCGGGACGGCAAGCCGGGCGGTCGCGACAGCAAACCGCCCTTCAACAAGGGCCCGCGCGACCGGGGCGAGCGGAAAGACCGCTTCGACGACAAGCCGCGTGAACCGCGCGAACACGGGGCTGCCAAGCGCAAGTTCGACGATAAGCGCCGCGCACAGGCCGAAGACGGAGCGACCGCGCCCTACAAGCCGCGCAAGACCTCGGACCGCAAGGATGACGACAAGCCGCGCGGCAAACCTAAGGGTGACTTCAAACCCAAAGGGGAGTTCAAGCCGAAAGGCGAGTTCAAGCCCAAGGGCGACGGCAAGAAGCCGTACAAACCGAAGGGCGCGAAACCAATGGGCGACCGTCCGGCGCCCAAGGGCAAGCCGGCTGGAGCGGCCAAGCCGAAACCTGCGGGCAAGCCCGGCGCAGGCGATACGTCCAAATCGTTCAGGAAACCGCGCGCGACCGCGGTGAAGGGCAAGCAACCGCGCGGCGCAAACGCCGCGCCCCGTCGCAAACCCTGACGCACTGTGACGCCCGGCTGGTGCGAACCAGCCGGGACGTGATCACTTGTCGCGGAACTGCGGCTCGCGCTTTTCGATGAAAGCCGCCATGCCCTCTTTCTGGTCCTCGGACGCGAAGAGGGAATGGAACACCCGGCGTTCGAACAGGATTGCTTCGGTCAGCGGCATCTGGTCGGCGCGATGCACGGCTTCCTTGATCGCCATGACGCTGATCATGCCCTTCTCGGCAATCTTCCGGGCCGCTGCCGTCGCCTCGTCCAGCAGCTTCTTCGCCGGAACCACACGGCTGACGAGACCCGAGCGCTCGGCCTCTTCCGCATCCATGAAACGACCCGTCAGGTTCATGTCCATCGACTTGGCCCGACCCACGAGACGCGTCAGACGCTGCGTGCCGCCCATGCCCGCCATCACGCCCAAGTTCACCTCGGGCTGACCGAACTTGGCGGTGTCCGCCGCGATGATGAAATCGCACATCATGGCCAGCTCGCAACCACCGCCCAGCGCATAGCCCGAGACCGCCGCAATGATCGGCTTGCGGATGCGCATGACCGCCTCTTCTTCCGGCGTGAACAGGTCGCCCAGAAACACATCGGCAAAGCTCTTGCTCGACATCATCTTGATGTCGGCGCCCGCCGCAAAGGCCTTTTCCGACCCGGTGATGACGAAGCAGCGAACCTTGTCGTTCTTCTGCCCGTCTGCCAGCGCTTCGCCCAGTTCCTTGAGCAACTCGAGGTTCAGCGCGTTCAGCGCGTCCGGACGGTTGAGTTTGATGGTGCAGACGTGATCTTCAACGTCCACGATGATGTTGTCGTAAGCCATCGCTAATGATGCCCCTTCCCATACTGTCCGCCCATGCGTATGCGAGTCTCGGTTGAGGTATCAAGTCACCTCTGGCAGTTCGGGCAATAGAAAGACGAACGGCCCGACTGCACGATCCGGGCGATTTTTCCTTGGCATTCCGGTGTCTTACAGGCGTTCCCCTCCTGATCGTATACCCGGAAAGTGTGTTGAAAATACCCCAACTCGCCATCCGCCTGCCGATAGTCACGCAAAGAGCTTCCCCCAGCCGCAATCGCCTCTGTCAGCACATCTCGAATGATGGGAACAAGCGACGCGATCCGGGTGGCCGATATCCGCCCCGCCTTGCGCGCCGGATGGATGCCCGCGCGGTAAAGCGCCTCACACACATAGATATTGCCCAGCCCCGACACGATCCTCTGGTCGAGCAGCGCCGATTTGATCGGCGTGTTCTTCCCGGCAAGCTTGGCCACCAGATAGCCCTCGTTGAACGCATTCCCCAAGGGCTCAGGCCCGAGTGCTGCGATCAGCGGATGAAGCTCCCCGGTCCCGGTGGTGAACAGGTCCATCGCCCCGAAGCGCCGCGCATCGTTCAATGTGATCCGCGCACCCCCGTCGATGTCGAGCACCACGTGATCGTGCTTTTCCGGCGCGGGGTGCTCGTGGTGAAACTTGCCCAGCGTCGTGCCGGAAATCAGGATGCGCCCCGACATGCCCAGATGAATGAGGCATGTCTCATTCGTGTCGAGATCGGCGAGGATGTATTTCGACCGCCGCCGCAGACCCAGCACGGTCGCGCCGGTCAGCCGTTCGGCCATCCGCTCGGGAAACGGCCAGCGCAGACCCTCGCGCCGGACCTCGGCCCGCACGATCCTGTGACCCGTCATCACGGGCTCCAACCCCCGTCGAACCGTTTCGACCTCTGGCAGTTCAGGCATCTCATCCCTCTCGGTAAGCCGTGCGTATATAGGGCATCGCCGCCCGGCGCGACAGTCTGCCCGCCAGTTCGGGTTTGTCGTTTGCCGTCAGGGAGGTTATCTGCACTCTGACCTGATCGAGGCAAGACCCATGACCGACGACAAAAAGACCACCCACTTCGGCTACCAGACCGTGGACGAGGATCAGAAGGCCGGGATGGTTCACGGCGTCTTCACCAATGTCGCCTCGAAATACGACATCATGAACGACGTGATGAGCATGGGCATCCACCGGGTCTGGAAAGACGCGATGATGGACTGGCTCGCCCCGCGCCCCGGTCAAAAGCTGCTCGACGTGGCAGGCGGCACCGGCGACGTGGCGTTCCGCTTTCTGAACCGCGCGCCGGGCGCGCAGGCCACGGTCTGCGACATGACCGAAAGCATGCTGATCGAAGGTCGCAAACGGGCCGAGGCCGAACAGATGGCCGAGAGCCTCGACTGGATCGTCGGCGATGCGATGGCGCTCCCCTTCGACGACAACAGCTTCGATGTCTACACGATCAGCTTCGGCATCCGGAACGTGACCCGCATCCCCGACGCGCTGGCCGAGGCCTACCGCGTCCTGAAGCCGGGGGGGCGCCTGATGGTGCTGGAATTCAGCCAGATCCCGAACGACATGATGCAGAAGGTCTATGACCTCTATTCGTTCAACATCATCCCCCGCATGGGCCAGATGATCGCCAACGACCGCGACAGCTATCAGTACCTCGTCGAATCGATCCGCCGCTTCCCGGATCAGGAGACGTTCGCGACCATGATCCGAACCGCCGGGTTCGAGCAGGTGAAATACCGCAACCTCACGATGGGGATCGCGGCGCTGCACTCGGGCTGGAAGATCTGATGAAAGGTCCGATCAACATCTGGCGCCTGATCCGGACGGGCGCGACCTTCGCGCGCACCGGGGCCTTGGGTCAGGTGCTCGACGCGATGAACGCGCCGCCCTTGGTGCGTGTCGCCACCCGCGCGGTCAGCTGGACCTTCGCCTGGGTCGGCAAGCGCGGTGATGCGAGCCTGCCTCCGGTCACCCGCGCCGTGACCGCAATGGGCCCGGCCTATGTGAAGTTCGGGCAGATCCTGTCGACGCGTCCCGATGTGGTCGGGCAGGAGATGGCCGAGCAGTTGCAGTACCTGCAAGACAAGCTCGACCCCTTCCCCACCGACGTCGCCCGCCGCACGGTCGAGCGGGAGCTTGAGATCAAGGTGGATGAGGTGTTCTCGGACTTCTCCGAACCCGTCGCCGCCGCATCGATCGCGCAGGTCCACAAGGCCCGTCTGCGTGCCACGGGGGAACAGGTCGCGGTCAAGGTTCTGCGCCCGCGCATCGAACGCGCCTTCCGTAACGACCTCGACGCGTTCCACTTCGCCGCCAAGGTGATCGAGTTCCTTCTGCCCCAGACCCGCCGCCTGCGCCCGCAGGACGTCGTGAACCACTTCGAAAACGTGGTGCTGGGCGAGCTCGATCTGCGGCAGGAGGCGTCATCGGCCTCCGAATTCGCCGAGAACACCGAAAAAGACGCAGGCTTCATCGTACCGCGCATCAACTGGGACCTCAGTTCGCGCCGCGTGATGACGATGGACTGGGCCGAGGGCATCCCGGCCAACGACCTCGAACGCCTGCGCGCCTCGAACCTCGATCTGGAGGCGATCGGGAACCGCATCCTGCATCTGTTCCTCGCCCACGCGCTGCGTGACGGGCTGTTTCACGGCGACATGCATCAGGGCAACCTCAAGATCGCGGCGAACGGCGACATCATCGCCATCGACTTCGGCATCATGGGGCGGATCGACGAATACACCCGCCGGGTCTACGCCGAAATTCTCTACGGCTTTATCCAGCGCGACTACAAACGCGTGGCCGAGGTCCATTTCGAGGCAGGCTATGTGCCCGCGAACAAAGATGTCGAGGAATTCGCCCGCGCCCTGCGCGCGGTGGGCGAGCCGATCTTCGGCATGGACGCGAGCCACATTTCGATGGGCCGCCTTCTCGCTTACCTCTTCGAAGTGACCGAGAAATTCGGGATGGAAACCCGCACAGAGCTGATCCACCTGCAACGCACGATGGTCATCGTCGAGGGCGTGTCGCGCTCGCTCAACCCGCATATCAACATCTGGGAAGTCGGCCGGCCCATCGTCGAGGATTACATCGCCGGCGCCATCGGCCCCAAGGCGGTCATGAACGACCTCATCAAGACGGTGAAGGTGCTGTCGCGCTTCGGCCCGCGCCTGCCGGAACTTGCCGAAGCCGCGCTCATCAATCAGGCCAAGCCGCAGAAAGAGCTCGACCGGGCCCGCCCCCTGCGCGCGATGGGCTACGTGGCCCTCGGCGCGGGCATCACGCTCGCCGCCGTCCTGATCGAAGCACTGCTTTGATCGCGCCTCTTCTCTGTTTCAGGAAACCTCGGGAGAGCGCGAGAGGGCAGCGCCCTCTCGCCCGCCTGTGCCGGCCGCAGGCAGGGACAGGCTCTTAAAGCGTGCGCGCAAGCGCACTCATCTCTCCAACAGTGATGCCTTGCCGTATCCGTCGTCACCGCGTGCCGCGCGCCAGCGGCAGTAGCCGCGCATCCGGGCCTGATAGAGCGGTGCGAGCGCGCGGTAGCGGGTGGTGACCTCGCCCTCGCCATAGGCTGCGAGGAATTCTTCGACTTCTTCGTCGGTGAGCGGTCGGTTGCCCGAAATCACCTGCATGGCGGGTGACAGAAAGACCGCGATGTCGTCGCAGGCGTCGCCCACGCCGGGGCATTGCCAGTCGATGAACGTCACCCGGCCCTCGGAGACCAGCGCATTCGCCGCCGTCGCGTCGCCGTGGATGAACGCCTCGCGCGGTTTCGGGATGTCTTCGGGCACCACCGGCACGTTTTCCCCCAGCGACATGGTCTGCTGGACAAGGAAATCCGCGCCCATCGGCTTGCGCGGCAGATCGCTCGGCCCCTCCATCGCGTGAAGCCGCGACAGGCGTTCGGCGACGCAGGCCACGCCATCCTCGGGCTGCCAGCCACGCCCCGGCGCGAGCCGGTAGACAAGGCTGTCACCCTCGGCCGCCACGAATTCGGGGGCGAGGTTGGTGCCTTTCAGCGCGCGCAGCACTTGGCGCTCGGCTTTGGGGTCGTTGGAGAACAGCGGCGTGTCGGCTTCGGGGCGATAGAGTTTCACGACCCGGTCGCCCACCTGCCAGAGCGCATTGGTGTTGCCACCGGTCAGGGGCTTCCAGCGCACCAGCGGCTCGACCGCGCCCTGCTGCTCCCAGAAATAGATGAGGTCAGCGTCCGGGAATGACACGGCGCTTCTGTCCCTTTTCTTCCCAGGTTTCCATGGCGTCTATCGCCTCCTCTGCCGTGTCGACGAACCTGAACAATTTGAGGTCATCGGGCGAGATCGTGCCCGCATCCTCCAGCGCCTTCCAGTCGATGATCTTCTCCCAGAACTCACGCCCGAAAAGCAGGATCGGGATCTGCTTCATGCGTCCGGTCTGGATCAGGGTCAGGCTCTCGAAAAGCTCGTCCAGCGTGCCGAAACCGCCGGGGAAGACCGCGATTGCCTCGGCCCGCATCAGGAAATGCATCTTGCGGATCGCGAAGTAGTGGAAGTTGAAGCACAGCTCCGGCGTCACGTATTCGTTGGGCGCCTGCTCGTGCGGCAGGACGATGTTCAGGCCGATCGACACACCGCCCGCATCCGCGGCCCCGCGACTGCCCGCCTCCATCACGCCGGGGCCGCCGCCCGTGACGACGACTTTCTCGAGCTCAGGCGTCTTCAGCCCCTCGATGGTCAGAAGCCGCGCGAACTCCCGCGCCTGATCGTAGTATTTCGACAGATCGCGCAGGGTTTCGGTGCGGGCCTTGTCCTTGTTCGCGGGCGCCGGGATCCGTGCGCCGCCGAACATCACCACGGTCGATTTGATCCCGGCCTCGTTCATCACCAGTTCGGGCTTCAGAAGCTCGAGTTGCAGCCGCACCGGGCGCAGCTCTTCGCGCGCCAGAAAATCCGGGTCGTCGAAGGCCAACGCATAGGTCGGGCTGCGCGTCTGCGGCGTGTCCGGGGTGTGGTGGCTCGCCCGCCGATCCTCGGAACTGTCCCGGAACGGGTGGGCGCGGCTTTGTTCAGTCATGCTCGTCCTCTCTTGCCGCGTTGCGCGGGGTCGCGTCCGCCTTTATAGCCTTCGCGACACAAGACGTAACACGGGATTTCGGGGAGACACCATGTCCAACGCCGCACTGGAGACCGCCATCGAAGCCGCCTGGGAGGCGCGCGATACGATCACGCCGACGACGGGGGGTGAAACCCGCGAAGCCATCGAGGACACGCTGAATGCGCTCGACTCGGGCGAGCTGCGCGTGGCCGAACGCCGCGAGAACGGCGACTGGCACGTGAACCAGTGGGCCAAGAAGGCCGTTCTTCTGGGCTTCCGCATCAAGGACATGGAGATGCAGTCGGGCGGCCCGCAGGGCGCTGGCTGGTGGGATAAGGTCGACAGCAAATTCCTTGGCTGGGGCGACAACCAGTGGAAAGCCGCAGGTTTTCGCGCCGTGCCGAACTGCGTCGTGCGCAAGTCGGCCTATATCGCGCCGGGCGTCGTGCTCATGCCGTCCTTCGTGAACCTGGGCGCTTATGTCGACGAAGGCACGATGGTCGACACCTGGGCCACCGTCGGCTCCTGCGCGCAGATCGGTAAAGGCGTCCACCTGTCCGGCGGCGTCGGCATCGGCGGCGTTCTGGAACCGATGCAGGCCGGGCCGACCATCATTGAAGACAACTGCTTTATCGGCGCACGTTCCGAAGTGGTCGAGGGCGTCATCGTGCGCGAGGGGTCCGTGCTGGGCATGGGCGTGTTCATCGGCCAGTCCACCAAGATCGTCGACCGCGAGACCGGCGAAGTCATGTACGGCGAAGTGCCGCCCTATTCGGTCGTCGTTGCCGGGTCGATGCCGTCCAAGAACGGCGTAAACCTTTACTGCGCCGTAATCGTGAAGCGCGTGGACGAAAAGACCCGCTCCAAGACCGGGATCAACGAGCTCCTGCGCGACTGAACGAGCCCTCGTTCACCGCCAAAATGTCCGAAGGCCGGGAACTCCCCGGCCTTCGTTGTGTTGACTCCGCGAACGCCGGACGGGTCCGGCATATGTGACGGGAGTATTCACAATGACCGGAGTCGGTTGGTTTGCAGCTATCATCATCGGCGCAGTTGCCGGGTGGCTGGCTGAGCAATTCATGAAGTCCAACATGGGGCTTCTGATGAACATCATTCTCGGTATCGCAGGCGCACTGATCCTGAATGCGATCCTGATGGCCGTCGTCGGCAGCACGCTGGGCGGCTGGATCGGTCAGTTGATCGTCGGCTTCATCGGCGCGTGCCTGCTGATCTTCGTCGCCCGCGCACTCCGCCGCGCGACCTGATCGGCCTGACCGCGAAATATCGACGAACACCCGCCGCGCTCTAGTCTGGGGCGCGGCATTTTCTTTCGAGCGGGCTTGAACGGGGCGCGACCGAAACCATCTCACTCCTGCGTGAGCAATGTGGCTTCGGGGCAGCCTTCCCATGATCGATATTCTGTTTGTGCTCGGCGGTTTGCTTGGGCTGGTCGTCGGCGGCGAGTTCCTCGTGCGCGGCGCTGTATCGGTCGCAGAACGTGCCGGTCTTTCCCCGATGGTGATCGGCCTTACGCTCGTGGGCTTCGGGACGTCTGCTCCTGAACTGGTCACGTCGGTTCAGGCGTCTTTCGCAGGTTCGCCCGGCATCGCCGTCGGCAACGTCGTAGGGTCGAACATCGGCAATGTCCTGTTGATCCTTGGGCTGGCCGCCGTGATGCGACCGATCCTTATCGACCGAAAGGCGCTGGTGCGGGATGGTGGCATCCTACTCGGAGCGAGCTTGATCCTCCTCGCTATCGCGCTGAGCGGAGACATCGGGCGCGGGGCTGGTGTCATCTTGTTCGCGATGCTCGCTGCATATCTCGCGGCCACGCTCATCATAGAACGCCGACGCCCAACGCCAGCTGGTGCCATTTATGCTAGTGAAAGCGAAGCCGTGCCACCCGTGTCGCTTTCACTCACCGCTGCGCTGTTGATCACCGTCGCTGGATTGGTTCTCACGATTGTCGCCGCGCGCGCCCTTGTGTTCGGGGCCGTTGGACTGGCTGAAATGGCCGGGATGTCGGAAACGTTGATTGGTCTGACAATCGTGGCGATTGGCACGTCGATGCCCGAACTCGTTACCGCCGTCATCGCAGTACGCAAGGGTCAGGGGGATGTGGCCTTTGGCAACGTGCTCGGCTCGAACATCTTCAACATACTCGGCATCCTTGGCATTACGGCTATGCTCCGACCCCTCGCGATCCCTCCAGAGATCCTGCAATTGGACATTTGGGTCATGCTTGGCGCGACGATCGCGATGCTGGTCTTTGCCATGACCGGTTGGCGGGTGTCCCGCCGCGAGGGAGCGGTTTTCTTAGCGGCGTACGCGCTTTATGTCGGCGTCCTCGTCATCGGGGTTTGAGCCACGCAAAGGCCCGCTCCAGAAACGCTTTCCCATCTGCCGTGACGGGCGCACCGTGGGCGATGACCACGGCCCGCGCGGGCCATGCGAGGATGCGACGGACCGCGGTGCGCGCGGCATCCTTGTCTTTGAACGCGACCCTGAATTTCTTGGGCACACCCGGCTCCAGCCCGACCATCCCGTCGAGCCGCGCGACGATCGCCCGCCAGCCCTTGAACCAGCCGACGGGGAGCTGTTGAAGCAAGTCGCAGACCAGAACCGTGCGCGACGGTCGATGGTAGAACACCACCTCGGTGGTCAGTCGGTTGCCCGTCACCACCACCTGTTCGATGACCTCGGACCACGCCCCGTCGGCCACGTCGTCGAGCGTCCCCGTAATCGTCAGATCGCCCCGCTTGGCGGCGAGGCCCGGTGCGGCCCAGACCTCGGCCTCGGGAAAGGCCCGCGCCCAGTCGCCGATAAAGACGTGATGCAGATGGTTCGGCGCGACGAGGTATCGGACCGTGCCCAGCGCCTCGACCCCCGCCCGCAACCCATCGGTCAGTTCGACGGGGGACCAGACCCAGAGCGCGCCATTCGGCAGACGCACGATCACCATTCGGGTCGGATAGTGAAACCCCATCGCGGCAGTGACCTCGGACCCGTTGGCGAGCCAGATATCGGCGGCAAATTCTTCTAACATGAAAAGCTCCTGATCTATGCCTGAAAGCCTAGGCAGACGCGGTCGCATCAACAAGCGGTGCGCTGTGGGCGAATGGGCGGAACCCTGCCGCGCGACACGGGTTGTCCCCCCGTCCTGTCCAGCCACCTCACGAAAGGCCCGTTTTGTTCGCTTCGATTTCCCCCGCCTTGCTGTTCATCGTTTTCGGGCTGTCGGTGGCAATCGTCGTTTTCGTCTCAATCAGGGCGACGGGGCTTGCCGATACCATCGCGGATCGCTCGGGCATGGGCGAGGCGATGGTCGGCGGCATTGTTCTGGGCGGGGCCACGTCCCTTTCCGGCGTCGTCGTCTCGGTCACGGCAGCCGCATCGGGCGACGCGAGTTTCGCGGTGTCGAACGCCTTGGGCGGGATCGCGGCGCAGACCCTGTTCCTCGCCATAGCCGATCTGGTTTATCGGCGCGCGAACCTCGAACATGCCGCCGCCGAGCCCGCGAACATGTTTCAGGCCGTGCTCCTGATGATCCTGCTCAGCCTGCCCATCGCGGCGATGGCCGGGCCGGACCTTTCGTTCTTCGCCATACACCCGGTCTCGATCCTCATGTTCGTCGGCTATCTCTGGGGTGTGCGACTGGCATCGGCGGTGCGCGAGCGACCGATGTGGCAGCCGGTCGAAACGCAGGAGACGCGGTTTGACGAACCGGAGGACGCCGAGGAAGCGTCGAAATCCGTGCGCGGACCGGCGCTTTCTTTTGCCGTTCTGGTGGTCATCATGGGCGCCTGCGGCTGGGTCATCAGTCAGGCGGGCGGACAGTTCATCACGCGGTTCGGGCTGAGTTCGTCACTGGTCGGCTCGCTCGTCACCGCTGTCGTCACCTCGCTCCCCGAACTCGTGACCACGCTGGTCGCGGTGCGCCGCGGAGCGCTGCAACTGGCCGTGGGCGGCATCATCGGCGGCAACACCTTCGACACGCTGTTCCTCGTGTTTTCCGATGTCGCCTATCGCGACGGCTCGATCTTTCACGCCATCGGGGTTCACGATCTCTACTGGCTCGCGACTGGCATGTTGATGACCGCGATCCTCCTGTCCGGGCTGATTCTGCGCCAACGCGAAGGCCCGGCGCGCATCGGGTTCGAAAGCGCGCTCATGATCGGGTTCTATGTGCTCGCCGTCGGGGTGGAGATCTTTGCCCGTGCTTGACTTTGCATCGTCCCCGTCGCACCTCTGCCTCGATCAAACGGGGCCTGATATGAGCGACAAACCGAAGAAACCGAAGCGTCAGAAGGTCTTTACCCTGCTGGTCGATGTGGGCCGGAAAGAGGGCGATGGTTTGCCCGACGGCTCAACCGGCGCGGCGCTGATCTGCTATGCCTCGGGTGTGGACGAGGCCGAGGCGGTGCGCGAAACCGTGGCGATCCTGAAGCAGGCCGACCTCGCCCCGCTCGACGTATCCGGCTATGGCACGCTCGAAGAGAGACTGTCCGAAGGTCACGACATTCCGGACGAAGAACGCGACCTCATGGACCGTGCGCTGGCCGAGAATGCTGTGATCGTCGCGCAGATGACCCCGTTTTTCAAGGATGACGCGAAATGAGCGACCGGCTGATCCAGATCGTCACGCACAAGGATCATGTCGAGACGATCACGGATTGCCTGAAGGATCTGCCCGAGGAGCATTGGTATTGCTACCCGGCAGGCGAAGACGACAGACAGGTCATCATCGCCTCGCTCGATCATGTCGACACGCAGGAGGTGCTCGACAGCATTGCCGAGGCGATGGACGGGCAAGAGGGCTGGACACTCCACGCGCTCGCGACCGAAGCGAGCCTGCCGGAGGTCGAGGACGAAGAGAAAGAAGAGCGCGTCGCGCAGGTCGAAAGCGCCAATGCGCGCGAGGAAATCTATACCGACATCCGGCAGAATACGGCGCTCACCGTCGATTACCTCGTCATGACGTTTCTCGCGACCATCGTGGCCGCCATCGGCCTGCTGCAAGATCAGGTGGCCGTGGTCATCGGTGCGATGGTGATCGCGCCCCTTTTGGGCCCGATCCTCGCCTTCGCTTTCGCGACGACCCTCGGCACCGTACCGTTGATGTGGATCGCCCTGCGCGCGCTTGGCGCCGGGCTGGGTGTCGGGGTGATCGCGGGTGTGGCGCTCGGGTTCATCGTGCCGTTCAACGGCGAATCCTCTCTCATGGCTTATGACGGCTCGCTCACCCTGATGACCGTGGCCCTGCCGCTCGCCTCGGGCGCGGCTGCGGCGCTCATGGTCGCCGGTGGGCAGACCTCGGGCCTCGTCGGCGTCATGGTGGCCGCCGCGCTGTTACCCCCGCTTGCGGCCTTCGGGCTGCTCTTGGGGAATGGGTCTTACGTCCCGGCCATGCGCGCGCTGGCGACGGTGGTCATCAACATCGCGGCCATCAACCTTGCCGCGCTGGTGGTGTTCCGGGTGAAAGGTGTGCGCCCCCGCGATTTCGAGACCGAGGAGCACAAGACCTCGATCCGCACGTCCCTGACCATCGCGGCCGCAGTCGTCGCCCTGCTCGCGCTCGCCGTCTACGCGGCCGAGCACGGATGGCTGCTGTTCGGCTGATGCAGACCGTCTTTCTCGATCTCGACGGCACGCTGACCGATCCCGCCGAGGGCATCGTGACCTCGGTCCTTTATGCGCTCGAGCGGACAGGCGTCGCAGCTCCGTCGTTCGAGCAACTGACTTGGGTGATCGGACCGCCCCTGATCGAAAGTTTCGAGAAGCTGGGCGTGCCCGATCCGGTCGAAGCGCTCGGCTTTTATCGTGACCGGTTCTCGGACAAAGGCCTGTTCGAGAATGTGCCGTTCCCGGGCGTGGATCAGGTGCTCGCCGAACTCGCGTTGCGCTATCGGCTGTGCCTCGCGACTGCGAAACCGATTGCATTCGCGGAACGGATTACCCGGCATTTCGGCTTGGATAGACACTTGTTCGCGCAATTCGGCCCCGAACTCGACGGCACGCGCAACGACAAGGGCGAGTTACTGGCCCATGCCCTGCGCGAGATCGGCGAACGCGCCGTGGCTTGCGTGATGGTGGGTGACCGGCACCACGACATCGATGCGGCCAAGGCCGTCGGCATGCGGTCGATCGCGGTGGCTTGGGGCTACGGAAACCCAACCGAACATGCGGGGGCGGACCTGATCTGCGAGACGCTCGCCGACTTGCCCGCCGCCATCGCAACGCTCATGGACGGCGCTTAAGAGCCGGGTACGAGCTCCGTGTCGAAGCTTGCAGGCAGGCTGCCCTGCTGCGGCATGAACAGTACCGACAGCGGAATGACGAGTTGCGCCGCCTTGCCGCCGTTCACGATCTCACCGTTGGTCGAAACGATCTCTTCCCCGATCACGGTTACCGACATCGCGTGACCTTCGAGGGAGTCGCCGAACATCGCCGCCATCTGCTCGCGCTCTTCGGGCCGGGGCAGGTCCGAGGTCATCTCGGACAAGTCGAACGAGATCGAGATGTTGCCGTTGGCCAGCCTCTCGATCATCACCCCGTCGCCGATGCCGATGTCATTGTCGGGGTCGTCCATAGCCGCAAGCAGCTCATCCAGCGAACGCCGTTCGAGCATCGAACAGGTGTAGGTGCCATCCGCATTTTCGGTTCCGACACCCTCTTCACAGGGGTCTTCGCCCATGCTCGCCGCCATCTGATAAATCTCGGCGCCCATCGTCATGACGGCGTCCAGTTTGACCTCATCCGTATTGGTGAAATCGGCCGTCACATCGGCGTCGAAACAGGCGCTGAGCGGCAGGATGGCCGCAAAGGCGAGGCCTTTGACCCATGAAGTCATGATCGTCTCCCAGAAATGCGTAAGAGTAGTTTGTCAGGGGCGCGGGTGGCTGTCCACCTCATCGGTGCAGCACGGATGCAAGCGACCGCGCCTCGGTATCGGTGAGCCGGTGGCGTGCGAATCCCCGGTGCTTGGGGATCGCCGAAACCGGCATTTCGGCCAGCGCCGTCGCGGCCAGACGGTCCCGATCCATTGCGATCTGACCGACATAAAGGCTTTCCGACCTAAGGCCCCCATGCAGCAGGCAATCGTGGTGATCCAGCAGGACATGATAGTAGGTCACGGTCTTGAGCCGCGCTTCGGACAACGCCGCATGACTCCCGACGAGCCGCTGCGCCTGGAGAAGCGCATCCGTCTCACCCAACAGATACTCGGTCTCGGACCCTTCCACGAGAATGCGGTGATCGGGCGCCATCAGCATGTCTTCGGACAATCCGAAGAACGGGGCGCGAATGCGGATGGGGCGGAACTGGCCCAGCGCGGGCACCGTCCGTTTCGTAATCCACCGAACCGGCTGAACACCCGAGGTGGCCGTAAGAACCTTGTCCCCCAGCCGCAGGTTTTCGATCTTGATGGGCCCGGACGGGGTTTCGACGGCGGTGCCTTGGCAGAAACCCGCGCTCAGCCCGACCGGCTCCACCG
Source organism: Pseudomonadota bacterium (assembly GCA_036154315.1). Taxonomy (GTDB): domain Bacteria; phylum Pseudomonadota; class Alphaproteobacteria; order Rhodobacterales; family Rhodobacteraceae; genus Maritimibacter. The sequence continues at coordinate 63,987 of JAYZLL010000055.1, forward strand.
TATCCGATACAGCCACGAACGCCGTCTCGGGGCCGATCCGGGTCGAATGACCGTTCCGCATGATCGTCAGCGCATCGAGCATCGGCATGGGAAGCGGATTGCCCACGTTGACCACATGGAACTGCCCGGTCTCGATCATCTTGAGCGCAAGCCGCCCGGCGCGTTCGGGCCCATTCCAGCTGAAATAGAGCCTGATCAGCGTATCTCGCTCGGGCGCAGGAAACGCCAGACGTGCCACGAACCGGCTTTGGCCCTGCACCATGTGCACCTGCATTTCGCCCGCCGCGGTCAGGTCGACCGAAAGGTGCCTGTACCAGTCCTTCTTGCGGTCGTAGCGGAGGACGGTTTGCGGCTGATCCGGTTCGGCTCGGTACAGTGTCTCGATCACCATCGTGCCGGTCGGCAGGATCGCAAAAGGCGCGGTCACGCCCTCGTTCGTCGAGGACGACTTGGCGCCCAGCCCTGCGGGATTGAACAAGCCTTTGGTAAGGTCCGTGAGGCCAATCCAACTCATGACGTGGCTCCCACGGGAACGCCTGCGCTGCGCATGGATGTCGCCATCTCGCACCCGCACTCCCGCCACCGGATCGGCATTGTCGTCGCCGTCGCCATGAACCTTTGCCCTCTGCCCACGCGGCAGCCAGCGATCCATCGGACGCAATTGTGTTCGTCCTGAAAAACGCTCGCGGGTCCTACGCTTTTCGCGCTTATGAGCGGACCGCTCCAACTGCCTCGTTGTTGTTCCTTCATGTATGCCGCAGGAATTCCAATTTGTTAACCGCTTGGTTCAAAAATCACCTCGCGCCGTGACCGCCCTGTCACCCGGAGGCAACATTGCGAGGCGGGAGGGGGCCGTGTATCACCGGGCGGTCAACGCGAGGCCCACATGACCGAAACGAACCCTGTCGAAATCACCCGCCGTCTGATCGAATGCCCGTCCGTCACGCCGGAAGAGGGTGGCGCGCTGGTCTATCTTGCCGATCTGCTCGAGGGTGCGGGGTTCACCTGCACGCGTGTCGACCGGGGCGGGATCGCGAACCTGTTCGCGCGGTTCGGGCCAAAGGACGCGCGGCTGACGCTCGGCTTCAACGGTCATACCGACGTGGTCCCCGTGGGCGACACCGGGGCGTGGACGGTCCAACCCTTTGGGGCAGAGGAACGGGACGGCTTCCTTTGGGGGCGCGGGGCCACCGACATGAAATCGGGCGTCGCGGCTTGGGTCGCGGCTGCCGTGGACGCCGCGCAAAGCCTGCCCGACGACTGCGCGCTGATCGTGGCGATCACCGGCGACGAGGAAGGTGACGCGACTGACGGGACCAAAGCTCTGCTCGACTGGATGGCCGAAAATGGCGAGGCGATGGACGCCTGTATCGTTGGCGAACCCACCTGCCCCGATCGCATGGGCGAGATGATGAAGATCGGGCGGCGCGGATCGCTGACCGCGTTCTTCACCGCGCGCGGGGTGCAGGGGCATGCCGCATACCCGCATCGTGCGAAGAACCCCGTTCCCGCGCTGGCCCGGCTGGTCGCCGACCTCGACGCGCATGTTCTGGACGAGGGCACCGAGCATTTCGATGCCTCAACACTCGCCGTCACGACCATCGACGTGGGAAACCCCGCGACGAACGTGATCCCGGCTGAGGCGAAGGCGACGGTGAACATCCGCTTCAACGACGCGCATACGGCGGACGAACTGAAAGACTGGCTCAAAGCGCAGGCCGACCGGGTCGCGGGCGATACGGGCATCGAGATCGGGATGACCGTGAAAGTCTCGGGCGACAGTTTCCTGACCCCGCCCGGCCCGCTGTCCGACATCGTCGCCGCCGCGGTCGAGGCCGAGACGGGAATGCGCCCGGAAATGTCCACCTCCGGCGGTACGTCGGACGCGCGGTTCGTCAAGGATCACTGCCCGGTGGTTGAATTCGGACTGGTCGGCAAGACCATGCATCAGGTCGATGAACGGGTCGAGATTGCGCAGATCGGGCAGCTCAAGACCATCTACGGGCGGATCATCCGCGACTACTTCGCCTGAACGTGAAACGGGCGCGCCGGTGTGGCACGCCCGCTCTCACTCATTCCAACAGGGTCAGAGCGTGATGCGGAACCGCGCGAAGCCATCCGGGCCCTCGCCCGCCTCTTCGATATTGACGCCTTCGACCGACGCCGCGTAGTCCGCCGCTTTCGGCCCGGTGTCGAACAGAACCGTGGTCCCGTCCATCGGAGCGAAGGTCCAGTTGGCATCGGCGCTCGGGTTGATGGTGCCCTGCTCGACGATGTAGCGCACGATCACGTCGCGGTTGGTGTCCGGCCCTTCAAAGATGATCGTGTCGCCCTTTGCGCCGGGGAAGCTGCCGCCGCCGCCCGCGCGGTAGTTGTTGGTCGCGACCACGAACTCCATGTCCTCCGTCACCGGTTCGCCGTTGAAGGCAAGGTTCACGATCCGGTTCGCGTCTTCCGCCACGACGTTCCCGTCCCGGTCGAACATCGCGGGCTGCGACAGGTCGATCTGATAGGTCACGCCGTCAATCACGTCGAAGTTGTAGGACGGGAAATCGGGGTTGAGGAGCACCTGATCCGCCTCGCCCGGCGTGATCTGGTTGAACATGCCCGCCGCCCGCTCCAGCCAGCCCTTAACCTGCGCCCCGGTCACTTTCACCGCCCGCACGGTGTTGGGGTAGAGGTAAAGGTCGGCCACGTTCTTGATCGCCACCGGGCCCTCGGGCACGTCGGTGTAATACTCCGGCCCGCCACGCCCCCCGGCCTTGAACGGTGCAGCGGCCGAGAGGATCGGAAGACCCTCGTATTCCGTCCCCTGCATCATCTGTTCGATGTACCAAAGCTGCGCGTTCGATACGATCTGAACGCTCGGATCGTCCGCCACCAGCGCAAAGTAGCTGTGGAGCGGGGCCGAGGTTTCGCCCACCGCGCGGCGCACGTATTCGAGCGTTTCGTTGTGTGCCTGTTCGACACTGGCGAGCACGGCGGGCACATCTTCGACCAGCGCGGTCACGCTGCGGTCTTCGTTGCGCTGTGAGATCGGGCGCGCCTCGGTCTCGGCCATGATGACGCGCCATTCCTTGCCGTCACGTTCGAGCATCAGGTCGATGACCCCGAGGTGCGAGCCCCAGAACCCACCCATGACGGCGGGCTTGCCGTGGATCGTGCCGGCCTCGGCGTCGATGCCGGTGTAATCGGCATAATCCGGCGACGGGAAGACGAGGTGGCTGTGCCCGGTCATCAGGGCGTCGATGCCCTCGACTTCGGCGAGCGGAACGCTTGCGTTCTCCATCCCCTCTGTCCAGTCCGCCGATCCGATGCCGGAGTGGCTGAGCGCGATGATGATATCGGCGCCCTCTTCCTTCATCTGCGGCACCCAGGCCTGCGCGGTCTCGACGATGTCGCGCGCGGTGATGTTGCCTTCCAGATGGCGGCGATCCCACGTCATGATCTGCGGCGGCACGAAGCCGATCAGGCCCACCTTGATCGGCGCAGTCGTCCCGTCGCCCAGCGTCACCTCGCGGTCGAGGATCACGTAGGGCTGCACCAGAGTCTTGTCGTCGCGCGGGTTTTCGGCCCGTTCGCTGACGACGTTCGCCGAGACGACCGGGAAGTCGGCCCCGGCGAGAGATTTGGTCAGGAACTCGAGACCATAGTTGAATTCGTGGTTCCCCAGCGTCGAGGCGTCGAACCCAACGGTGTTCATCGCCTGAATGACCGGATGCATGTCGCCTTCCTTCATCCCCCGCTCATAGGCGATATAGTCGCCCATCGGGTTGCCCTGCAGGAAGTCGCCGTTGTCGACGAGCATCGAGTTGGTGGCTTCGGCCCGGATTTCTTCGATGATCGACGCGGTGCGCGACAGGCCAACGGTGTCGATGGGCCGGTCCGAATAGTAGTCATAGGGATAGACGTGAACGTGAAGGTCCGTCGTCTCCATGATCCGAAGGTGCGCCTGCGCGCCCTGCGCGCGGGCCGAGAACGGGTGCAACGCGATCAGGGCGGCACCTGCGGTGCCCGACATGAAGGCGCGGCGGGAAAGGGTGAAATCCTGTGACATGAGTGTCCTCCTACTGTCCTGCCGAAAACGCTAGGCGCGGTTCGTGACAGTCCAAAGACAGGATTCCCTTGTTCGGCGGTTTTCAGCTTTTTACCGGGCGGTCAAAGCCTGAAATCGGCACGCGCGCCCGTGATTTGCCCCAAGAAGTCTCACTTCGGCGCGAATCTGGACAGGTCTCGCGCATCCCAGATCGCCTTGGCCTGCTCGGTCGCCTCCGCCTGAGTCGCGGCCTTACCCATCGTCCTAAGCGTGACGGCGAGGGTCGAAAGGACGGCGGCCAGTGCGTAAGGATCGGCGTCTTTCCCGGCCCAGACATGCTCCAGCCGATCCACGTTCATCTCGGTATCCGCAGGGGCGTGGCCATCGTCGAGCGTCGCGGGCCATGTCTCGATCTCGGGGGCATCGGCGCCATGTGTGGTCCAGACCGGGCAGGGTTTGTTCGGGCGCATCTCGATCTCGCCCCCATCACCCCGGAACACCGCCATGTTGGGAATGCCGAGGATCTGCGCCGCGCCGGAATGGATGTCGAGGAACCCGCGATGAAAGATGCCTTGCATCACGGTCGGGGCATCGAATGGATTGAGCAGGCGGGTGAAACTGTTCACCGGCGAGCGCAGGCCCAACACCGGTTTCAGCTCGATCAGATCGCGCAGCACCGGCGACAGCGTTTCGAGCGGCATGTAACTCATGCCCTGCGTTTCGATCTGCCCTGCGGCATCAGTGAAACTGCCCGCAATCGGCAGGCCGAAATGGCTGAACACATCACGGGTATAGACCCGCCCCGGCGTATGCCCTTCGGCCCCGTGCAGCACCACGCGGGTGCCGGACTGCACCAACGCAAGCACCGACAGGATGAACCACGGCAATTGCACCCGCTTGCCCGCATAACAGCACCAGTCGAGGTCGACCTGCGGCAGCCTCTCGGGCCGCTCAAATGTCGCCCGCGTGCCCGCGACGAACCCCGCGATCTCTTCCGGCATCTCTTCTTTCAGACGAAGGAGCATCAGGTAGGCCCCGATCTGCTCCGGTAACGCCTCACCCCTGAGGATCATCGCCATCGAATCCCGCGCTTCTTTAAACGTGAAGGGCCGCTGCTTGGTTTTTCCACGCGCAAGGATCGCGACATAGGGCGCGAAGGGGTGCGGGTTGTCTGCGGTAAAGGGGCGTTGCATGTTCATGGTGTCAGCATACGCCGCGTCGCGGCAGACGTGTAGAGCCTTTGAAATATGCCTGTTTCCGCATTTGACATGGCTGCCGGAAAGCTCGACACGGACCAAAAGGCCAAGAGGGCGCGGATATGGATTACCTTCCCATTTTTCTCGAAGTCGCGGGCAAGCGCGTCATCGTGGACGGCGGCACGACCGTGGCCGCGCGCCGGGTCGAGCGTGCTTTGAACGCAGGCGCTTTGGTCGAGGTGTTCGACCCCGCGCCTGGCGACGAAGTGACGGCATTCCTCGGTCACGAGCGGCTCACCCATCATGCCCGTGTGCCGGTCGAGACCGATTTCGACGGCTGCCTCGTGGCCTATGGCGCGTCGGAAGAGCCGGAGCGGGACGAATTGCTCCACCGCGCCGCGAAAGCAGCGGGGGCGCTGGTGAACGTGGCGGATGAAAAGGCCTATTGCGATTTCATCACGCCCTCGATCGTCGAGCGTGACCCGATCACCATCGCCATTTCAACCGGCGGTGCGGCGCCCGTCATCGCCCGCATCCTGCGCGCGCGGATGGAGGCTATGCTGCCTGCGGCATACGGCCGTCTCGCCAAATTCCTCGCCGATTTCCGGGGGCGGATTTACGAAGCGGTCCCGAACGGGCGCAACCGCCGCCGGTTCTGGGAGAACCTTATCGAGGGCCCGGTGGGCGACGCGTTTCTCGCAGGCGAAGAGGGGCTGGCGCAGGAACGGCTGGAGGCCGAGTTGAAAGGCGGGGCCGACGCCGATCTGCGGCGTGGCGAGGTTTGGCTGGTCGGCGCGGGTCCGGGCGACCCTGACCTGCTCACCTTCAAGGCGCTTCGCATGATGCAGCACGCCGATGTCGTGTTCTACGACCGGCTCGTCGGTGACGGGATCGTGGACCTGCTCAGGCGGGACGCCGAGCGCATCTATGTGGGTAAGAAACCGAACGAACATACTCTAACCCAGCGTGAAATCACCGATCAGATGATCGAACGGGCCAAACGGGGCGAGCGGGTTCTGCGTCTGAAGGGCGGCGATCCGTTCATCTTCGGGCGCGGTGGCGAGGAGCTTGAGGACGTGGCCGCCCACGGTATCCCGGTCGAGGTCGTGCCGGGCATCACGGCCGCGGCGGGTTGCGGCGCGGCGGCAGGCATTCCGCTTACGCACCGCGATCACGCGCAAAGCTGCGTGTTCATCACCGCACATGGCGCGGGCGGCGTGATCGGCCACGATTGGACCCGCCATGCGCGCAAGGGGCAGACTGTCGTGGTCTATATGGGGCTCAACGCCATCGGCACGGTGATGCAGGCGGCGCTCGCCCAAGGGGTCGATGCCGACATGCCGGTCGCCGTGATCGACAATGGCACGCGGCTCGAGCAGCGTGTCATCACCGGCACGCTTTCGGATATCGAAGCGCGGGTGGCCGAGGCCGATCTGCCCGGCCCGGCGCTCATCGTGATCGGTCACGTGGTGTCGATGTATGGTGCGCTCGGCGTCAAAGGGACAGCGGCGGACCAATACGATATGACGCTGAAGGCCGGATCGACGCTCTGACCCTAGAGTTGCGCGAGGAGCGCGTTGTGGCGCGCGACGAAATCCCGCCGGACCTCGACCGGCGGGCGCGGGGCGATGGTCAGACCTGCGATCAACCCCTCGTCCGGGTGGCCAAAGAACTTGTCGGCCTCTGCAATTGTGAACCCGGCGATCTGGGTTGCCTCGAGCCACGCTGAAACTTTGTCCGCCTTCTTGATCGCCTTCTTGATGTTCGCGGGCACCTTGTGCGGCAGACCGAAACGCAGGTGGATCGCGGCCATCAGGCGGTCGTCCAGTTCGCCGTAGCCGGGCCCGACCGCCGCCTTCACCGGCGAGATCATGTCGCCGATGACGTATTCCGGCGCATCATGCAGCAACGCAGCCAGTCGCCCTTGGGCCGGAGCCTTGGGGTTCATCCGCGAGTAAAGCTCTTCGACAAGGATCGAATGTTCGGCGACCGAATAAGGAAAGTCCCCCTTAGTCTGCCCATTCCAGCGCGCCACGAAGGCGAGGCCATGCGCGATATCCTCGATCTCGATATCCATCGGGGTCGGGTCCAGCAGGTCGAGCCGCCGACCGGAGAGCATCCGTTGCCATGCGCGCGCCATCAGATTTGCCTCCGCTTCTTTCACTCCGATAGTCGAAGGCCCCCCGGCGTGGCGAAGGTGTCCGACAGCCTTCCGATTTCCACGAAGTCAGCCGGAATGACAATGGGAATGCCGGGTCCGGTGGTCCGTTTTGCGCCAATCGTCCGCTGATGGACCTCCGATGACACTCCACACCACGGTAGACCCCACATTTACCCTCCTTTTAGGCGAAGTTTTCCTAAGTGGCGCGCGCCTGCGACGCCGCTTTCGTTGCACCTTGAGTGAGGTGGTGCTAGCAACCCAGCCAACGCTGACCTACGGAGAGACGCCTGTGACCCAGGATTACATCGTTAAGGACATTTCGCTCGCAGAGTTCGGGCGCAAGGAATTGGATATCGCCGAGACCGAGATGCCGGGGCTGATGGCTCTGCGTGAGGAGTACGGCGAAGCCAAGCCGCTCAAGGGCGCGCGGATCGCGGGTTCGCTCCACATGACGATCCAGACTGCGGTTCTGATCGAAACGCTGGTGGCTCTGGGCGCCGACGTGCGCTGGGCCTCGTGCAACATCTTCTCGACGCAGGATCACGCGGCTGCAGCCATCGCGGCGGGCGGCACCCCGGTCTTTGCGATCAAGGGCGAGACGCTGGAAGAATACTGGGATTACGCCGACCGCATCTTCATGTTCGAAGAAGGCGGCTGCAACATGATCCTCGACGATGGCGGCGACGCGACCATGTACATCCTCATGGGTGCGCGTGTCGAAGCGGGCGAAACCGATCTGATCGAGACGCCGCACTCCGAAGAAGAAGAATACCTCTTTGCGCAGATCAAAAAGCGTCTGGCGGCGAGCCCCGGCTGGTTCACCAAGCAGCGCGAGATGATCAAGGGCGTGTCCGAAGAAACGACGACCGGCGTTCACCGTCTCTATGAGCTGATGAAGCAGGGTCAGCTGCCGTTCCCGGCGATCAACGTGAACGACAGCGTCACCAAGTCGAAGTTCGACAACAAGTATGGCTGTAAGGAATCGCTGGTCGACGGCATCCGCCGCGCCACCGACACCATGATGGCTGGTAAGGTCGCAGTCGTGTGTGGCTACGGTGATGTGGGCAAAGGCTCCGCCGCCTCGCTGCGTGGCGCCGGTGCCCGTGTGAAAGTGACCGAGATCGACCCGATCTGCGCGCTTCAAGCCGCAATGGACGGGTTCGAGGTCGTCACGCTGGAAGATGTCGTCGCTTCGGCCGACATTTTCGTCACCACCACGGGCAACAAGGACGTCATCCGCATCGAGCACATGCGCGAGATGAAGGATATGGCGATCGTCGGCAACATCGGCCACTTCGACAACGAAATTCAGGTCGCCTCGCTGAAGAACCACAAGTGGACGAACATCAAGGATCAGGTGGACATGATCGAGATGCCCTCGGGCGCCCGCATCATCCTCTTGTCCGAAGGACGTCTGTTGAACCTCGGCAATGCCACCGGCCACCCGTCGTTCGTGATGTCGGCCTCGTTCACCAATCAGGTGCTGGCGCAGATCGAGCTTTGGACCCGCGGTGAGCAGTACCAGAACGAGGTCTACATTCTGCCCAAGCACCTCGACGAAAAGGTTGCACGCCTTCACCTCGATCGGATCGGCGTGAAGCTGACCGAGCTGAAGCCGGAACAGGCCAGCTATATCGGCGTGACGGTGGACGGGCCCTTCAAGCCGGAACACTACCGCTACTGAGTTTCGAAACGGGGCGCGAAGTTTCGCGCCCCGCTTCATTTTTGGCCGGAATTTCTCCAATCGCCGCTGCATAGCAGCAAGGCGCCCAAAGGTTTCCGTTATTTTCCAGTACTTTAACCAGCCTTGCGCAGGTTCCCGCCATAGTTGCGCTGGGCGGGATTCGGCGCAACCGTGATCCGGTCATAGGCCGAACTCTGCCAGAGCGCCTGTCCCGGCAATGGTGCCCGGGAACAGACTCGCCTCGCCCATTGTTGGCTCGCCAATACAGCGACCGAAAGGAGGCACGCTATGAAACTTAAGAACCTTATGATGGGTGCCAGCATCGCGGCCATGATGGCCGGTGGCGCATATGCCCAGAACGCAGAAGACACCATGACCGCCGAAGAGCCGATGGCTGCTGAGACGGAAATGGGTACGGACATGACCGGGTCCACCGACATGACCGGCACGACCGACATGAGCGGTGAGGTGGCTCAGGCCCCGACCTTCACCTCGCTCGACGAAATGACGGTTGGTGATGTCGTCGGCTACGTGGCCTACGACCCCGAAGACAACCGTATCGGTGAGATCGACTATGTCGTCGCCAACGGTGACTCGGCTGACGCGATCATCGGGATCGGCGGCTTCCTCGGCCTCGGCGAATACACCGTGGCCCTGCCGATCACCGACTTCGAATTGCGCGAAGACGGCATGTCCTTTGTCCTGAGCACGGACAAGGAAACGCTGAAAGAGCAGCCTGAATTCGACGAAGCGGAAGTCGAAGGCCTGCCGGACGAGACCCCGGTTGCCGATCTGCTCCCGGCTGAAGAAGAGCCGGCTGCCGATGAGGCGATGGGCTCTGACGCGTCGGCCAGTGCGGACGATGCCGTCGAGGGCGAAGACGCGACCGAAGATATGGCCGCTGAAGCCCCGGCTGAGGAAGAAGGTGCTGCGGACGAAGACGTGGCTGCCGACACCGAAGCCATGGACGAAGAAGCCGAAGACGACAACGTCGCTGCGGCGGATGCGGAAGCTGAAACGGAAACCACCGTCCAGTAACCCTTTCGATCTTGAAAACTTTAAGGGCGCGTCTTCGGGCGCGCCCTTGCATGTGCGCGCGATACCGGCAGGATCGGCCGAAAGTTGTTTCGGAGGTTCTCATGCGTATCGTGATTGTCGGAACTGGTGCGATTGGCGGCGCTGTCGCCGCAGCGCTCCACCGCGCCCAGCAAGATGTTGTCGCGGTTTCGCGCGGCGCTCAACTGGAGGCGATCCGTGCCAAGGGCCTGCGCCTGCGCGCGCCCGATCTGGACGAGGTGGTTCGCTTTCCGGTCGTCGGATCGATTGCCGATGTCGGCTTTGGCCCGGACGATTTGATCCTGTTGGCGATCAAGGGGCAGGACACCGAAGACGCGGTCGAGGATCTGCGGGCGGCCGGTGTGACCTCCCAGCCGATCTTCTGCCTTCAGAACGGCGTCGCGAACGAGACCAAGGCCCTGCGCCGCTTTCCCAACGTCCACGGCGTCACCGTCATGATGCCCGCGATGTTTACTGTGCCGGGTGAGGTGGTCGTGCAATCCGCGCCCAAGCTCGGGCTTTTCTACGTGGGGCGATTTCCCGGTGGGTCGGACAAGGCGGACGAGGCACTGTGCGAGGCGCTCAACAAGGCCGGCATCGCCGCGTTCGTGAAAGAGGACGTGATGTCGTCCAAATACGGTAAGCTTCTGATGAACCTCTCGAATATCGTGGGCGCCGCGTTGGGGCACGGCGCCGAAGCCCCGGAGTTGCGCAAGCGGATGATGGACGAGGGCAAGGCGGTCTATTCCGCCGCCGGGATCGCGTGGGAGGATGTGGGCATGAACCACCCGGACCGCACCGCCTACATGAATTTCACCAAGGTTCCCGGCATCGAAAACTACGGCACCTCGACCGCCCAGAGCTTCCTCCGCGGCACGTCGCGGGTCGAGACCGATTGGCTGAACGGCGAGATCGTGTGGCTGGGTCGGCTCCACGGGGTACCGGTTCCTGTCAACGCCGCCCTGACCCGCATCGCCGCACGCATGGCTCGTGACGGGGTTGCGCCCGGCAGTCTGTCAGTGGAAGAGATAGAAGCGGAAATTCAGTTATCCTAAAGGCACAAGCGCCGTGAAATTCATTCTTATCCCGGTCATTTCGGTCGCCATTTTCTTTGTGATCGCCTTCGCCCTGATCCTGTCGCAACCGCCCAAGGGATTTTCGTCCGACCAGACGCTCGACTTCCCCACCGGCGGATCGTCGGCAGAGGTTTCGGAACTCGAGACCTTCACCGCGCGCGACGGCGCCACCCTCGGCTACCGAGATATCGCGGGGACAGGTGCGGGCGACATGCTTCTGGTCCACGGGTCCGGCTGGCATGGGGCGGCGTACGAGCCTTTGGCGCGCGCGATATCAGAGCAGTGCGGTTACCGCGTGATCGTACCCGATCTGCGCGGCCACGGCCCCCTCGCCGATCCGCGTGGTGACGTCGCCTATGTCGGCCAGATGGAGGACGATCTGGCCGATCTCATGGACCACCTCGACCTTGGCGATGCCGTGTTCGCAGGACATTCATCGGGCGGCGGCCTCGTCATCCGATTTGCAGGTGGCGAACATGCCAGCCGGATGACCCGCGCCGTGCTGATCGCCCCGTTCCTCAAGTATAACGCGCCGACCGCGCGTGAAACGTCCGTCTGGGCGCAGCCCCTCACCCGACGGATCGTCGGGCTGTCAATGCTCAACGCAGTGGGGATCAGGGCGCTGAACGGGCTGACCGCGATCGAGTTCAACCTGCCCCCCTCGGTGCGCGAAACGGAACAGGGGCAATCCGCGACCGCATCTTACAGCTACCGGCTGAACACGGGCTATGCGCCCCGGTCGGATTACCTTGCCGATATCGCAGCGCTACCGCCCTTCCTCCTGCTCGCCGGGTCCGAAGACGCGGCGTTCCGGCCCGATCAATACGAACCGGTCATGTCAGGGGCGACCGATAACGGGACATATGAAATCCTGCCGGGTCTCGGCCATCTGGGCGTGCTGGACGCGCCCGAGACGACCGAGGCCGTGGCGCGGTTCCTGAACTGCGGCCCATGAAAAAGGCCCGACGAACGCCGGGCCTTTCACATCAAATCGCAAAACGAATTAGGTGGGGATGCGGAGCACCTGACCCGGATAAATCTTGTCCGGATGCTTCAGCATCGGTTTGTTCGCCTCGAAAATCTCGTTGTAGCGCGCGCCGTCACCAAGCGTCTTCTGGCTGACCGCCCAAAGCGTGTCGCCCTTTTCGACGGTGTGGAACAGCGTCTCGGTCTCGACGTCGGCCTCGACCTCGGAAATCCCTTCGACGTTGCCCACGGCCAGAATGACCTTTTCCTTCTCTTCGGTCGTCATCGAGCCGCCGGTCACTTTGACCTTGTCGCCCTCGACCTTGATCTCGAGCCCTTCGGTCGACATCCCGAGGTCTTCGACCTCTTTCTTCAGCGCTTCTTCGTTCTTGGCGTCTTCACCGCCAAAGAGCGATTTCCCCGCACCCTTCACGAAACTCCAGAGTCCCATCGTACCCTCCAGTTGGTTGATTGCGCACCCATGTTGCGCCATCCGGACGGCGATGGGTAGAGGGAATGAGCGGGGGATAATTTTCTTCCTGATCCGGGCTTTTGCCCCTAGGCTCCCCCCTGAGGGGCGCACGCCCTCTGGATGGAACTGGGAGCCAAACATGGGAAAACGTGACGAAAAAATCGCCAAATACGCCGAGGACCTGAAGTCCAAGTGCGGCATGACGCCGGACATGGACTTGCTGACAAAGGTCACCATCGGCTGCGGTCCGTCGATCTACAATCCGGACGCCGAAACGGTCGCGTCCAGCCAGGAGCATGAACTCGAGACGGTGAAGGACAATTTCCTCGTCAAGAAGCTGGGGCTGACCGATGGCCCGCAGCTGATGGATGCGATCAACGCGGTGATCGAGACCTACGGCAAATCCGAGCGCAACAAGTACCGCGCCGTCGTTTATTACATGCTGGTCAAGCACTTCGGGAAAGAGGCGGTTTACGCCTGAGCCCAAGACAGTGTTGAGACGAAAGGGCGGCCGTGGGTCGCCCTTTTTGGTTAACGCAACCTTACGATTTCCGCTTTAATCCCAGATACTTGCCAGTTGCAGAATGTGCGTGACTGGCCTAGTTTCATCTCAACGGCCAGGACGGTCGGACCCTGAATTCAAAGACACGTGCGGTGCTGAGGGAGCGCGTGGGGTGGATGGAGGGTCTGACGAGGGGTCGGACCCTCCACTTATTTTCAGCGCCGGTTTCTCAGAACGCCATCAGGATCGCGCCGATGATCGCGCAGCCGCCAACCGCGTAACCACCGTCGATCACCGTGAGCATGAACGGACGCCCCGGATAGGCGTTGTTGATCATGGTCCACGGGGTGATGAAGAACAGACCGACGCCGAGCCCTGCGACCAGACCCTTGCCGATCGTGTCGATCGCGGTCATCGCGAAGATGTGCCGCATGAACCCGGCAACGATGATCATGGCGATGAACGACAGGATGAACGGCAAAGCGCCACCCAAAGGCCGCCCCGTCTGTTCGTCAAGCTTCACGCCGGACACTTTGATCCACGGCTTCGACAGCGCCATGTACCAGATGGCGCCGAATACCCATGCGGCAGCCGCCGCGACGAGCACGTTGATGATTTCCATGACAGTCCCTCACTGACAGTTTTTGTCCAAAAACTATGCAGCGGGTCCGGCGTTTCCCCTAGCGCTTTTCACCCGCCAGTTCGAGAACGATGTTCCATTCGTCCTCGGTCACGGGCTGCACCGACAGGCGCGAGTTGTTGACCAGCACCATCTCCGCCAGACGCGGCTCATCCTTGATCATGTCAAGCGATACGGGGCTTTTCACCGGGCGAACCGCCTTGATGTCCACGCATTCCCAGCGGTCGTCATCGGTGGTGCTGTCGGGATGGATCTCGGCGCAGACCTCGACGATGCCGACGATCTGCTTTTCGTTCACCGAGTGATAGAAGAACCCCTGATCGCCCAACTTCATCTCGCGCATGTTGTTGCGGGCCTGATAATTGCGGACGCCGTCCCATTCCTCGCCCGCGTCACCCTTGGCGACCTGATCGTCCCAGCCCCAGGTGTTCGGCTCGGATTTGAACAGCCAATAGCGCATCAGCCGACGACCTTTTTCCATTCCTCGATGCGCACGTCCGAAAACAGACCGGCCTTGGCATAGGGGTCGTCCTTGGCCCAGTCCATCGCCGCCTCGCGGGTGGTCACGGACAGGATGACGAGCGAGCCGCTCATGTCGCCGTTGTCGTCAAGGAATGGGCCCGCCATCAGGACCACGCCTGTCTCTTCGATGTATCCAAGATGCGCGTCACGGTTTGCCTTGCGGACCTCGAGGCTCCCGGCTTTGTCGGTGCAGATGACTGCGAACATTCATTCCTCCTTGAGTGGTCGGGCAAGCAACAGATCGCTCGCCTCGTTGATTGTAATATGACCCGACATGACTGCGACCACCATGTTGGTGATCGGCATGTCTATCCCGGCCTTTGCGGCAGCGTTCGACACCGCCTTGGCAGTTGCCTTGCCTTCGATGGTGACGCCCTCGGCCTGCGGCTCGCCGCGACCCAGCGACAGGCCGTAGGCGAAGTTGCGCGATTTCTCGGACGTGCAGGTCAGCGTCAGATCGCCGAAGCCCGACAGGCCCTGCAGCGTATCGGCCTCGGCCCCGCGCGCGACGGCGAACCTGTTCATCTCGGCAAAGCCACGCGTCATCAGCGCGGCACGGGCGGATTCGCCCAGCCCGGCGCCGCTGGCCAGCCCACAGGCGATCGCAATCACGTTCTTCATCGCGCCGCCGGTTTCGACCCCGATCAGGTCGGTCGAACGGTAAAGCCGCAGGTTGCCTCCGGTCAGCGCGATTTGCAGCGGTTCAGGGTCTAACGCGGCCAAAGTCAGCGCCGTGGGCAGCCCCGCCGCCACGTCCACCGCAAAGCTGGGGCCGAACAAAAGCGCGGGCGTCGCGCTGGGGCAGAGCCGACGAATGATCTCACCCGGCCCTTCGCCCGTCTCGACGTCGATCCCCTTGCAGGTCGCAACGAGGGTGCGCCCGGACAGCACCTCGCAATACTCCGACAGGAACGCGCGCAGCTTTTGCATGGGCACGGCGAGCAAAACGATGTCGTCCGTGATCGAGGACATATCGCTTGTGATCACAAGGTTGTCCGGAAAGACGAAACCCGGCAGGCGAAGGGTATTTTCACGCGAGGCGGCCATGTCCCGGGTATCGCGCGCCCAGAGCGTCACGGATTTCCCGGATTTGGCCAAGGCGATGGCGAGCGATGTGCCGAACGCACCGGCCCCGAGAACTGCGACACTCATGCCTTCGCCCCTTTCTTGCCGAAGCCAAGCATCGGCGCGGCCCCTTGATCCAGCGGCCAACGCGGGCGCGCGGCGAGCGTCATGTCGTCGGTTTCACCGGCCCGAAACCGCTCGATCCCCGCCCACGCGATCATCGCGGCATTGTCGGTGCAAAGCGCCAGCGGCGGCGCGGTGAAGGCTGCACCCAGTTCGGCAGAAACAGTCTCTAACGCTGTCTTAATGGACGTGTTCGCTGCGACACCGCCCGCGACGGCGATCAAAGGCTCCGCGGGGGACAAGGCCATGTATTCGCCCAGCGCGCGGCGTGCTTTTTCAGCCAGAACATCCGTGACCGCCGCCTGAAATCCGGCACACAGATCGGCACGATCCTGAACCGTGAGGCCGCTCTTCTCGGCGATGATCTTGTCCCGCTCCCGCAGCAGCGCAGTCTTGAGGCCGGAGAAGCTCATGTCACAGCCGGGCCGGTCAAGCAGCGGACGGGGCAGCTTGAACCGTTTGGGGTCGCCATTCCGCGCCTCAGCCTCGACCGAAGGGCCGCCGGGTTGTGACAGGCCGAGCAGGCGCGCGGTCTTGTCGAAAGCTTCGCCCGGCGCATCGTCGATCGTGCCGCCAAGGCGCGTAAACTCGTCAGGCCCGTGAGCGATCAGGAACTGACAGTGCCCGCCAGAGACCAGCAGCATGAGATAGGGATACGCCGCACCATCCGTCAGGCGCGGCGTCAACGCGTGGCCCGCCAGGTGGTTCACGCCCACGAGCGGCAGCCCGGTGGCGAGCGACAGGCCCTTGGCGGTCATGACACCTGCAAGCACGCCGCCGATCAGCCCCGGCCCGGCCGTGACGGCAATCGCATCGACCTGAGACAACGTAATCCCGGCAGCTTCCAACGCATCCTCGACGCACAGATCCAGCTTTTCCGTGTGCGCGCGCGCCGCAATCTCAGGCACGACCCCACCGAATTCGGCATGGAGCGCAGTTTGCCCCGCGACGATGGACGACAGAATCTCAGGCGTGCCACCCGCGCCGACACGCACGATGGCTGCGGCGGTGTCGTCGCAGCTGCTTTCCAGCCCAAGGATCGTGACGGTTTCGGACATTGTGCGCCAGTTGCTCTGAAGGTCACGCCGGGATACCAAGGCCCACGCAGTCCGTCCATGCCCCGCGAGACGCCATGATGCCCGATCCCACGGTGATCCTGACCCGGCCCAAGGCCGCTTCCGACCGTGTCGCCGCGGCGCTTGGGGGTATTCCGACGCTCATCTCACCAGTGACCGAGATTGTCGGCACGGGGCACAGCGTCGATCTGGCGCAGGTCGCGGGCGTCATCCTTACCTCGGCCAATGCCGTGCCGTTCCTTCCCGATCTCACAGGCGTCCCGGTCTATTGCGTGGGCGCGCGCACGGCGGAGGCGTCGCGGGGCGATGTGCGTCTGATCGCGATGGATGCGGATGACCTTATCACGCGGATCGACGCGACCGGGCCATTGCTCCACGCGCATGGGCGCGAGACGCGCGGCAGTATCGCAAAACGGCTCAGGTCGGCTGGAATAGAGACTATTTATGCCGTCGTGTACGAGCAGAAACCTGTGAACCTGACGCCCGAAGCACAGACCTGCATCGAAGGAGATGCGCCCACGATTTTACCCATCTGGTCGCCACGTTCGGCGGAACGCATTGCCGAGCAGATCGTTAAAGTTGGCGCGGGCCTGCATGTGATCACGCTGAGCCCCGCAGTCGCGGACGCTTGGGCGAAGGCAACGGGAGGCGCATCGGAAATTTGTGCGCAACCCACAGGGGATGAGATGATCGCGCGGATTGTCGCGGCGGCGTCTCGGTGACCCGCCTTGAGACCCGGTGGCACCGTGGCTAAGTTTGAAGCGAAGTCCGGCTTGGCCGAGGCACATTAAGATTCGAAAGGTGCGCGCGTGGCGAAATCTCCGAAATCCGACGACGAAACCACGACGGACGCGACCGACGCGCCGAAGGTGACGGAAGACGGTATCGAAGATGCCGAGGTGGTGGTGGAGACATCCTCGCCCGACGGCGAAGGAACCGACGAGGAGCCGGAGGCGTCAGAGCCGACACCTTGGACGACAAGCGATGACTCGTCAGGGGACACGCCGCCTGAGGAGGCCCACGAACCGGAAGCCCACGAACCCAAGCCGCCCGTGCCCGCGACCGTGGAACCCGAACGGCGCGGCGGCGCGGCGCTCCCCTTCGGTGGGATGATCGTCGGTGGTCTGTTCGCCGGTGCCATCGGTTTCGCGGCGGCGCAGGCCTTTGTGCCCGGGAGCTGGCCGTTCGGCAGCGACCCCGGACCTGACCCCATGCAGGAAGCCGTCGACGCACAGGCGCAGGACATCTCGGCCCTGCGCGCCACCGTCGAGGAACAGGCCCAGACGATCAGCGCACTGCAGGGCGACACCTCGGTCGATGATCTGGGCGGTGCGCTGCGAGCGGACATTCAAGCGACCCAGTCGCGGATCGAAGAGATCGCCGGCACGATCGCCGGATTCGACGAGCGCATCACGGCGCTCGAAAAGATGCCGCAGGGCGACAGCGCCGAGGCGGCCGAAACGGCAGCGGCGGCCTATGAGCGCGAATTGTCGGATATGCGCACCATGCTTGAAACCGAGCTCGAGAACCTGCGCGCCCAGCAAGCCGATGCCGAAGAATTGCAGGCCAACGCGGCGCAGGCGGCCCAAGCGGCCACCGGACGTGCCGCGCTGTCACGGATCATGGCCGCGCTCGATTCGGGCCAGCCCTTTGACGATGCGCTTTTCGATCTGACCAATGCGACCGGCACCGAGGCGCCTGCGGGCCTTGCCGCCGTCGCGACCGATGGCGTCCCCACGCTCGCCAGTCTGCAAAACAGCTTCCCCGACATGGCGCGCGAGGCGCTGGACCTGAGCCTGCGTGCGATGGTCGAGGCGGGCGAGATTGGCCGGGGCGAGGCGTTCCTGCGCACGCAGCTCGGTTCCCGCTCGCTCGAACCGCAGGAGGGGAACGACCCCGACGCGATCCTGTCGCGCGCCGAGTTCGCGCTCGGCAACGGGCGCATCGCGGAGGCGCTCGAAGAATTATCGACCATGCCAGAGGCCGCGCAACCTGCGATGACCGACTGGACCAGCGAGGCGCAGACGCGGCTTGCCGCGCTCGAGGCCGGATCGGCCCTTGCCCAAGACCTGAACCAATAAGGAAGACGTAATGCTCTGGTCCCTGTTCAAGATCATTCTGTTCGTCGTCCTGATCGGCGCGGCGACGGTCGGCGCGACTTATCTGCTGGAAACCGATGGCGGCATTCGCGTCGACATTGGCACACAGGAGTTCAACCTCGGCGCGCTGCAAGCCGTCATCGCCCTGATCGTTCTGGTCATCGCGTTGTGGCTGCTTCTCAAGATTGCCGGGCTGATCGTCGCGACCGTGCGCTTTCTGAATGGCGATGAAACCGCGATTTCCCGGCACTTCGACCGCAACCGCGAGCGTAAAGGGTATGAGGCGCTGGCGGATGGCATGATGGCGCTCGCGTCGGGCGAAGAGCGCACGGCGATCACCAAGGCCGCCCGGGCCGAGCGGTATCTGCGGCGCCCGGAACTGACCAATCTCATCACCGCGCAGGCGGCCGAGATGGCGGGTGACCGGCGTAAAGCGACCGAGGTCTACAAACGTCTGCTGGCCGACGAACGCACCCGGTTCGTGGGTGTACGCGGGCTGATGAAACAAAAGCTCGAAGAGGGCGATACCGACACGGCGATGAAACTGGCGGAAAAGGCGTTCGCGCTGAAGCCGCAACATGCCGAAACGGGCGATGTGCTGCTCGCTCTGCAAGCCACCCAGAACGACTGGCACGGCGCACGTGAGACGCTGGGGAAGAAGGTCAAGCATGGCGCGCTGCCGAAGGACGTGGGCAAACGCCGCGACGCGGTGCTGGCGCTTCAGGAAGCCAAGGGGATCTTCGAGGACGGCAACTCGATCCGTGCGCGTGAGGCCGCGATCGAGGCGAACAAGCTGTCGCCCGACCTTATCCCCGGCTCGGTTCTGGCCGCGCGCAGCTATCTGGAACAGGACAACAAGCGCTACGCCTCGCGCGTTCTGACCAAGACGTGGAAAGTGCAGCCGCACCCCGATATCGCCGAAGCCTTTGCCGAGATCGAGCCGAACGAGACGCCGGAACAGCGCCTGAAACGCTTCAAGCCGCTGACCAAAGAGCATCCGGATCACCCCGAAAACAAGATGCTGCTGGCGGAGCTGCACATCGCGGCCGAAGAGTTCGACAAGGCGCGTGCGGCGCTGGGCGATCTGCCCACGACCAAGCCGACGCAACGTGTTCTGACGCTCATGGCCGCGATCGAGCGCGGTCTCGACGCGCCCGACAGCGAAATTCGCGCGTGGCTTGCCAAAGCCGTGGTCGCCCCACGTGGGCCGCAATGGGTCTGCGACAAGTGCCACACGGTCCATGCCGATTGGGGCCCGATCTGTGTGAACTGCGGTGCTTTTGACACGCTGTCCTGGACCGAGCCGAAAGAGACCGACATGAAGATGCCCGGCGGCACGCGTATGGACGCCCTGCTGGTCGGCGCGCCCGACATCGCACCGGACCGTGAAATGGTGGCCGAGGCGCGGGCAGAGGATCACGAAGCCCTGTTGGACGCCGCAGATCCCGCGGATGAGGCCGTCGATGTGACACCGACCGAACCCACGGAAACCGAGACGAAAAATTAGGGCTACACACCGCGCGAAGGTGGTGATAATGACCCCGCACCGAAGCGGTGTGCCGCTGTAGCTCAGCTGGTAGAGCACGTCATTCGTAATGATGGGGTCGGGGGTTCGAGTCCCTTCAGCGGCACCACTTCGGGAACTTCCAAACCAGAACGCGGCGATTACGCCGGGGCGACGATGCCCCGCGCAAGCCAGTCGTCGAACACGGTCAGGACGGCGTCCGCGAACGCCGCGTCATTGATGTGCGCATCGAGCGGCTTGAGGGTCACGTTGTCCGGGCAGGTCGTGGTCATTTCGTCGACGAAAGCGCTCAACCCCTCCGGGTCGCATAGATCGCCGCCCGGCCGGTCGAGCGCGTGGCAGCCTTGCGTAGGCAGGATAAAGACGGTTTCGCCGGTCGCCCCCGCCAGCCGTTCGGACAAGGCGCGCGCGACGGCGCGGCGGCGCGTGGCATCGAGCACGACCGAGGTGAGCAGACGGTTATGGGCGTGGGACGGAAGGCCCTCCAACGCCGCGGGAATCGGTTGCCAGCCTGCGAGATCGACAAGGTCGTAGCAGCCCGACGACACCATCTGCGGCACGCCAGCACGGCCCGCAGCCGTCAGCCGCGACTCTCCTGCATGGATCGCAGAGCCGTTGATGTAGTTGCCGACCTCCTGCGTCGCGAAATCCATGACACAGGCGAATGCCCCCTGCGCGGCGAGGCTTTCGAACGCCCGGCCGCCCATGCCGGTTGCGTGAAACACCGCGACGTCGAAACCCCGCGCTTCGAGCGCCGGTTTTAGCGCGACCATGTAGGTCAGGAACGACTTGCCGAAACTGGTCATCCCGATCAACGGGCGGCGCGTGTCGGGCTTTTCCACCGCGCGTGCGGCACCCAGAACCGCCCCTGCGGCTTGAGATAGAGACGCTTTGCACACCGCGTTCAGCCCATAAAGGCCCCCGGCCCAGAGGATCATCTGAACGTCTGCGGGCAAACGTTCGGCCGGGATGAGCGGCGAGAACGAGACGGTCGAGACGATGTATTTCGGCACGCCCAGCGGCACCGCATTGCAAACGTCCAACGCGAGGTCTGTGCCCATCGTGCCGCCAAGGATCAGCACGCCGTCGAACCGACCCTCGGCATAAAGCTGTGTCGTCAGCGCCGCCGCCCCGTGCGCCATGATCTGCATCGCGGTGTTCTCGTCCCCGCTGTCGATGGCGGCCTGGATCGAACTGCCCCCGGCCTCGGCCACATCATGCTTGGACAGGTCCGTTGGCTTGGTCGGATCGCCCAGAACCGACACATCCATCGTCAGCACGGCCCCACCCTGCCCCCGGATCACCTCGGCGATGTAGTTCAGCTCATCGTCCTTGGTGTCGTAGGTACCGACGACGAGGATGGTGCGGTCGCTCATAGCTTGATCCATGCAGTCTTGAGGTCGAAGTACTTGTCGAAGGCGTGGAGCGATTTGTCATGGCCATTGCCCGACTGCTTCACGCCACCGATGGGGACCGTGCCGTCGGCCCCGCCATAGGTGTTGACGTGCACGACCCCCGCCTTGATCGCACGGACCATCCGGTGCGCGCGTGACAGGTCGCGGGTCCAGACCGCGGCGGCAAGGCCGTAGTCCGTGCCGTTCGCTATGCGGATCGCGTCCTCTTCGGTGTCGAAGGGTATGACGGCGAGCACCGGGCCGAACACCTCGCGCTGCGCGATGGGGTCGGATGGCTCGACGCCGGTGACGATGGTGGGCTCCATGAAGTAGCCCCCGGTGTCTTCGAGGATGCGGGCGCCACCGTGGATGATGCGCCCGTCAGCGCGCGCCTCTTCGACGAAGCGGAGGTTCTGTTCCAACTGGCGCTGGGAGTTCACGGCGCCCGCGTTCGTGGTGGAGTCCAGTGGGTCGCCCACGTTCATGGATTGCGCAAATTCGGCTAAGTTAGACACGAATTCGTCGTGAATCGACCGCTCGACCAGCAATCTGGACCCGGCCACGCAGACTTGCCCGGCGTTACGGAAAATGCCGTTGGCCGACACCTTTACCGCTTCCATCAGATTGGGCGCGTCGGCGAAAACGATGTTGGGCGATTTGCCTCCGAGTTCGAGATAGACACGTTTCAGGTTCGACCGCGCAGCGTATTCGAGCAGGCGCCGCCCAACCGGACCCGATCCGGTGAACACCAGAACGTCGACGTCCATCGACATACCGATGGCTTCGCCCACGACGGCACCTTCACCTGTGATCACATTGAGGACGCCGGGCGTAAGGCCGGCCTCCAGCGCCAGTTCGGCGATCCTGAGCAGGGTAAGCGATGCGGTTTCGGCAGGCTTCAACACCACGGTATTTCCGGCGGCCAGAGCGGGCGCGACCTTCCACGCAGCAATCATCAGGGGAAAATTCCACGGAACGATCGCGCCGACCACGCCCACAGGCTCGCGATGGATCAAGCCCAGCACATTCGGGTCGGTCGGGGCGATCTCGCCATACAGCTTGTCGAGAGCCTCGGCGTAGTAGCGGATCGTGCCCACCGTCGACAGTGGCTCGGCCTTGTAGGCCATCCCGATCTCGGTCCCGTTGTCGCGCACACCAAGCACCGCGAGTTCGAGCGCATGCGCCTCGATCAGGTCCGCCCATTTCAAGAGCACCTTCTTACGTGCAGCGGGGGCGAGGCCCGACCATCTGCCATCGTCGAATGCGCGGCGCGCGGCAGCTATGGCGGCACTCGCATCCTCGGGCGTGCCGCGCGGGATGGTCGTCAAAACCTGACCGTTCAGGGGCGAGATCACATCCATCACGCCCCCATCCGACGCCTCGCGGCGTTCACCGTCGATCACATGCGCGCCGGGTGGCACGGGTGCATCCCGCAGCGCCTCTATGTGTGTCTGATCCAACATGAATCCTCCCTAACGCGTCTGACTGTCGTGCATGTCGTGGTCGTGCTCGCTCTCTGACAAGGCATTGCGTTTCTCGCGGATCAGACCCCAGAAATGGCCGACGATCAGCAGCACGATCGCGATGGCGAGGATGGCCGCGATGGGCCGATCCACGAAGTCGAGCGGAGTCTTCACCCGCGCCATAGCTGCCCGCAGCTTCACCTCCATGATCCCGCCCAGCACCATGCCGAGCACGATCGGCACCACGGGCAGGTTCATACGTTTGACGACAAGTCCCAGCACACCGAACCCGGCGGCCATCGCACAGTCGACCACGGAATTTCGCAGCGAATAGACCCCGACAAAGGACAGAGTCAGGATCATCACGCCAAGGAACCGGGTCGGCACACGGATGATGCGGATCAGCCAGTTCGACGCGAACAACATGAAGATCACCACGATCACGTTCAGCAGAATCATCGCGATGTAGAGCGCATAGACGAAGGGCATGTCGTTCTGAAACAGCCCCGGCCCCGGCACCACGTTGTGGACGTAGAAAACCGAGAGCATCATCGCCGTCAGCGCCTCACCCGGAACGCCCAGCGCGAGCAGCGGGATCATCGCGGCGGCAGGCACGGCGTTGTTCGCGGATTCCGAGGCGACGAGCCCTTCGGGGCTTCCCTTACCAAAGGCATCGGGGTCTTTCGACGTCTTCTGCGCGTAGGTGTAGGTCAGGAACTGCGCGGTGAACTCACCCACCCCCGGAATCATGCCCATGAGCACGCCAAAGAATGACCCTGCCCCGGCGATCCGCTTGAACTTGAACACGCCACGCATGGCGCCCAGCATGCTGCCCTCGACCCGTTGCGTGATCGGCGCGCGTTCGGGGTCGGTGAGCAGGACGAAAGCCTGACTGAGCGCGAACAATCCCAGCACCACAACGATCAGATCGACGCCTGAGGTCAGCCATTCCTGCCCGAAGGTGAACCGCTGGGTATAGCGCACAGGCTCCAACCCAACTGTGTTGATGAGGATGCCAAAGGCCGCGAGCGAACCGGCGGCGAGCGTCTGACCCCTGTGCGCGATGACGACAAGCACGATCCCCAAGAGCGCGGCGAGGAAGATTTCGCGGCTGCCGAACAGCGGCGCCACCTTGGCAAGCACGGGCGACAGCAGGATCAGCGCCATGATCGACAGGATGCCGCCGACAAAGCTCGCGCCATAAGCAAGGCCCAGCGCCCTGAGCGCCTCGCCCCGTTTCGTCATCGGGTGGCCGTCATAGGTGGTGAGCGCGTTCACCGCTGTACCGGGCGTGTTGATCAGAATGGCGGGGAGCGATCCGCCATACATGGACGAGCCATAGATGCCCAATAGCATGGTCAGACCGACGAGCGGCTCCAACGCGAAGGTCGCGGGCAAGAGGATCGCGATGGCGACCGCCGCGCCGACCCCCGGAATAGCGCCGATGATCACGCCGCCGATGGAACCGATCAGCAAGGCGAGGCCGACGGCGGGATCGGCCAACAGGTTCAGACCGGAGAGGAAGTCGTTCACGCGAAACCCCTCAAAGCCAGAGCATCACGAACAGGCGGAACTTGCCTGCGGGGAGGAGCGAATAGATGTCGCCTGCGGGGATTTTCACCTGCAATAGACCCTTGAACACGACCACCACGACAATGGAAAACGCCGTCGCGGCAAGGAACCAAGTCCAGCGCCGATAGCCCAGCCGGAACGCCAGCAGGTTGGTGAAAAGGAGCGTCGAGGGCAGATAACCCAAGCGCGGCACCAAGAGGACGTAGGCGATGAACCACAGCGCGAATTCGATGGACCGGAGCCAATAGACCACCTCTTCCGTGCGGCCCCGGATACGTTCGGACATCATCGCGCCGATCAGGTGCAGGCCC
>JAYZLL010000056.1:0-34687 GCA_036154315.1 Pseudomonadota bacterium
GGCGGTGTTGTATGGGGGGTGTATCCTGAACCCGGCAATGGTGTTCCCGGTGGGGGGGCGCGCGCCAGGGGGCGTTTTTTTTTCGCCGGGGGTTGCCCCCGGTCGACCCGGTCGGGGGGCCAGCCCCCCGAACCCCCCGAGGTTTTTTGAAACAGAGAAGATGATGCGGATCGAGAGTGAGACGGACCTCGCGGAGGCGGTGAAGGGGGCGAAGGGGCCGCTCCGGATCAAGGGCGGCGGCACGCGCGACCTGGGCGCGCCGGTCGTGGGCGAGGTTCTGGAGGTCGGGATCGCGGGCGTGACGCTTTATGAGCCGGGGGCGTTGACGCTGGTGGTGGGCGCCGGGACGCCCTTGGCCGAGATCGAGGCGCTTCTGGAGGCCGAGGGGCAGAGGCTCGCGTTCGAACCGATGGATCACCGGGTGCTTCTGGGCACCTCGGGTGTGCCGACCATCGGCGGCGCGGTCGCCGCGAACGTGTCGGGGCCGCGGCGCATTCAGTCGGGCGCGGCGCGCGATTTCACGCTCGGGGCGCGGTTCGTCGATGGCGCGGGCCGGGTGGTAAAGAACGGCGGGCGGGTGATGAAGAACGTCACCGGCTACGATCTGGTCAAGCTGATGGCCGGGTCATGGGGCACGCTCGGGGTGCTGAGCGAGGTGAGCCTGAAGGTGCAGGCGCGGCCCGAAGTGCAGGCGACGCTCATGGCGGATGGACTGTCGCCTAGCGATGCCGTGGCCAAGCTGTCGGCTGCTCTGGGGTCGCCCTTCGACGTCACCGGGGCCGCGCATCTGGTGGGCGGGCGCACACAGGTGCGGCTTGAAGGGCTGGAGGGCGCGGTCGCGTATCGGGCCAAGGCGTTGCAGGAGGGGGGGCTCGCCGGGTTCGAGCTGGTCGAGGGCGCGGCGAGTGCGGCGCTCTGGGCCGAGGTGCGCGACGTGGCGCCCTTTGCCGGGACGGATGCGGCGGTGTGGAAGGTCAGCGTGAAACCGGGAGATGCGCCGGGGCTTTTGGACGCATTGGGCGCACGGGTGAGCGATGCGATCCTCGACTGGGGCGGGGGGCTCATGTGGCTTGCCGTGGCGGAGGCCGGGGATTGTGGTGCTGAGGTGTTGCGGGATGAGATCGCGCGGCTGGGCGGGCATGCGACGCTGGTGCGCGCGCGTGCCGAGACGCGGGCCGCCGTGCCGGTGTTTCAGCCGGAGCCTGCGCCCATCGCGGCGCTGAACCGGCAGCTCAAGGCGAAATTCGATCCTCGGGGTATTCTGAACCCCGGTCTGATGGGGGTGTAGGTGCAGACGTTTTTCTCGGATGAGCAACTGACCGATCCCGGCATCGCCCGGTCGAACGAGATCCTGCGTGCCTGTGTGCATTGCGGGTTCTGCACCGCGACCTGTCCGACCTATCAGGTGCTCGGCGACGAGTTGGACAGCCCACGGGGGCGCATCTACCTGATCAAGGATATGCTGGAGAGCGGGCGGTCCGCGGATGAAAAGACCGTCAAACACATCGACCGGTGCTTGTCCTGTCTGGCCTGCATGACGACCTGCCCGTCGGGGGTGCATTACATGCATCTGGTCGATCACGCGCGGGCGCATATCGAGAAGACCTACAAGCGTCCCTTGATGGACCGGGTGCTGCGGTGGACGCTGGCGCGCATACTGCCCTATCCGGGGCGGTTCCGGCTAGCGCTGCTCGGGGCCAAGATCGGCAAGCCGTTTCGCGGGCTGATCCCGGATGCGCGGCTGAGAGCGATGCTCGCGATGGCGCCGAAACAGATCCCGCCTGTGAGCCGCAACGACGATGCGCAGGTGTTCCCGGCCATTGGCGCGCGCAAGAAGCGCGTGGCGCTGGTGACGGGTTGTGCGCAGCGGGCGCTCGACACCGATATCAACGACGCGACGATCCGGTTGCTCAGGCGTCTGGGTTGCGACGTGGTCGTTGCCAAGGGGCAGGGCTGCTGTGGGGCGCTGACCCATCACATGGGAAAAGAGGCCGAGGCGCATGGGACCGCGGCCAAGAACATCCGCGCCTGGGTGCGCGAGATGGATGGCGAGGGGCTCGACGCCGTGGTCATCAATACCTCGGGCTGCGGGACGACCGTGAAGGACTACGGGCATATGTTCCGCACGAGTGACATGGCGGGAGACGCGGCGCGGGTGTCGGGGATCGCGATGGACGTGTCCGAACTTCTCATGCAACTCGACCTGCCGGAGGGCGCCGGAGGCATGCGCGTGGCCTATCACGCGGCCTGTTCGCTCCAGCATGGCCAGCAGATCAAGACCTTTCCCAAGGAGTTGCTGGGGCGGGCCGGGTTCGAGGTGGTAGAGCCTGCCGACAGCCATCTGTGCTGTGGCTCGGCGGGCACCTATAATCTGATGCAGCCGGAGATTTCTGCGAAGCTAAAGGACCGAAAGGTGCGCACGCTGATGGCGAAGGCGCCGGAGGTGATCGCGGCGGGCAATATCGGCTGCATGATCCAGATCGGGAGCGGGGCCGACGTGCCTGTGGTGCATACGGTCGAGCTTCTCGACTGGGCGACCGGGGGCCCGCGCCCGCGCAAGTTGGCAACAGACTGAGGGGGGCGCCGAGGGGGCCACATTTTCGCCCCAAACGCTCGGTAGCCCGGAGCCGACCCGAATTCGCAGGCCGAGGTTCCCCTATGATCCGACTGTTCGCCGCGCTCCTGGCGCTTGTGTCCGCGACGCCAGCGGTGGCTGACCCCTCCGCTTTGCGCGCGCTCATGACGGCGAACGACAGCAAGGGGTGGGAAGCGGTCGGGCGGCTCAACATCGCAGGCGAGGCGTTCTGCACCGGGGCGCTCATCTCGGAGACGCTGGTCCTGACGGCGGCGCATTGCGTCTATAACGCCAATACCGGCGAAGCGTATCCGGCAGACAGCATCGAGTTTCTCGCCGGTTGGCGCAACGGACGTGCCGTGGCCTATCGCGGCGTGCGCCGTTACGTGGTGAACGAGGACTACGAGTTCGCGGGTGAGGACAACACGGTGCGCGTTTCGAATGACATCGCGCTGCTCGAACTCGACCAGCCGATCCAGCGCACCAATGTCGTGCCCTTCTCGGTCGGGGACTGGCCGCGCAAGGGCGACGAGGTCGGTGTGGTGTCCTACGCTTTCGACCGGGCCGAAGCACCGTCGATACAGGAGACCTGCAAGGTGCTGGCGCGGCAGCGCGGGTCGCTTGTGATGAACTGTGACGTGGATCACGGCTCGTCCGGCGCGCCGATCTTTATGATCCAGTGGAACCGCCCGGTGGTTGTGTCGGTGATTTCGGCCAAGGGCACGGCGGGGGAGGTTCCGGTGTCTCTCGGCACGAGCCTTGGCGAACGGCTGGATGCGATGAAGGTGGCGCTGGCGAATTCCGATGGGATCTTTGTGCATGTCGCAGCCCCGACCGAAGGGGCGGCGCCGGTCGTCGTGCGCCGGGATTCGGGCGCGGCCTCGACCGCGAAATTCCTGCGCCCGGGCGGCTGAACCGCGCGCGCATCGGGGGGCTTGAAACCCCGAAAATCCTTTCCCATCTGACTATCACGGGCGCCGATGATCGGGTCCGTATCCCCGCCTGTCCCTTTGGGAAGGCTTAACATTGTTATTGCTCAGATGAGGATGACCATGCGTACGATCGATATGCAGCCGCTCTACCGTGCCACCGTCGGTTTCGACCAGATTGCCGACCTGATGGACCGGGTGTTCACCAATGACGTGAGCCGCGAGAGCTACCCCCCTTACAACATCGAAAAGACCGCCGACGACGGCTGGCGCATCTCGGTGGCCGTTGCAGGCTTTACCGATGAGGAGCTTGGCGTCGAAGTGAAGGAAAAGTCGCTGGTGATTTCGGCCAAGAAAGCCGATGACGCTGCGCCCAAGAACTATCTTCACCGCGGCATCGCGACCCGCGCGTTCGAGCGCCGTTTCCACCTTGCCGACCACGTGCGCGTGACGGGCGCGGTGCATGAGAACGGCATGCTCCACGTCGACCTCGTGCGCGAGGTGCCTGAAGCGCTGAAGCCGCGCCGGATCGAGATCGCGAAAGCGAACGACATCGAGGCGAAAGCCATCGAGGCCTGATCCCGGGCCAAATTCTGAAGGTGCAGAGACGCGTGGGCTTCGGCCCGCGCGTTTTCGTATCGGGCTTTCGAGTAAAATACGTGCTTTTCCGGGGGGATAAGGTCACGCATCTTTAACGCCAGTCGGACCAATACTCTGCCGCGTGACCATTTGAGGAGTGGGGTAGATGACATTTGAAAACGCGGCCGTCATCCGGGAAAGCCTGAGCCAGCTTTACGGGGTCCGCACCGAATTCTCGCGCAGGTTCTACGACCGGTTCTTTGAACAGGTGCCCGAGGCGCGGCGGCTCTTTGTCCACAATCAGGAAAAGCAGGCGCTGATGCTCTATGCCGCGATCGCGATGACGACGCGGGGGATCGAGTCGGGGCGCGATCTGGACAACGAATTGATCGAGTTCGGCAAGCGGCACGCGCGTCTAGGCGTCAAACAGGAGATGTTTCCGATCTTCGGCTCGACCTTTCTGGAAACGCTGATCGAGTATCTGCCCGACAGTAATCATCCCCGCATCGCGCGGGCGTGGTGGGGGGCGTTCACCGATATGTCGACGCCGATCATCGCAGGCATGATTGCCGAGCAGGAGGCGATGAAACTCGACAAGCGGCTGTTCCGCAAAGAGGCCGAGGAATCTCCGGCCATCGTGCTGGGCCGCCGGATGGAGGCGACGATGGAAATGCGCCTGCACTGAAACGAAAAGAGCGGGGCGCTGGCCCCGCTCTGTCCGGATCGCATGTGGTCGGATCACATGGCGTTGGCGACGCCGTCCACCTGGAAGAACATCGTCTCGCCGGAGTGATCGTCGACCCCGTCGTTGTCGGTCGACACCCATGTCGTGCCGTCCGCCGCGATGGCCAGACCTTCGACCTTGTCGAGGACGTAGCCGCCGGTTGCGGTCAGATCGGGGATCAGGTCGCGCACGACCTCTTTCGTGACCACCGGAAGCTCGGAACCAAGCGGCGCGGGGACCATCTGATCCATCGACACGCGGGTGATCTGTTTCACCACCGCGCGGTCCCCCAGCTGGTTGTCGCGCTCGACCAGATAGACCTGATCGCCGTGGGCGACGATCTCAGACAGGCCGACCCAACCACGCGCGGGCGTTTCGAGCGGATAGGCGACAGCGCCCCATTCCTCGGTCCCGGTGTCATAGGCGACGAGCTTGACCTGACCCTCGGGATCGTCGGCCCATTCGCGCTGGACCGCCATCCACAGCGTGTCGCCGACCTTGGTGATGCCCTCGAAGCCAAAGCGGCGCTCGACCGCCATCAGTTCGGTGGGAAGGCCGATCTCGGCCTCGATCTCGCCGTCCGCGTTCACGTGGTAGAGCGCATGGGGGATGACCCGGTCGGTGCGACCCTCGGAGGCGAGCCAGAAGCCACCTTCGCCGTCGAGCGTGATGCCTTCGAGGTCGAGTTTCTGCGCCGGATAGCCCGCGCGGGTCACGTCGATCGCATCCACGATCCGGGCTGGGGTCTGCGTCGTGTCGATCTTGAAGATGCGCGGCTGGAAGCCGTAGAAGCTGTCGGAGACCGCCCAGACGATGCCGCCCTCGTCGGCCACCATGCCCGAGATCGCGCCCCAGCCGGTCAGCTCGT
This sequence comes from Pseudomonadota bacterium, assembly GCA_036154315.1. GTDB lineage: Bacteria > Pseudomonadota > Alphaproteobacteria > Rhodobacterales > Rhodobacteraceae > Maritimibacter. The sequence continues at coordinate 5,676 of JAYZLL010000056.1, forward strand.
CCATGCCTTCGGAGGTCAGGTGCGGATAGACCGCATCGCCCTCGGCATACTCGAAGATCATAACGTGGCTGCGCGCACCGCCGTCTTCGAGCAGGTCGCTTTCGTTGGCCGACACGAGCAGGTTGCGCGAGGGGATCGTCACGTAGCCTTCGGGCCCGACGCCCGACGGCAGAAGCTGCTTCAGCACCGGGTTCGCCATGTCGGTCACGTCATAGACGCCGACTGCCGAGCCGCGCTCGGACCCGACAAAGACCATCGGCGTGCCGCCGAACGTGCCGGAGGTGACGCTCTCAGGCTCCACGCCTTTCGCGTCGGAGCGTTTGTCGGGGTAGTGGCCGATCTGAACCAGCGCATGCTCGAACGAGGTGCCGCTTTCGTAAACCACGCTGCCGTCCTTGGCGAAGATCGTCCACGAGCGCGAGCCGCCTTCGTAGTCGCCTTCGTTGGCGGTGGCGAAGTGATCGTCGTCGAGCCATTTCACTGCATCGGGCTCGCGCTTGCGGCCCATCTGGCTTTCCGTGAACAAAAGCGCGCCGCGCTCGTCGGTGGCGTCGATGCCTTCGAGGTCCACGGTCCCCGCCGAGAAATGCGACAGGATCGTGCCGTCACGGGCGACGACGACCATGTGGTTGTTTTCCTGCAGCGTGACGACGGTTTCGCCAAGGCTGTTGATGTCCACGAACTCCGGCTCGGGGTCGGTCGGGGCCACGTCGGCGAGGCCGGTCAGATCGGCGCGGATCAGCGTGTCGCAGGCGAGAGCGCCGTTCGCGACATCGACCATGACGAGGTCGCCTGCGGGCATCTGCGGCAGCACGCCGTCATTCAGGTCTTCGTCGCGCTCGTTCTCAATAGCGACCGACAGAAACGATCCGTCCTGCGCCTTGGCGACCGAGTCGGGCTGGCCGCCCAGATCGCATTCCCCGGTGATCTCGCCCGAAGCCACGTTCATCGAGAGGATCTTGCCCGACGGATTGGTGTAGCTTTCGGAGGTGTTCACACCGATGAAGGCCACGTCACCGATCACGGCCACCGAGGTCGGCTCGCCGCCCACGTCGATATTGCCCAGCGGGGCAGGGTTCGCGGGGTCGGTGATGTCGATGCGGCCGACGACGCCCCGCGGGCTGTCGGTGTAGACGAGCGTCATGCCGTCCGCCGTCACATCGATGATCTCGGACGAGGTTTCGCGGTCGATGTCTTCGCCTGCGGCCATATTCGAGGAGACCGGGAAGCTGGCGATACGGTTGAAGTTCATCTCGGCCTGCGCGGCACCTGCGAGGAGCGCGAAAGCAGAGGTGAGCGTGACGAGTTTGGTGGTCATCTGTCCCTCCGGGTTGTGCGGAGGCGAAGTGTCACCAAACGGGTAACGCCGTCGTGAACCTGTCATAACGCTTTTGTAAAAGCGTAGGCAGGCGGGAACGGTCAGCTGTGGGCGGCTGCGGCGATCAGATGCGCAAAACCCTCGTCCACGACATCGCGGATCGAACGCGCCTCTTGTTCTTTCCAGTGTTGAAACGACTGGTCGAGGGTCGAGACGGCTGCATTGGCGAGGACCCGTGCCTGCAACGGGCCCGCGCCACCTTCTTGCAGCGCCTGTGCGAGGGCGTCGATCTGCGGGGCGCGTTCGTGTTTCAATCTCGCGAAAAGGCCGGGGTGGTCGCCGATAAAGGCCAGACGCCTGCGGCTGCGCGCCGGGTCCGCCTCGGAAAAGGTCACGGCGGGCTCGATGGCGGCGCGCAGGCGGTCCCAGACCGTGCGCCCCGTAGCATGGCGATAGGCATCGGCGAATTGCATCGAGGTTCCGATGAAGGCCGCGACCACCGCCCCCTCCTTGGAGCCGAACTGGCGAAAGAAGGTGGCGCGCGACATGCCGATGGCCGCCGCGATCTCGTCTGCCGTGATCGTGTCGAAGCCGTGTTTCATGACGACATCCAAGGCGGCATTCGCCAGCTCACGGCGCATCGCATCCTTGGCACGCAGTTTTATGGTCTGAGGCATCCTGTCCCTTTACACCTCCCGAGACGGTTGATACTCCGTCTCATATTTGATCCCCAATATCAAACACCGAAAGCGCGACCTATGACCACATCGGTTGGGGCACCGACCCCGAAACGGTATTCGAGCCTGCGGCAGACGCTGGTGATCGCCACGCTGGCGTGCTGTAGCCTGTGCGCGGCCTTTACCCAGACGCTGCTGATCCCGATCCAAAGCTCATTGCCCGACCTTCTGGGTGCGCCCGCGTCGCAGACGGCCTGGGTGATCACGGTCACGCTGCTTGCGTTCTCCATCGTCGTGCCCATCGCGGGCCGGTTGGGCGACATGTACGGCAAACGCCGGATCGCGATCTGGTTGATGGCGCTGCTGATTACAGGTTCGGTGCTTGCCGCCGTGTCGGGCAACCTTGCCGGTGTGCTCGTCGGGCGGGCGCTTCAGGGGGTGTCGATGGGGGTGATTCCGATCGGCATGTCGCTGATGCGTGACGTGATCGACAAAGAGAGGCTGGGCACCTCGATCGCGCTGGTCTCGGCCACCTTGGGTGTTGGCGGCGCAATCGGTCTGCCAATGTCCGCCGTCATCACCGAGTACTACAACTGGCACGCTCTGTTCGTCGTGACGGCGGTGCTGGCGTCGTTCGGTCTCGCGCTTCTCGTGCTGATCGTGCCCCGCACCGGCGTGCGCACCTATGGCCGTCTCGACGTGCCCGGTGTCATCGGGCTCGCTATCGGGTTGATCGGGATCCTTCTGCCGATTTCGCGCGGCAACGATTGGGGCTGGACCTCGCTGCCCACGCTGGCCGGGTTCATCATCGGTGGCGTGAGCCTCATCGTCTGGGGCTGGCATGAACTGCGCACCAAGACGCCGCTCGTCGATCTGCGGGTGAGCGCGCGGCCCGCGATCCTGTTCACCAACCTCGCCTCGGTCGCGATGGGCTTTGCGCTTTTCGCCGCGAACGTCGCTTTTCCCCAGCTTCTGCAATTGCCCGAGGCTGTCGGCGGTCTCGGCTTCGATCTGATCCCGGCGAGCCTGTCGCTGATGCCTGCAGGGCTCGCGATGCTGGCCGCCGCGCCGCTGGCCGGACGGTTGGAGCGCACCATCGGCCCCCGGCTTCTGCTGGTCACCGGCGCGTCGATCATGGCGGTCGCCTATGTCTACTGCATCATCTGGCAACCGGGGTACTGGGGTATCGCCGTGGTCAACACGATCATCGGTGTGGGTATCGGTCTGGGCTATGCCGCGATGCCCGCGCAGATCATGGCCGCCGTCCCGGTGTCGGAAACCGCCGCGGCCAACGGGCTGAACGCCTTCATGCGCTCCTTCGGCACCACCACCGCGGCCGCCGTCGTCGGCGCGATCCTGTCGGCGGCCACGCCCGCGACGATCATCGACAGCTTCGGCACGGTCTATGTGCTCGGCCTGATCGCGGCGCTCACCTGTGCGGTTCTGGCCTTTATGGTGCCGCACGGGCGCACGCCCGAGGGTGTCGCAGCCCCCGTCGCCGCATAACAAAAGGGCGCGCCCCACGGACGCGCCCTTTTCGTTCCAGCCGGTGTCCGATCAGACGGCCATGCAGATGTATTTCATCTCAAGGTAATCCTCGATCCCGTGGCTCGACCCTTCGCGGCCCAGCCCGGACTGCTTGACGCCGCCGAAGGGGGCGACCTCGGTCGAGATGAGCCCCGTGTTCACGCCGACGATCCCGTATTCGAGCGCCTCCGCCACCTTGTAGACCCGGCTCAGATCACGGGCGTAGAAGTAGCTGGCGAGGCCAAAGATCGTGTCGTTCGCCTTTTGGATCACGTCGTCTTCATCGGTGAACCGGAAAAGCGGCGCGAAGGGACCAAAGGTCTCATCCGTCGCGCATTCCATGTCCTGTGTCGCGTTCTTCACGATGGTCGGCTGATAGAACAGCCCGCCCAGATCGTGCGGCGCACCGCCGAGGATGATCTCGCCCCCTTTCGACACGGCGTCCTTCTGGTGCTCTTCGACCTTCTCGACGGCCTTCGCCGTGATGAGCGGGCCGAGGTCGGTGTCAGGGTCCAGCCCATCGCCGACCTTGAGCTTGGCGACAGCGGCCGCGAATTTTTCGGCGAAAGCATCGTAAACGCCGTCCTGCACATAGATGCGGTTCGCACAGACGCAGGTCTGACCGTTGTTGCGGAACTTGCAGGCGATGGCACCCTGAACCGCCTCGTCGAGGTCGGCATCGTCGAACACGATGAAGGGCGCGTTGCCGCCCAGCTCCATCGAACATTTCATGACCTGATCGGCGGCTTGGGCCAGCAGGATGCGCCCCACGCCGGTGGAGCCGGTGAAGGTCAGCTTGCGCACCGTCGGGTTCTCGCAGAATTCCTTACCGATGTCGGAGGAGCGCGACGAGGTGACGACGCTGAAAAGCCCCGCGGGAAGCCCCGCGCGTTCAGCCAGCACCGCAAGCGCGAGTGCCGACAGCGGCGTCTCGCCCGCCGGTTTGGCGACGAAGCCACAGCCAGCCGCCAGTGCCGGGCCGCATTTGCGCGTGATCATCGCGTTGGGAAAGTTCCACGGGGTGATCGACCCGACGACACCCACCGGCTGACGGATCACCATCAGGCGCTTGTCGTTCTGGTGGCCCGGAATCGTCTCGCCATAGATGCGTTTGCCCTCTTCCGCGAACCATTCGATGAACGATGCGCCATAGGCGATCTCGCCCTTGGCCTCGGAGATTGCCTTGCCCATCTCGGCCGACAGGATCGCGCCCAGGTCGTCCTGATTTTCCATCATGAGATTGAACCAGGCACGTAAGGTATTGGCGCGCTCCTTGGCGGTCTTGGCCCGCCATTCGACCTGCGCCGCCTCGGCACCGGCAATGGCGCGCGCGGTCTCGGCCCGGCCAAGGTCCGGCACGGTGCAAATCACGTCGCCCCGCGCCGGGTTCGTGACCTCGAAGGTCGCGCCGTCGTCCGCGTCGATCCATTCCCCGGCGACATAGGCTTTCGTCGCCAGAAGCGAGGGGTCTTTCAGAAGTCCGGCCAGATCGGTCGTGTCGCGCGGCATGGAAGCCTCCATTTACTTAACGTGTTAATTATATCCGCTCTACAGCGAAACATCTCGTTTGGCAACGCGCGTCGGATCGGCGCCGTTCCTCAGCGACCAAAATCCGCGAGCGCCTTGAAGTCCATCGTTTCGAGCATCGGGATCACGACTTCGGCACTGCCACCTTCGGCCCGCACGAGGATGCGCCCGTCGATGAGCCCGGTGATCTCGTCGCCGTCCACGATGAACTTTTCGCGCCCGATCCGCTCGACCTTCATGCCGAGCAGGCCCGCGTTGTTGAGCATACCACCAAAGGCAGTGATCATCGGGTTGTCGACCATGATCGAGATCGAGAACGTCTCGCTCCCGTCGGTGTAATTGCCTTCGGTGCCGACCCCGCCGCCGAGCATGGCCATGCCGGTGCCCGCGTCCGTGTCGATCTCCATCTCCCACCCGGCGGGCGGTTCCGGCAGAAACTGCTCGAGCGCGGTGGTCTTCATCGCCTGCATCAGCGACTTGGCGTAATCCAGCTCTTCGATCGCATAGTCGATGTCGCCTTCCTCATAGGCCTGCAGGGCCGACGACAGCGTGTCGGTCACGTCGTCCGCGATGAGGGGCGTGGCGGCAAGGGTCAGGGCGGCGGCAATGGCTGCGATACGGGTCATGGTGTCCTCCGAATGACTGGATCAAATCTGCGGTGAGTGTCCGCTTTCTGGGGGTAGGCGTCAATTCGCCCCGAACCGTGCCTGCCACGTGGGCATCACGTCGCCCGGCGCGGCACTGGCATGAAAGATGCCACGCGCGATGGCGCGGGCGAGGCAAGTGGCGGCGGCATGGCCCATCATCATAAGGTCCAGATCCGGCGCACCCAACACCCGTTCCCCGGTCGCGGCGGCAAAGACGATGTCACCGTCGTGCGGCGTGTGGCTCGGGTGGATCGCGCGCGCCATACCGTCATGCGCGGCGACGGCGAGCCGGGTGGCCTGCGCCTGCGTGAGCGCCGCATCCGTCGCGACGATGGCGATGGTGGTCGCGGTGCGCGCGCCCAGTTTGGTGATAGGCACTGCGCCCGGATCGAACCCGGTCACCGGGCCGCGCGCGCCGTATTCGCCATCGAACTCCCACGGTGCGGCCCAGAATTGACCCTCGGGCCCGGTCACGCCGCCCACGGGGTTCGCCGCGACGAGAGCGCCCACGGTCACACCGTTCTCCAGTACGAGTGAGGCCGAGCCGAGCCCGCCCTTCAGCTCCGCCGTCAACGCGCCGGTGCCAGCCCCAGCACTGCCCAAGGCAAAGTCTTCGCCTGCGGCCTCGAGCGCCGCGCGCCCGAGCGCCTTATAGGGGTTCTCGCCCCAATCCTTGTCGCCGCCATTGATGAGGTCGAACAGAATTGCGCCCGGCACGATCGGCACGTTCACCGGCCCCACGAAGAACCCGCGCCCCTGCGCACGCAGCGCATCCGCCACGCCCGAAGCTGCGTCCAGCCCAAAGGCCGAGCCGCCGGACAGCACCAGCGCATCCACCTCCTGCACGGTCTTGTCGGGGGCCAGAAGATCCGTCTCCCGCGTTCCCGGCGCGCCGCCCATGACGTGGACGCCCGCGACGAACGGCCTGTCACCCACAAGCACGGTCGAGCCGGTCTTGATCTTGTCGTCAGAGGCATTCCCGACCCTCAGGCCCGCCACATCGGTGATCAGATTTCGCGCTCCGGGTCGCATCGCCATCCTCTTCTCTGTTTCAAAAAACCTCACGGGGGTCCGGGGGTGTGAAACCCCCCGTCCTCCCTCAGATGCAGCGCCCGCCGTCGACTTCCATCGCGACCCCCGTGACCATGCTCGCCTCGTCCGAGCACAAAAAACACGCCGCGTTCCCCATGTCCTCGGGTGTCGAGAAACGACCCAAAGGGATGGTCGACACGAATTTGGCGCGCATCTCCGGCGTGTCCTCGCCCATGAAGGATTTCAGGAGCGGCGTTTCGCCGGCGACGGGGGCGAGCGCGTTCACGCGGATGCCGAAGGGGGCGAGCTCCACGGCCATCGTCTTGGTCGCGGTAATCATCCAACCCTTTGACGCGTTGTACCAGTTGAGGTTCGGGCGCGGGCTGAGGCCGGCCGTCGACGCGATGTTCAGGATCGCGCCTTTGCCCGCCGCCTTCATGCCCGGAACGAAGGCGCGGGCCATGAGGTAGACGGATTTGGCGTTCACGGTGAGGACGCGGTCGAACTCGTCTTCCGTGACCTCCTCCATCGGTTTCGGCAGGTGGGTGATCCCCGCGTTGTTCACGACGATGTCGATGCCGCCCAGCGCCTCTGTCACCTGCTGCGCGAAGGCGTCGACCGAGGCGGCCTTGCCCACGTCGACGGAAAGCGCGATCCCACCGACTTCGTCCGCCACCGCCTGCGCAGCATCAAAGTTGATGTCGGCCACGCAGACCTTGGCGCCCTCGGCTGCAAACTTGCGCAGGATGCCCGCGCCGAAGCCCGAGCCGCCGCCGGTGACGATCGCTGTTTTCCCTTGAAGCCGCATGGGCACCTCCCGAATTTTTCGCGAGCCTGACCCAGCTTAGGGGCGGGGGCAAGTCCAGGTGACGCCGGTGAGGCCGCCGAACCGCGCGAAGCGGTCGAGCTCGGCGTCGAGCCGGGCCGTCCTGCCCGCGCCCCAGCGCACGCGCGGCTCGGGCCAGAAGCCCGAAACGGTGAGTTGGCCGGTCGCTTTGTCGGCCTTTGCCTCCAACCGGCCGACGAAGCCGTCGCCCTCGAGAAGCGGATAGACGTAGTAACCGAACAGGCGCTTGTCCTGCGGGACGAACATTTCGTTGCGGTAGTGAAAACCGAAGAGCCGCTCAGTCCGGGCGCGGTCGCGGAAGGCCGGGTCGAAGGGGTTGATGATGCGCAGGCGGCTGGACGGGTCCGGCAGGTCCGCCGCGCGCGCAAGCCGGGCGGGATCGGCGAAACAGGTGACGGTGCCGCCGTCCGCACAGCCAATCTCGGTTGTGACCACGTCCTGACGTGCGGCCCAGTCGCGGGCCTCGGCGGGGCTGGTCGCGCCCCAGAAACGGTAAAGCTCGCCGGGCGTGGCGAAGACGATATGGGACAAGGCGCGGGTGTGAAGCGCGTCGGCCTGCTGGACCTCGGTCCGTCCGTGGTCGAGGGGGCCGAGCACGCGGTCGCCCAGATCGTAGAACTTCACGAAATTCTCGCGGTGGCAGGTGGCGAGGTCACCAGCGTACCACATCTGATCCAGCGCCTTTTTGTGTGGTGGTCGCGCCCACATTTCGCGGCTTGTCGCCTTGGTGTCGAAGGCGTGGGTGGACAGGGCGCCCTCTGCGGCGATTCGGGCGCGGATCGCGTCGATCTCGCCGCTCGCGAGCCCCGACTGATACCACGCGCCGCGCGCGGCCTTGGCCCCGAGGCTGCGGAACTGGCGGTGCCAGTCGGGCAGCACGTCGCGCGGGATGAGCGAGGCGTCGTGGGTGAAGTGCTCGAACAGGTCGCGGTGGGCGAGGTGGCGCCAGACCTGACCCTCGCGATAGGTCTGGCTGCGCGACCAGAGTATATGGTCATGGGCGCGGACGACGTTGCGGATCGTGTCGATCTGGAGAAAGCCAAGATCGCGGATGATCGCCATGACATCGGGCGCGCGCGTCGGCGCGTCCAGCAGACCGTGGGCCGCGAGCCAGAGGCGGCGGGCGTCGCGGTTGGTGAGGCGTGTCGCGATCACGGGGCTTTCGCCCGCTGGCGCGGGCGATCCGTTGGGGGAGGCGCTGCCTCCCCCAAACCCCCACCGAAGTATTTATGGAACGATGAAGGGCATCGGGATTTACGCGGGATGTCAGCCATGTTTCGCGGCGACGGTCTTGAGCGTCGAGAAGCCGTAGAGCGCCTCGAACCCCTTTTCGCGGCCGTGGCCGGATTTGCCGGTGCCGCCGAAGGGCAGTTCGACGCCGCCGCCTGCGCCGTAGTTGTTGATGAAGACCTGACCGGCGCGGATTTTCCTAGCCATGCGCATCTGGCGGGCGCCGTTCTCAGACCAGACGCTCGCGACGAGGCCGTAGTCGGTGCCGTTGGCGATGGCGATGGCTTCCTCTTCGGTCTCGAAGGGGATCGCGACTTGCACCGGGCCGAAGATTTCCTCCTGCGCGAGCGGGTGGTCCGGGGGCACGTCGGCAAAGAGCGTGGCGGGGACGTAATGTCCGCCCTCGGGCGCGCCTTCGGCGATGGACCCCATTCCGGCGACCCGCAGGTCGCGGCCCTTTTCCAGATACCCCGTCACGATTTCCTTTTGCTTGGCCGAAATCAGGGGCCCGAGGTTCGCGTCCATCCGGGCGGGGGCCGAGATCATGGCATCGTAGCGGGCGGCCATCGCCTCGATCAGTTCTTCGTAGATCGGGCGCTGGATCAGGACGCGTGAGGCCGCCGAGCAGGTCTGGCCCGCGTTCTGGATGCAGGCCCCGACGAGGAAAGGGATCGCGGCGTCGAGGTCGGCATCGGCAAAGACGATCTGGGGTGACTTGCCGCCAAGTTCGAGCGTGACGGGCACCACGTTTTTCGCGGCTGCGGCCTGCACGAGCGCGCCGACGCCCACCGAGCCGGTGAAGCTGATGTGATGTATGCCGGGGTGGGCGGTGAGGGCGGCGCCCGCTTCCTCCCCCAGGCCCGGCACCACGTTCAGGGCGCCCGGCGGCAGGCCCGCCTCTTCGGCCAATGCCACGAAGGCGAGCGCGGTGAGGCAGGCTTCTTCGGCGGGTTTCAGCACGCAGGCGTTGCCCATCGCGAGCGCCGCGCCCACTGAGCGGCCGATGATCTGCATCGGGTAGTTCCACGGGATGATATGCCCCGTCACGCCGTGGGGTTCGCGCAGGGTGTAGACGGTGTAGCCGTCGAGATAGGGGATCGTTTCGCCATGCACCTTGTCGGCGGCGCCTGCGTAGAATTCCATGTAGCGGGCGAGCGCGATGGCGTCGTTGCGGGCCTGCGTGAGCGGCTTACCCACATCGGTCGCCTCGATGATGGCGAGGTCTTCGATCTTGCGTTCGACCAGCCGCCCGATTTCGGCGAGGATGCGCCCGCGTTCGAGTGCGCTCATCCGGCCCCAGTCGCCGTCGAGCGCGGCTTGTGCTGCGGTGACGGCGGCGTCGATATCTTCGGCGGTGCCGCGCGCGATGGAGCCGATGATCTCGCCCGTCGAGGGGTCTTCGAGGTCGAGTTGCGCGCCGCCGAAGGGCGCGCGCCATTCGCCGCCGATGTGGACCTGCGTCGCGTCGTACCAGAGATGATCACGCATGGTTTGCCTCCTGCCAGTCTTCGGGGATGCGTGGGGTCGCGGCGATGAGTTGCCGCGTATAGGGGTGCTGGGGCGCGTCGAACACGGTTTGCGTGTCGCCCGCTTCGACGATCTCGCCCGCCTTCATCACCATGACCCGGTCGGTGACGGCGCGCACCACCGAGAGGTCGTGGGAGATGAAGATATAGGCCAGTTTGTGCTCGGCCTGTAGCCGCGCGATCAGGTCGAGGATCTGGGCGCGGATCGACACGTCGAGCGCCGAGACGGCTTCGTCCAGCACGATGAGGTCCGGGCGGGTGATGAGCGCGCGCGCGATGGCGATGCGCTGACGCTGGCCGCCGGAAAACTCGTGGATGTAGCGGTCCATCGCCTCAGGCCCGAGCCCCACGTCGTGGAGCACCCTTGCCACCCGGTCGCGTCGGTCTGCGGGCGGGTTTGGCATCAGGTGGAAGGGTTCCGCCACCAGCCGTTCGACGCGCCAGCGCGGGTTGAACGAGGCATAGGGGTCTTGGAACACCACCTGAATGCCGGAGCGGAGCGCGTTGGGGAAATCCGGGCCGACACGCTGACCGAAGGCCGTAATGGTGCCGCCCTGCACCGGGTCGAGGCCCAGAATGGCGCGGGTGAGCGTGGACTTGCCGCAGCCGGATTCGCCAACGAGACCGAGGCTTTCGCCCGCGTGGAGTTTGAACGACACCTCGTTCACCGCGCGAAACGGTTCGCTGCGGCCAAAGAGCCCGCGCTTGGCCCCGGGGTATTCGCGCACCACCGCGTCGAGGTCGAGGATCACCTCGTCTGCGGGCAGGGGGCTGCGGTCGGGCTGGTGCGAGGTCGCGGCGAACAGGCGCTGGGTATAGGGGTGGTTCATCCGGCGGAAAAGCTGCTCGGTCGCGTCCGCTTCGACGATCTCGCCCTCTTTCATCACCGCGACCTGATCGGCCATGCCCGCGACCACGGCGAGGTCGTGGGTGATCAGGAGCAGCGACATGCCGCTTTCGTCCACCAACTCGTTCAGCAGATCGAGGATCTGCGCCTGCGTCGTGACGTCGAGTGCTGTGGTCGGTTCGTCGGCGATCAGAAGCTCGGGCGAGAGCGCGAAGGCCATTGCGATGGCAACGCGCTGACGCTGGCCGCCGGACAATTCGTGCGGGAAGCGCGACAGTGGGAAACGCTCGGGCGGCAGGCCCACGCGGGTCAGCTTTTCGGCGGCGATCCGGTGCGCCTCGGCACGGGACGCCTTGCCGTGGATCAGGAGCGTTTCGGCCACCTGATCGCCGATGGTCTTGACCGGGTTGAGGGCCGTCATCGGCTCCTGAAAGATCATGCCGATGCGGTTGCCGCGGATGCGGTTCAGCCGTTTTTCATCGGCCTCGAGCAGGTTCTCGTCGCCCAGCATGACGCGGCCCGTGACCTGCGCCGCGCGCGGTTGGAGGCCCATCACGGTGAAGGCGGTCATCGACTTGCCCGAGCCGCTTTCGCCGACCAGCGCCGTGACCTTGCCGGGCGCGATGGCGAAGGACACGTCGCGCAGGATCGACATATCGCTGATCGACAGCGAAAGGTTTTCGACATGGATCATGCGCGACCCCGTCTGAGGCGCGGATCGGTCAGATCGCGCAGCCCGTCGCCCATGAGGTTCAGGCCGAGCACCATCGCGACGATGGCGAGACCGGGCCAGAGGGCGAGGCGCGGGGCGGTGTAGATCATCGTCTGTGCCTCGGACAGCATCCGGCCCCAGCTGGGCGTGGGCGGCTGCGCGCCGAGGCCGATGTAGCTCAGCGCCGCTTCGGCGAGGATGCCCAGAGAGAACTGGATCGTGCCTTGGACGATCAGCAGGTTCAGGATGTTTGGCAGGATGTGTTCGGCGCTGATCCTGAGCCTGCCCTTGCCTGCGACGCGGGCCGCGAGAATGTAGTCGAGCGTCCAGAGCGAGAGCGCCCCCCCGCGCGTGACGCGGGCGAAAACGGGGATGTTGAAGATGCCGATGGCGAGGATCGCGTTCACCGCCGAGGGGCCGAACACGGCGGTGATGAGGATCGCGATGACGAGGGACGGGAAGGCAAAGACGAGGTCGTTGCCGCGCATGATGATCTCGTCGATCAGCGAACCCCGGTTGGCGGCGGCGATCAGGCCAAGCGGCACGCCGACGAGGATGCCGATTCCGACCGCGACGATGGCCACGGCGATGGAGGTGCGCGCGCCGACCATCAGCATCGACAGGGTGTCGCGCCCGAAATGGTCGGTGCCGAGCCAGTAGGTCGCGTTCGGGGCCTGCATCTTGGCCGAGATGTTCAGCGCGGCCACGTCATGCGGGGTCCAGACGAAGGACACGAGTGCGACGAGGACGAAGAAGACCGACAGGATCACGCCGAAGATGAGCGAGGCGGGCAGTCTCATCGCGGTTTCCTCAGCCGTGGATCGACGGCGGCATAGGCGATGTCGACCAGAAACGTGACGAGGATCACCGCGAAGACGAGGAGCATGACGAGGCTTTCGACCACGACGAGATCGCGCTGGGTGATGCCCTGAAAGATCAGCCGACCGAGGCCGGGCAGGTAGAACACGTTCTCGATGATGATCGCGCCTGCGAGCAGGAACGAGAACTGCAGACCGATGATGGTGAGCACCGGGATCAGAGCGTTGCGCAGCGCGTGGCGGGTGGTGGCCTGTCCGCGCGACAGACCCTTGGCGCGGGCGGTGCGGATATAGTCCTGCCCGAGGGTTTCGATCAGCGCCGAGCGCATGACGCGGGCGAGGATCGAGGCTTGAGGGAGGGCGAGGGCGACGGCGGGCAGGGTGAGGGCCTTGATCCCCGGCCAGAGCCCCTGATCCCAGCCGGGAAAGCCGCCCGCGCTGAACCACCTGAGGGTCACGGCGAAGATGAAGACGAGGATCATCGCGAACCAGAAATTCGGAACCGCGATGCCCAATTGCGTGGCACCCATGATCCCGTAATCCGCCACCGAGCCGCGGGTGGAGGCTGCGATGAGGCCCACGGGGATGGCGATGATCGTGGACAGGATCAGCGCGTAGAGCGCGAGCGGAACCGAGACGTTCAGGCGCTGTGCCACGAGTTCGGAGACCGGCACCTTGTAGGTATAGGAGGTGCCGAAATCGCCGGTCAGCATACCGCCCATCCAGTTGAGATAGCGCTCGGGGATCGAGGCGTTGAGGCCCAGTTGATCGCGCAGCGCCTCGACCGCCTCGGGGCTCGCGTTCATGCCGAGCATATAGGCGGCAGAGTCGCCCGGGATGACCTCGATCACGGCGAAGATCACGACTGAGGCCACGATCAGCGACAGCGCGAGAGAGAGGGCACGGGAGAGGGCGAACCGCAGCATGGGGCGAGCCTATGACGGGCTGCGGGAAGGGGAAAGAGGGATTGCGCCCCTTCGGGTCGCGGGGGTGCCTCGCTGCGCTCGGCGGGCCTGTGGAGGCGGTGGCGCGGTGCCCGGTGTCGGGAGGCTTGGCTGGTGCGGGCGTGGGGGCCAGCCCCCACACCCCCGAGGTTTCTGGAAACAGAGAAGGGGTGAGCGGGGCGCTGCGACCTTGGTCTCATTTATGGACTGGGGGCGCGGGCCTAGCGTCTGGCCATGCGCGCGTATCTCTGGATTTTCCTGATGGCCTGTCTGGCTGCTGTCCCAATGAACGGGCGGGCCGAGCCGTTGGAGCGGGCGGCGCTCGCGGACCTCGTGCGCGCGCCCTATGCGCTGGGCGAAGCGACACCGGACGCGGGCGTATGGACGCTGTTGAATTCCGGCGGGGCGCAGGTCGGCTATGTGTTCGAGACCGAGCCTCTGGCGCCGTTACCGGGCTTTTCGGGCGCGCCGATCAATATGCTCGTGACGATGGATATGGATGGGCGGCTTATCGAGGTGCGGCTGCTCGAGCATAACGAGCCGATCTTCGTGTCCGGTCTGGGGCAGGCCCCGTTCGAGGGGTTCGTGCAGCAATACGCGGGCCATTCGATCACCACGCCGATGGTGGTCGGCAATCCCTATGGCAACGCGAGCGGGGATGGGTCCGCGCTGGTCTATCTCGATGGTGTGACCAAGGCGACGGCGAGCGTGCGGATCGCCCATGAGAGCGTGATCGCGGCGGCGCGGGCGGTGGCGCGCGATCGGCTGGAGGGGATTTCGAGCGAGCCACCGGCGCGGCCCGATCTGACCTATCGCGAAGATCTGGACTGGCAGGCGCTGGTGGATCAGGGGATCGCTTCGCATCACGTGGTGACGAATGCCGAGGTCGACGCGGCCTTTGCCGACACGATCTGGGCGCGCGACGATCCGGAGGCTTCGGCCGATCCCGAAGGGCGGTATCTGGACCTGTGGATCGTGGACCTTGGCCCGCCGTCGGTGGCGCAGGCTGTTCTGAGCGAGGGGACGCTGGCGGAGCTTGAACGCTTTCGCGCCGTGTCGGGCGACGATGAACCGATCCTCGTTATCGAAACGGCGCGGCATGGGCTGGTGGGCGAGGATTTCGTTCGGAACACGGCGCCGGACCTGATTTCGGCCGAGCAGGATGGATTGCCTGTGGCGTTGCGGGATGCGGACCTGTTCATCACGTTGCAGCCGGGGGTGCCGGAGGGGCGCGCGCTGATCCTGCGCAGCGATCGGCGGCTCGGGTTCGATCCGGCCCGCCCGTGGGTGATGAAGGTCGAGGCGGTGCGCCAGCACGGCATGTTCCAGCCCGAGGTCGGGCGCGTCACGCTTGAAGCCCCGCACGAAACACCGGAGCGGTTTTTCACCCGGCCCGAGGCGCCACGGATCGTGTCGCCCGCCGAGCAGGCCGTGCGTGACAGGTTGGCGGATCTCGTCGGGCTCGCAGTGTTCCTCGTGGCGCTTATGGCGGTGCTTTTCTTTGCGCAGTCGCGGCTGGCCGGGCATCGCCGGTTCACCCCGATCCGGTTGGGAATACTGGCGTTCGTCACCGGGTTCGTGGGCTGGTGGGGACAGGGGCAATTGTCCATCGTCACCGTGCTGGGCACGCTCCGGGGTGTGACTGAGGGCAAGAGCCTGTCGTTTCTGCTTTACGATCCCTTCTCGCTACTGGTCTGGGGTGCGGCGATCATCGGTTTCGTGCTGTGGGGGCGGGGGCTGTTTTGCGGTTGGCTGTGCCCGTTCGGGGCGTTGCAGGAGTTCGCACATCACATCGGCCGCTGGCTGCGCCTGCCGCGGATCGAGCCGAGTGCGATCTGGGATGCGCGGCTGAAGATGGTGAAATACGTTCTGCTCTTCGGACTGGTCGTCGTGACCTTCGTGGCGCCGTCCGAGATCGACACTTTTGCCGAAGTCGAGCCGTTCAAGACGGCGATCACCACGCATTTCGTGCGTGACTGGTATTATGTCGTCTATGCCGGGTTCTGGCTCGTCCTCGGCACGATGACCTTCAAGGGGTTCTGTCGTTACGTCTGTCCGCTGGGCGCGGTCATGGCCATCGGGGGGCTTTTGCGCGGGCGCGCGTGGATCGAACGGCGCGTCGAATGCGGGAGCCCCTGTCAGCTGTGCAAGGTGCGCTGCAACTACGGCGCGATCAAACAGGACGGGCGGATCGGGTATGACGAGTGCTTTCAATGTCTCGATTGCGTGACGATCCATGACGATGCGGAGCAATGCGTGCCTCTGGTTCTGGCGGCCAAACGGCAGCGGAGGGCGGCGTGAGGCGGCGCAGGTTCCTGATGGTCGCCGGGGCGGCATTGATGGCGCGGCCGGGTGTGTCTGAGCCGGTGCGGTGGTCGGGCGTTGCGATGGGCGCGGATGTGTCGGTGACGTTGGACGGGCCGCGCGCACGGGCCGAGGCGGCGATTGCCGAGGTCCGGGGCATCGTGCGGCGGATGGAGCTTGGGTTCAGTCTGTATGATCCGGGTTCGGAACTGTCGCGGTTGAACCGCGATGGTCGGCTTGATGCGCCATCGGACGACATGCGAGCGCTCCTGCGCCTGTGTGCGCAGGTTCACCGGATGACGGAGGGGCGTTTCGACCCCACGGTGCAGCCGGTCTGGCGGGCGCTGGCGACGGGGGGCGATGTCGGGCGGGCGCGGCAGTTGGTCGGCTGGGATCGTGTGCGGATCGACGGGGCCGTGCGGTTTGAGCCGGGTCAGGCCTTGACCCTGAACGGGATCGCGCAAGGCTATGCCACCGATGCGGTGCGCGACGCGCTGGCCCGGCGCGGCTTTCGCCGGGTGCTGGTGAACATCGGGGAATATGCGGCCTTGGGCGGGGGCTGGAAGATCGGGGTCGAGGACCCTCGGCTGGGTCTGGTGCATGTGGCGACGCTCGACGGGCGGGCGGTGGCGACATCGTCGCCCGGAGCCATGCGCGTGGGGGGCGCCGAACACGTGCTCGCGCCGCGCGGTGCGGCGTCATCGCGCTGGTCGACGGTGAGTGTCGAGGCCGACCGCGCCGCACTGGCGGACGGTCTGTCGACGGGCCTGTGCCTGTGTGAGAGCGAGGCGGCGGTGCGCCGTGTGATTGAAGGCAGTGGGGCCTGGGCGCTGCTGGTCGACCGGTCGGGGCAGGTGATCCACATCGGATAGCGGAGCAGGCCGCCGGGCGGCCTGCGCTTTGGGAGCCATTGATTTCGAATGCGAAATCAATGGCGGAATGAGGGGCGCTGCCCCTCAAACACCCCGAGGTTTTCGGGAAACAGAGAAGATCAGGATTTGGAGAAGGTGCGCTTCAGCCAGCCCTGTTTTTCGTCCGGTGCAGCGCTGGCCAGTTCAGGTTCGGCGCCCGTGTCCGGCGTGGTCGGGCCTTCGACGATCTCCTGAAACCTGGTGAAGAACTGATCCGTCATTTTCTTGGCGAAACCGTCGATGATCCGGCTGCCAAGCTGGGCGAGTTTGCCGCCGACCTTGGCCTCGACCTCATAGGTCAGGCGCGTGCCGCCCTCGATCTCGTCGAGTTGCACCCGCGCGCCGCCCTTGGCGAAACCGGCGGCGCCGCCCTTGCCCTCGCCCATCAGTCTGAGCGTTACGGGTTCGGTCATGTCGGAGAGGGTGACCTGACCCTTGAAGGTCGCTTTGACCGGGCCGACCTTTTGGACGACCGTGGCCTCGAACCCGTCCGCCACAGAGCCTGACATCTCCTGACAGCCCGGCACGCAGTCCTTGAGCACGTTCGGGTCGAGGAGCGCGTTCCAGACGGTCTGGCGGTCGGCGGCGATATCGCGGGAATCGGTGAGTTCCATGATGTGGTCCTGTCTTGGGGCCCCGCTGCGTCAGCGCAGGTCGGGCGGGGAATAGGTGAGCCCGTGGCGGGCGAAAATCTCGGCCATCCGGCCATCCTGCATGGCGGCGTAGATCGCGTCGTCGACAGCGTAGCCGAGCGCGCGGTAGGCCATGTGGACGGCGACGCCGACGGTCCACTTGCCGACGGCAAAGCCGGGGAGGGGCGGAGTGTGGACGGCGAGGCCGTCGGTCACGCCTGCTTCGAGCTGTGCGCGCGGGCCCATCGCGGCCATGGTGTCGCCTGCGGCCAGCCCCTCCATCGCGCGGGCGGCGGTCGGGTAGCGGCGCATGTTGGCCGAGAGCTGACCGCCGGGAAACGAGGTGAGGTAGAAGTCCGCGATCGAGTCGTTCTCGACCGCGACGGTGTCGAAGCGGAAGTAGGGCGGGGTCGGGCCGCCGTCGGGGTATTCGCTTTCGCGGTAGGCGATGGCGATTTCCTCGACATGGTACTGCCCGGTAAAGACCACCTGTTCGATGCGGCAGGTCAACTCGCTGTCGTATGGCACATGCAGCATGACGTTCGCCACGCGGCCCGACACCACCGGGCCTTTCCAGACCCAGTTGCGCAGATCGGCCTCGAGGTTTTCGCCCGCCGTCACGAGGTGGAAGCGCGGCTCGACCCCGAGGTCTTCGGCGATGAGGCGCCCGATTTCGATGTCGACGCCGACCGGCTTGCCGTTGTCCTCATAGGACCACGGCGGGAAGTCTTCGTAGGCGGCGAATTCGATCCAGCCGCGTTCGATGATCGTGTCGATGTCGGCACCGACGATGTCGCGGTTCGTGTTCTGGGGCTTGGGCTGCGGCACGTAATCCTCGCAGCGCGCGAGCCCGGCCCCGGGGGCGAAACCCCCGAGGCCGAGAACGAGACAGAGTGTGAGTGATGGTCGCATCATCCGCCCGAACCTCAGCTCTCGATCAATGTGCCGCGGACAAGCCGATGGTGAGGGCTTCGGCAGCCGAGCGGTAGTCCGGGGCGTCGCCCGAGATGAGCGTCGCGGCCCGCGATGCGGCGCTGTCGGCGACCGGCGAACCGGAGCCGGTTTCCACCTGACCCGCGATGTCGCTGAGTTCGGCGAGGAGCGCGTCGCCATCGGCTTCGCCGCCATCGGCCATGCTTTGCAGGGCGTCACGGATTTCGAGCAGTCGTGGCGTGTAGTCGTCGAGCGCGCCGTCGTCGGGGCGGGTTTCGACGTAAGAACGGATCGCCCAAGCGGCTTTCTGGCCAAGCAGGTCCCCGAAGGCTGGCATCTTAGTGGTGCCGTTCTGGGTCATCCCGTGGCGGAACCGTTCGATGAACCATTCGTCACCGTATTCTTCGGCTTCGAGATAGCGCAGGTCGGGGGCGAGCCCGCCCGACACCGCGCCCAGCCCGTGGCAGCGTGCGCAGTTCTGGTTGTAGCCCGAGTCCCCGATGCTGATCGCTTTGGTGAAGACTTCGGGGTCTTCGCGGTAGGGGTTTTCGCTCAGCCATTCTTCGCCCACCTCGGGCAGCGCGTCGGTGTTCACGGGCTGCGGTGCGACGTCGCCGTGAGCGAGCGCGAAGGTGGCGATGGCGGTGAGCCCGAGGGCGGCAAGCGGCATTCGAAGCATCATGGTCTCCTCCCATTTGTTCGTCGCAATCGGTGATACGCGGCGATGCAGCGTCGGACTATGCGACCTTCGTTCAAGATGTGCGGGACATGCGACTTATGTCCTATCGGCGCCGGGCCGGGGGCGCGGCTAGCGTCGGGGCGTGGAGGAGATATGCGACGTTTTCTAGGGATCGCCGGGCTGGCCTGTGCGCTGGTGGCTGGGGCTGCCGCGCATGCGGATGTGGGCGTGGATGTGGTCTATCTGCGGGTGGCCGAGGACCTGCCGCCGGTGCTGTCCAACCTCGACCCGCGGCCCGATGATCTGGGCGTGGCGGGTGCGATGCTGGGGCTCGAGGACAATCGCACGACGGGGCGTTTCCTTGGACAGACCCATGAGCTGACCGTCATCGAGGTGGCGCTGGGCGAGGACCCGACACCTGCGGCGCGTGAGGCTTTGGGGGCCGCCGATCTGGTGCTGGTCGATGCCCCTGCCGAGGCGCTCGAGGCGATTGCCGACATGGAGGATGCGCGGGACGCGCTTTTGTTCAACGTGGCGGCGCCGGACGTTTACCTGCGGGGGGACGGGTGCCGGGCCAATCTGCTCCATACGATCCCGTCTCGCGCGATGCTGGCGGATGCGCTGATGCAGGTCTTGCTGGCGAAGAAATGGAACGACCTCGCTCTGGTCTCGGGCACGCGCGCCGGGGATGAGGCCTGGGCCGCCGCGCTGCGCGATTCGGCGTCGAAATTCCGTCTGTCGATCCGGGGCGAAAAGACGTGGGGGGTCGAGGCCGACATGCGCCGCAACGCCTCGGCCGAGGTGCCGCTGTTTACGCAGGACCTGAAGGATCACGATGTCCTGCTCATCGCGGACGAGGCCGGGGATTTCGGGCGTTACATCGCCTACAACACGATGGAGCCGCGCCCGGTGGCCGGGTCCGAAGGCATGGTGCCGGTGGCCTGGAGCCGCGTGGTCGAACAATGGGGCGCGGCGCAATTGCAATCGCGTTTCGTCGATCTGGCGGGGCGCGATATGGAAAGCCGCGACTACGCCGCATGGGCCGCGATGCGCACGATTGGCGAGGCGGTGACACGCGCCAATGCCGCCGACGCGGCGCGTTTGCGGGCCTATATCCTGTCGGACGACTTTGAGCTTGCGGGCTTCAAGGGGCGTCCGATGTCCTACCGCGCGTTCAACGGACAATTGCGCCAGCCCATCGCCTTGGTGACCGAGCGTGCAGTGGTGGCCGATGCCCCGATGGACGGGTTCCTCCATTCCGAAAACGAACTCGACACCCTTGGGCTGGATCGGCCCGAGAGTGCCTGCACCGCCTTTGAGGACTGACATGAAAACACTTTGCCTTGCGCTCATGGTCTGCGCCGCGCCTGCCGTGGCCGACGAAATCTGGGTGACCAACGAAAAGGACGACACGATCAGCGTGATCGACATCGACACGCTCGAGGTCGTGCGCACCATCGAGACCGGCGAGCGCCCGCGCGGAATCACGTTTTCGCATGACTATTCGGTGGTCTACATCTGCGCCTCCGACAGCGACACGGTACAGGTGATGGACCCGGAAACGGGCGAAATCCTGCACGATCTGCCTTCGGGCGAGGACCCGGAGCAGTTCGTGCTGCACCCGGACAACCGACACCTCTACATCGCGAACGAAGACGACGCGATCACCACCGTGGTGGATGTGGAACGCCGCACGGTTGTGGCCCAGATCGACGTGGGGATCGAGCCGGAGGGGATGGCGGTTTCGCCCGATGGCACCATCGCGATCACCACATCCGAGACCACGAACATGGCGCATTGGATCGACACCGCGACGCAGGAATTGTTCGCCAACACGCTGGTCGATTCCCGCCCGCGTCATGCCGAATTCGTCAAAGAGGGCACCGAGCTTTGGGTCAGTTCCGAGATCGGTGGCACCGTCACCGTGTTCGACGTGGCCGATCAGTCGGAAGTGGCCAAGTTCGGCTTCGAAATCGCGGGGATGCACCCGGACCGTATCCAGCCGGTGGGGTTCGAACTGACGGCGGACGAGGCGACCGCTTTCGTGGCGCTTGGGCCGTCCAACCATTTGGCCGTCGTGAATGCCGAAACCTACGAGGTCGAGGACTACATCCTCGTCGGGCGCCGGGTCTGGCACATGGCGTTCAATGCGGACAAGTCGCTCTTGTTCACCACGAACGGCGTGTCGGGCGATGTGACAGTGGTGGACGTGGAAAAGCGTCGCGCGATCAAGACGATCAAGGTCGGGCGGTTCCCGTGGGGCGCTGCTTACCGGCCCACCGGAAATTGAGGGAGAGACAGATGAACAAATTTGCACTGGTGGCCGCGCTGGCGCTGGCCTGTCCGTTCGGGGCGATGGCCGATGACGATGATGCGGGGGTGACCTTCGGATTGGCCGGGGTTCTGTCCTCGGGCAACAAGGAGGACTTGCCGCCCGTGATCCTGTCGGCCGGAATGCCGCTGGCGGACGCGCCGTGGGAGCTCACCTCGGGGACCTATTACGAGTTCACCATCGAAGGGGATGGAAGTCAGGAATTGGCCCTGATCGGGCCGGAGTTCTTTCGTGCCATCTGGATCGACGAGATCGTCGTCGAGGGTCTGGAAATTCGCCCGCTCGGGCTCGATTCCGTCGAGTTCGACGAGGCGGGCGAGATGGAGATCGGGTTCCTCGCGATCAAGCCGGGGAGCTACTACCTTAAGATTCCCGGCTCAACGGGTGAGACGCAACGGCTTGAAATCACGATCAAATAGCGTCGAGGGGCAGCGGGGCTGACCCAAACTACGACCACAAGCCGGTCGATTTGAGACTCTCAGATGTTAGGGTCAGGCCCAAGGAGGAGCCGATATGAAACGCCTTGCACTCGGTCTGGCCGCAGCGCTCGCCGCGCCCGCTTGGGCCAATGACGACCCCGGCCAGTATGGCACCACGAACCCGCTTGAACTTGGGATCGGGCGGGTGATGGAGAACATCCGAAACGGCATCACCGACATGAACACCTGCGCCACCGGATACTACATCACCAAGTCAGGGCGGCACGAGATGGCGCGCGAGTTGTTCGAGCTTTGCGCGACCGATGGCGGCTACACCGGGGCGATGACGTGGATGAGTCAGCTCGACAACAACGGGTTGGGCGGGGCCTATGACCCGGATGCCTCGGCGGCCTGGGATCGGCGCGCTGCCGACGCGGGCGACCCGGTGGGCAAGTTCAATTACGGTCTCGACCTGTTGCGTGGCCACGGCGTTGCGCGTGACGCCGAACGAGGCCGCGCGATGGTCGATGCCGCCGCTGCCGACGGCTTGCCGATCGCGCAGGTTCTGCGCGAGGCGGATTACGACCTCGACGTGGTGACGCCTGACGCTGACAACTGGAAATACGGCCCGATGTTCTGAGTGCTCTGCGTGACCGCAGGCGAGGCCGCGCGAGACCGACCCATCGGCCGCGCGGCCTTTTCGTGCGACCAAGGTGGGGCATAGGACCGCGTGCCGATGCAGGGTGTATTTACCCTGCCCATTGCAGGGCGAGTCTCATGTACTCGCGTGCGGCGGGCGAACTGCTTCTGTGATAAAAGTCACTCATTATCAATAAGTTGCAAAAACATTCGCCGAAATCACACCTTTGCGCAGGACCCTTAACGCCTCGTCTGTCAACCCTTTTGGGGTCGTAAGACCATTGGCCAATTTCGGCTTTTCCTCCACCGCACATACTCCGATCAGCCCCGAATTCCGCCGGGAGGGCGGACAGGCTTTGACAGAGGAACAGGGAGGAAGACCATGAACAAGTTCATGAGTGTGGCTGCCATCGCATTGCTGGCGTCGACGCCGGTCATTGCCGGTGTCACGGACGAGGACATCGCGAACGACCAGTCGATGACCAGCCAGGTCGTCACCAACGGGATGGGCCGCGATCTGCAGCGCTACAGCCCGCTGGACATGATCACCCGCGAGAACGTGTCGGGCATGGTGCCCGCTTGGGCGTTTTCGCTGGGCGGTGAGAAGCAGCGCGGGCAGGAGACCCAGCCACTGGTCTATGACGGCGTGATGTACATTACCGGCTCCTACAGCCGGGTCTACGCCATCGACGTGATGACCGGGCAAGAGCTGTGGCAATACGATGCCCGTCTGCCCGAAGGCATCCTGCCCTGCTGTGACGTGGTGAACCGCGGTGCGGCGATCTACGGCGACAACATCTATTTCGGCACGCTGGACGCGCGCCTCGTGGCGCTCGACCGGATGACCGGCGACGTGGTTTGGAACAAGAAGATCGCGGAGTACAAAGAGGGCTATTCCTACACCGCCGCGCCCATGATCGTGGACGGCAAGGTCATCGTCGGCAACTCCGGCGGCGAATTCGGGATCGTCGGCACCGTCTATGCCTATGACGCCGAGACCGGCGACGTGGTCTGGACCCGTCCGACCATCGAGGGCCACATGGGCACGCTGAACGGCGAAGAGTCGACCATGACGGGCGAGCTCAACGCCACGTGGCCGGGCGACATGTGGAAGACCGGCGGCGGCGCGACGGGGCTTGGCGGGTCCTACGATGCCGACACCGACACGATCATCTTCGGCGCGGGCAACCCGGCCCCGTGGAACTCGTGGTTGCGCGATGCGGGTCAGGCCAACGACGGCACCGGCGACAACCTCTATGCCGCCAGCCGGATCGCCATCGATCCGTCGAGCGGCGAGATCAAGTGGCACTTCCAGACCACGCCGCGTGAGGGCTGGGACTATGACGGCGTGAACGAAGTGGTCGCCTATACCGACCGCGACGGCAACATGCGCTACGCCACCGCCGACCGGAACGGGTACTTCTACGTCCTGAACCGCGAAGACGGCGCGTTCGTTTCGGCCCATCCTTTCGTCAAGGACATCACCTGGGCGGATGGGATCGACGAGAACGGCCGCCCGATGTTCAACGAAGCCAACCGTCCGGGCGACCCCTCGGCGGCGGCCGATGGCGCCAAGGGCGACGTGATCTTTGCCTCGCCCTCGTTCCTCGGCGGCAAGAACTGGATGCCGATGTCGTTCAGCCAGCGGACCGGCAACTTCTACGTGCCGTCCAACGAATGGGGCATGGATATCTGGAACGAGCCGATCAGCTACAAAAAGGGCGCGGCCTATCTGGGTGCAGGCTTCACGATCAAGCCGAACTATGAGGACCATATCGGGTCGCTCAAGGCCATCGACCCCGACACCGGCGAATGGGTATGGGAGTACAAGAACGATGCGCCGCTCTGGGGTGGCGTCATGTCGACCGCCGGCGGTCTGGTGTTCTTCGGTACGCCTGAAGGTGAGTTCATCGCGCTCGACGACGAGACCGGCGACGAGTTGTGGAGCTTCCAACTCGGCTCCGGCATCGTGGGCCAGCCCGTCACCTGGGAGATGGACGGCGAGCAATATGTCTCGGTCGTCTCCGGCTGGGGCGGCGCGGTTCCGCTCTGGGGCGGTGAAGTGGCCAAGAAGGTCAACTACCTGAACCAGGGCGGCATGGTCTGGACATTCAAACTCCCTGCCACGGCGATGTAATCGCCACGGCACCCCACGGTCAGGGCCGCCTCACATGACTCCCGTCACGAAAGGCCCAGACCGCACTGGATGCGCGCCCCTTCCCACCGGGGCGCGCATTTTCGTATGTGGGGCTCTATTCGACCATTGGCGCATATTTGGACCCCTTTCACATTTGTTAGGCTAAAGTGAAAGCACACCGCGCCACCCAGCGCCCCAGACGGGACTCAGGTAACATGGACATCACTTCCGCCCTCATCGTCGACGATCACCCGCTCTTCTGTGACGCGCTGGCGATGACGTTGCAGGCGGTCGGGGGCATCAAGTCGGTCAAGACGGCCGGGAGCCTGACGGCGGCTATGGCCGAGCTCGAGGGCGGGGCGTCGGTGGATCTGGTGGTGCTCGACCTCAACCTGCCGGACGTGGACGGGCTCGATGGCCTCATCCGCCTGAAGAACGCAGCCGGGGTTCCGGTGCTCGTCGTCTCGTCGATGGCGGACAATCGCATGATCTCGGCCGTCACCGAAAGCGGCGCCTCGGGCTTCGTGCCGAAACACAGCCCGCGCGACGTGTTTCGCGCCGCGATCGACACGATCCGCGCCGATGGGCAATACCTGCCCGACGGCTATGTCGCCCCGGAACGCTCGGACACTGCGCCTGCGCGCAAGGGTGACGATGCCGCGACCCGGATCGCGACGCTCACAAATCAGCAGGCCCGCATCCTGCAACTCATCTGCGAAGGCAAACTCAACAAACAGATCGCCTATGATCTGTCGATTGCCGAAACGACCGTGAAAGCGCATGTGACCGCGATCATGCGCAAGCTGGGGGTTCAGAGCCGCACGCAGGCGGTGCTGATCGCCAAGGAGACCAGCTTTGCAAGCGTCTTGCAGGGGGCCGAGCGCCCGGCGTAGGCTTATCTGCGGAGGACAAGGCTTGAGGGAGGAGCCGTGTGGGCCAGCTTGACGCTGCCACACTGACACAGGGGTATCCCGCGGACGTTCTGCGGACAGTCCACCTGCGTCATGACGATCTCGCCTCGCTGTCCGACCTGTCCGCGCTGATGCGCCCAGACGAGATGGAGCTGATCGTCCTGTTCGTCTCGTCGATGGCCGATTTCGATGCGGTCCTGAAACGGGTCGCCGGCTGTTGCGAAGGCACCCATGTCATCGGCTGTTCGACGGCGGGCGAGATTTCCCCCGATGGCTATGCGGAGGGCGAAATCGTCGCGGTCGGTTTTCCCCGCGACATGTTCCGGGCCAAGATCCACCTGATCCCCGATCTGGACGACATCCCCTCGCAACATCTGATCGACCGGATGATTCAAAGCCGCGGCGAGTTGGAGGCCGAGCGGCCCGACTGGCGGTATGAGTTCAACTTCGTGGTCATCGACGGGCTGTCCAAGCGTGAGGATGCGCTGACCTCGGGTCTCGCGATGGGGCTGGGTCCCGTGCCGCTTTTCGGGGGATCGGCGGGCGATGGCACGGATTTCGAAGAGACCTTCGTGCTTTATGACGGCGAAGCTTATCGCAACGCGGCGGTGCTGGCCCAGTTTCGCACCCGCTGCCCGGTGCGCGTGTTCAAGACCGATCACCTGATCCCGTCCGACACGCGCATGGTCGTGACCGGCGCCGACCCGGCCCGGCGCACGGTGCATGAGATCAACGCCGAACCCGCCGCGCGCGAATATGCCCGCATCCTCGGCAAGGACCCTGAGCAACTCACCACCTTCACCTTCGCCGCCCATCCGGTCGTCGTGCGCATCGGCGGCCAGCACCATGTGCGCGCGATCCAGCGGGTGGCCGAGAACGGCGAACTGGTGTTCTTCTCGGCCATCGACGAAGGGCTGGTCCTGACGCTCGCCGAACCCGAAAACATGATCGACCACCTCAGGCGCGAATTGGGCGGCCTGTCGGACGAACGCCGCCCGGCCAACATCCTTGGCTGCGATTGCCTGCTCAGGCGCATGGAGGCGCAGGAAAACCAGATGACGCACGAGATTTCGGCGCTTCTGCGCGAACATCGCGTCATCGGTTTCTCGACCTACGGCGAACAGTACAATTCGATGCACGTGAACCAGACGCTGACGGGCGTGGCGATCTATCCGCCGGAGGAGGACGCGCCATGATGCGCGGCATCCTCAACCCCGACGATTCCGTCGAGCGCCAGAACGAAAAGCTCATCAAGATCAGCGAGGCGCTGATGCGCCGGATCGAGCAGAACACCGATGCCGAAGGCGCGGCCTATGCCCAGTTCCAACGCGCCGCGATGCTGGAAGAAGAGGTGCAGGACCGAACCCGCGATCTGGAACATGCGCTCGATCTTCTGAACACCTCAAACGCCAAGCTGGCCGAGGCGAACCGCGAGGCCGAAGAGGCGCGCTCGAACCTCGCCAACGCGATCGAAACCATTCAGGAGGGCTTTGCGCTTTTCGATCCCGACGAGAAACTCGTCATGTGCAACACCCGCTTTGGCCTGCACATGCCCGACATTCGCGCGTCCTTCGTGCCGGGGCTGGCATTTTGCGACTACGTGCAACTCGTCAGCCGATCGCGGTTCCGCGAACATGCCGACAGCGAGGCGCCGGAAGACTGGGCGCGTGGGCGCCTGGAGCGGCACAAGGACGACCACGTCATCTTCAACGTCCGGATGATCTGGAACCGCTGGGTGCAGGTGTCCGAGCATCGCACGCCGGACGGCGGTACGGTCATCATCCAGACCGACGTGACCGACATCATGCGGCTCGAGCGGCAGGAACGCGAGCGTATGCTCGACGATCAGGCGCGCGTTATTCAGGCGACGCTGGAGCAACTCAATCAGGGCGTCTGCATCTTCGACGCCGAGGCACGGCTCGTCGGCTGGAACCAGCGGGTGGGCGAGCTTTTGTCGATGCCCGCCACGCTCATGCGGATGGGCATCCGGTTCTCGACCCTGCTCGACCGCTTCCGCGACGACATCGCCTTTACCGACGGCACCACCATCGAAACGGTCGAAGCCTGGGTCCAGATGCCCGGCGGCCGCCCGCCGGTGGAATTCGAGGTCAAGCGCGGCCCGATGCTGATTCTGTCCGTCACGGCACAGGAAATGCCGGACCAAGGCTTTGTCATCAGCTTCACCGACGTCACCGCCGAGCGCGCCGCCGTGCGCGCGATTAAGGACGCGAACGAAATGCTCGAGGCGCGGGTGGCGGAACGCACGCTTGCGCTCAAAGACGCGCTGTCGGATGCCGAACGCGCGAACGCCTCCAAGTCGCGCTTCGTGGCGGCGGCGAGCCATGACCTCCTGCAACCGCTGTCGGCGGCCAAGCTGTACCTCGCTTCGCTGGAGGGCGAAGGGGAAAGCCCGGTGGTGGCTAAGGTGAGCCGTGCGCTCGAAAGCGTCGAGCATATCCTCGACGCGCTTCTCGACATCTCGAAACTCGACATCGGCAAGGCGGCCCTCCACGAAGCCCCGGTGCCGGTGGGCACGGTGCTGGCCCAATTGGCCGAAGAGCTCATGCCCGCCGCCCGTCAAAAAGGCCTCGACCTCAGAATGGTGCCCACGGGCGCGGTGGTGCGCAGCGACCCGACTTACCTCAGGCGCATTCTTCAGAACCTCGTCTCCAACGCCCTGCGCTACACCGGACAAGGCCGGGTTCTGGTCGGCGCGCGCCATCTGCCCGGCGCAGTGCGGATCGAAGTCTGGGACACGGGGCCGGGCATTCCCGAGGATCAGCAACAGGCGATCTTCGACGAATTTCGCCGCCTCAACGCCTCGGCCAGTGCCGCCGAGGGCATGGGGCTGGGCCTCGCCATCGTCGAACGTGCCTGCCGCTTGCTCGGGCATGACCTGTCGCTCACATCGACGCCGGGGGTCGGCACATGCTTCAAGGTCACGCTGCCCCTGCATCACGGCGGCGCGGTCGAGGCTGATCGCCGCGCGTCGCCGGGCTGGACCACCCCGACCCGCAATCTGGGTGCCGAACTCGTCCTCCTGATCGAAAACGATGCGGACGTGCTGCGCGCCCTGACCACAATTCTCGAAAAATGGGACGTCTCGGTTCTGGCCGCCAGCAGCGAGGCCGAGGCGCATGCACTGGTCGACGAGGTCGGCGTCGCGCCGGACGCGATCATCGCCGACTACCAGCTTGACGACGATCTGCTCGGCACCGATGCCATCGCGTCCATCCGTGACCGGCTCGGCCCGATCCCCGCCTGCATCGTCTCGGCGAACCGCAGTCCCGAACTGATCGCCGCCTGCGCCGAACTGGGCCTCACGCTCTTTCCCAAGCCTCTCGAACCCGCCCGCCTCGCGGCCTTTCTCGCCAACGTCGAGGCAAGCGGCTGATACCCCTTTCCGGTCTCCAAATATCCCGGGGGTAGGTCGGCTTTGCTTGTCAAAGCCGACCAAGGGGGC
>JAYZLL010000057.1:0-30180 GCA_036154315.1 Pseudomonadota bacterium
GCGACCTTCGCCTTGAACTCGGGCGCGTGCTGTTTCCGTTTCGACATCTCTGATCTCCTTCTCGTCGAAGATCAGCAGACTGCAAATCGTAGCTTATGTCAGTGTCCGAATTTCGGGGGGTAGCTCACGATGCCAAGGGTCTTGACCAGCGGCAGCAGGATCGGAAGCGTGAGAAGCATCGCTCCAACCGGCTCCATGAACATTCCGATGATGAGGAACAGCGCGGTTACGACCACGAGGAAGAGTGTTTGGCTATCGCCGAACGCCGACATGAGGTTGCCGAATTCCGCGGTCAACCCGGTCAGGGCCATCATCTTGGCAAGGGCATTGGCCCCGACGGCGATCATGAACAGGCTGCCGCAGGCAAGCAGGGTGTCGGACAGGCTGGCAACAATCGCTGCGCGCGAGACCCTGCGCTGCATGAGGCCCACGGCGAGGACGGCGGTGGCCCCGACGGCGCCGGATTCCGTGGCCGAGAAAAAGCCACCGAACAGCCCGCCGAACACGACGGCAAAGACGATGAGAATGGGCAGGATGCCCAGAAGCGTCCGCATCCGCTCTTCCCGCGACACGGGGGTGCCGCGCGGGAAGACGTTGGGACGCAGGATCGCGATTGCCAGCACCACGAGAATGTACAGAAAGAGCGAGCACAGCCCGACGATGATGCCCCAGAAAAACAGATCGGTGATTGATATCTGGGCCTGAATGCCAAACAGGATCAGCAGGATGCTGGGTGGGATCAAAGCGCCAAGCGTACCGCCCGCAGCGATGCTGCCGCCAGCGAGCCCCATATGGTACCTGGAGAGCTTCATTTCCGGCAGGGCGATCTTGCCGATTGCCGCGCTGCAGGCGATGCTCGACCCGGTGACGGCGGCAAACCCGCCCGCCCCGGCAAGCGACGCTAGGACCAAGCCGCCGGGCAGCCAGCTGAGCCAGGCACGGGCGGCGGCGAACAGCTCTTTCGTCAGGCCGAAGTAAAAGGCGAGATATCCCATCAGCAGGAACATCGGTACCGAGCTGAGGGTCCAGCTCGCCGCGAAATCATAGGGAACGTTCGAGAGGACGCTGAGTGCCGGTGCCTGACCGACGCTCAGCCAGATCCCCGCGATGGAGACGGAAATAAGCGCGACGGCGATCGGCACGCGGAGCGCGATCAGCACGAACAGCGTGACGATGGCAAGAATGCCGACGGCGTTCGGATCAGTCAGCATGGGCATGGTCCATCGCTTCGAGGTCATCAGGTGTATCCCCGCTGCGGCGCAGTCGGGTCAGCAGCAGGACCAGCACCATCAGGGCGAAAGACACCGGCAGAACCCAGTAGCTTTGCCAGACCGGCAGCTTGAGCGTGCCGACCTCGACAAAGGTGCCGCGCCGGGTCCGGCTCACCGCCTCAAGGACCGTCTGGTAGGTCAGAAGCCCATAGACGGCGAGGCTGAGGACATAGGCCAGAAGCCGGGACAATAATCCGATCCAGCCCGGGGCCCTGTCGACCAAGGCGGAAACGGCAACGTTGCGCTGATGGATTTCGGCATAGGCCACCGGCAGGAAGCTGACCACGACCATCCAGTACATGCTGACGATGTCGGACGTGGCGGGAAGGCCGACACCACGTGTCGCCCGCAGGGCCACATCGACGGTGACCTGAAGGGCCATGAGAGCCAGCGTTATGCCGCCAAGCCACAAGGTCACGGCCCGAACGATCGCAAAAACCGTTTTCATATGAAGCTCCTAGCCCGGATTGTCAGGGCGTCGCTGCGGGATGCCGCGATGCACGGCAAAGCAGGGCGGGCGCTGCCCGCGCTGCTCGCTGGTCGGTGCTGTACTGCCGTCAGCCGCCGTATCCCTGAAGATCGACTTTGGACCAAATCTCCTGCATTTTCAGGTCCACCATCGACTGAACGTCGCCGTCCGCAGTCGCGAGGATGTCTTCCCACTTTTCGACCAGACCCAGATAGCGGTCAATCTTGGCGGCTCCGTCATGGATCCCATCGGCATCAAGTTTTGCCTTGTACGCTTCAAGCTGATGGTCCCGGAACGCATCCAGCTTTTCCTGCAGATCCTCCGAGGGTTCGTGAAAGACAATCCCTTCGGCCGCCGCGCTGGTCTTTGCCTGTTCGTTCATGGCGCTCCAAGCCTCGCCTCCGGCTTCGCGGGCGACCATGGCAGCGCGAATGAAGGCTGAACGATCATCGGGCGTCAGGTCTTGCCAGAGACCGGCCCGCAGGCTGATGCTGTCGCCGTTGAATGTTCCGAAATTCACCATCGTGATGTCGGTGACATAGGTTTGAATCTGCTGAATCATCATGTCCGGCAGGTTGCCGAAGAAGCCGTCCACGATGCCTTCGCTCATCGCCTGGAAGATCTCGCTGGACGGCAGCTGGACGGGCTGGGCGCCGACATATTCGGCCCATTCCGAGAAGACCGAGCCCGCCACGCGCAGGCGTACGCCCTGAATGTTCTCCAGTGTCTCGGCTGGCCTCGTGGTCTGCACCTGGAACGCTGGGGTCCAGCCGCTCCCGAGATAGACCTGCCCGACGCGCGCGAACTCGGCCTGACACTCCGCGCAGGTCACGATGTATTCGGTGGTGGCCAGCGAAATCGCGACCGGGTTTTCACCAAAGATCGACAGGTTGCTGGGCAGCAGGCTTTCAGGGAAATCCGCCGGGAAATACGGCAGGACCATGGACCCCATGTCAACGACCGAGTCCCGCATGGCGGTGACCATCTCGCCCGGAGCAGCAAGGCCGCTAGGGAAGTCGCGTATACCATAGGCGCCGTCCGTGAACTCGGCGATCTTTTCGCCGAGCGTGGCGAACAATGCTGTGGCCTGGATATGGGTCGGGCCAAAGGCGCTGGCACTCCGCAAGGTGGTCTCGGCGGTTGCGCCGCCACCACATGCAAGTGCCAGCACGCCCGCCAGCCCCGGTCCAAGAATTGTATTCATTTTGTCCTCCCAGTGCATCCGCACCGATTCCGAAACGCGCCAGGGCGCGTTCTGCCGTTAGGTTCGGGGTCAGTGAACGCTTGTTCTGCGCCGCCCCTTCCCGGTGATGCCCCTCCAGCGTGCTGGCGGCAATATTGTACATAATTTGTACAATATTTTATGAATAGATCAATAGGTGGTCAAAAAAAATACAAAATTAAGTACATTTCCTATTTGGACGGGCTATGCTGAAGCTGCGGGCCGACCAAACAACCGGCTGGGATTGTCTGCGAGGATCGCCTTGGTCAGCGGGGTGTCCCAATCGAGCAACGCCAGCAAGTCGAGCAGATCGGCATATTGGGGCATCTTGGAGGGGTCCGTAATCCGGACGAAAGGCCAGTCGCTGCCCCAGATCAACCGGTCGGCCTGCCTGGCGACGACGGTTTCGATGAAGCGCCACATGTCCCGGTAGGGTGCCTGCTCCAACGAATGCCGGAATGCGCCAAGTTTCATCCAGGCGCCGGTTTCAGCCATCAAGCCCAGAAGCGACTGAAAGTCCGACCCGTCCACGCCATCAGTCACATCAGGCATACCGAGGTGGTCGATCACAAGGGTCGAGCGAAGCCTGGCGAGGCGGGCGCGATGTTCGTGGAACGAGCGGGCCGGCAGGCAAAGCTGCAAGCTCCACCCGATCTCTGCACAGCGTGCATCGAGCGTTTCGAGGTCCTGCATCGACACTCCGCTTTGGGCGTCGAGGATGCGGGCGCCGACGACACCCAGCGATCGAAGCCGATCAAGCTCAGCGTCCGGCGCGCGCGGGTCGATGACGGCCACGCCCTTCAGGCGCCCCGGATACTGCCGCAGCGCCGCCTCCATATAGCGGTTGTCGAAGCCATGAATGCTGATCTGAATGGCGAGGCCGTAAGCGATGCCGGCGGTGTCCATGACGTTAATGAAATCGTCGGGCGTCACTGGATAGGGGTCATAGGACCGCTGCGGATGATGGGGATACTCCGCCGGATCGCCAATGACGTGAAAATGACAATCCCAGGCTCCGTCGGGGACCTCAAGCCGCGCGGGTTGTTCCGTTCGCGGCGGCGGCAGGCAGGGTATGCCGGACATGTCGGACAGCATCGGCATCGGTCAGGCGTTTTCCGGATTTTCGGAATGTGCGGCGATTGGTGCAGAGCCCAACTGCTTTGCGCTCGACCGCAAAAGGATCAGGGCGGCAAAGGACATGCGCAGATGATGTTCCAGGGCGTTGCGGGTCAGTTCCGGGTTCTTTTGCCCGGCCGCCAGCACG
This sequence comes from Pseudomonadota bacterium, assembly GCA_036154315.1. GTDB lineage: Bacteria > Pseudomonadota > Alphaproteobacteria > Rhodobacterales > Rhodobacteraceae > Maritimibacter. The sequence goes on from JAYZLL010000057.1 coordinate 4,227, forward strand.
ATGTCGCGGTGCTGAGCAATGCTCTGAGCGATCTCGGCGTCCGTGTAGATGAAGAATGAACCGAAAATGATCGGCATGTCGGTCAGGTTCTGAAGGATGCTGCGGATTCGCGGCGCGCCCGAGTATTTCAGGGCGACGTGATGGAAATCCCGGTTCGCCTTCTGGATTTGCTCGAGGTTGTCGGCGCCGCCGTCTGCAAATGCGCGCTCCATCTCGGCATTGCTTTGGGCAAGCTCGGCGCAGACCTTGTCAGGCTCGTTCTGCATCGCCAGCTCAAGCGCGAGCGGCTCAAGTTCCAGACGAATGCGATAGATTTCCCAGAGGTCCCGCTCCCCCCATTCATGCACATGGATGCCATGGCCCAGCTCGGTGGTGACCAGCCCATCGTCGACGAGGCGCTTGAGGGCGGCGCGCACAGGCGTACGGCTCACGCCAAGGTCAGTGGACAGCGCCTCTTCGCGCAGCGCCTCGCCCGGACTGTAATGACCGCTCACCAGTCGTTGCCGCAGGACGTTGTACACCCTTGCCTGTGCGCTGCTCATTGCGTCCTCCGTTCGTTTCGACCCGTCCATGCACGCCTATGGCACGGGCCGTCTCATCAGGTAGTTGTTTCCGAGACACCAAGCAACTGCGCGGTGGTCTTGCCGGACCGGATGGCGGCGCGCATATCTTCCTCTTTCTGCACCCGCCGTTCACTTGCTTCAATCGAGGCGGCGACCGAATCTTTGGCGACGACGACAAGCCCGTCCCGGTCTCCGACAAGGATGTCGCCCGGCGCGATCCGGACGCCCCCCACGATGACCGGCACGTTGATCATCCCGCGCGCCTTCTTCTCGGTGCTCTTGATCGACAGGCCCCGGCAGAAGACCGGGAAGCCGGCCGCGATGATGTCATTGGCATCACGCACACAACCGTCGATGACGAATGCCGCGAGACCAAGCTCCATGGCCTGAAGCGTTAGCACGTCACCCCAGGGGCCGGCCTCCAGAAAGCCTTTCGCGTCGACGACCAGAACGTCGCCGGGTTTGGCCGCCTCCAGCGCGATATGGAGCGTCAGGTTGTCGGCCGGTCGCATATCGACGGTCAGGGCCGACCCGGCGAAGCGGGTCGTCGGGTCGATGGGTTTCATCCCGCTGTCGAGCGCCCCGATCGCGCCTTGCGCTTCATAGATCGTGGCTGTGCCAAATGCTTTCAGCTGGTCGAGTTGTTCGGGTGTAGCCGTCATGTTCGTTCCTCGGATTGAGTGTTGGTTACGCAGTCGCGCCGGGGTCGGTGAGCCAGGCAAGGGCTTCGTCGAAGCTCATCTCGCTCGACGGAGGCGGCGTTCGCTCAAGGGCCCGAACCGTAGCCTGAAAGCGGTCACGCACCCCCGGCAGGGTCAGCGACGGAACGCCTTGCGCCGTCATATGCGCGGCAGCGTCATCGACCTCGTGCAGCCGGCGGGCGGCGTGGGTCGGATGGGTGCGCACCAGCAAGGAGAGGAGCGATTTCATCGGAATGTCGTCCATGTCTGAAAACCGCTCGAACAGGTTTTCACGCACGCCCTGCTTTTCAGCGGACAGGACCATTTCGATGCACAGCGCCTCGAGCCCCTTGGTGAACACGCTGCGCAGAAGTTTCAGGGCGATGGCGCCCCCTGCAGCGACATCGAGGACCTCGACTGGCCCGTCAAACCTGGCAAACAGATCTCGGAATTTGGCTGCGCCTTCACCGGCGGCCAGCAGTGGCGTTTGCGGCCCGGTCACCGAGATCGGCCCCATGATCGCCACGTCGGCATAGCTGACGCCGTACCCGGCGGCGGTCCCGGCCGCCCGGCGCTTGGTTTCGGGCAAGGCCGTCGTGAGGTCGGCATAGACGCCACCGGCGCGCATCAGGGGAAGCCACGTTTCCGACACCGCTTCAGATGCTCTGCCGGTCACGCAGGACAGAACCACCTCGCAGGTATCGAGCCAGTCACCCGGCGCCGTATGTATTGGACAGCTCAGGCGCTGCGCCAGAGCGACCGCGCCGTCGCGGGGCGCCGGATCACAGCATTCCAGGTCGAATCCAAGCTCGGCAAGCGGCGCCGCATAGCATGCACCAACCTCACCCAAGCCGATGATGGCCACTTTCATGTCATTTCCAGTTCTGTATTTTTTCAGTACATTAACTTCCATAAAAGCTAAATTTTTGCAATAGATACTTCTATTTTGTCTCATTACTGTACTTTTATTGGTCAATAAGACCGTGATCGAGGCCAAATTGCGCGGTGGTGACGTGAAAGCGGGTTCTGTGGTTGCTGGCGAGCGACGCGAGAGGTCCATCAGAGGTCAAAATGCCGCTTTTGCGGAGGATCCACGACGTTCTCATCGTCTGTGTCGTGCGCTATGCTGTTGCCTAGGGCGGTGAGAAGAGGGTGCGCTGATGCGGCCGGGTGCGGATTTTGCCGGACATCCTGTCGGACGCGTGAGGACCGGGCGGTCGCGGCGGGAGGATATGTGAATGAAGGGCGTCGATCTGGGGCTATTGCAGTGCCTCATCATGCTTGTCGAAGAACAGCATGTGTCGCGTGCGGCAACCCGTGCGTCACAGTCGCAATCGGCCATGAGCTATTCGCTCAGCCGCTTGCGCGACATCCTGAACGACCCGATCCTCGTTCGCACCGCCCATGGTATGGAAGCGACGGAGCGGGCGCGGGCGGTTGCAGCGCAGCTTGGGCCGTCGATTGCCTCGATACAGGATGTTCTGCGCGCGGGGCCGGCATTTGAACCCGCCTCTTCATCGCAGAAATTCCGCATATCGGCGTCGGGCTATCTGAACGCCGTTCTGATGCCTGCCGTGATGCAGCGGTTTTCACAGACATCCCCGAACAGCGAGATCGAGATCGTGGCGTCGCTACCGATCGAAACGCGTGAAAAGCTTGAAAATGGGGAAATTGACCTGTCGATCGGTTTCTGGATTTCATTGTCCGAAACCTTGCTCACCCGAAAGCTGTTCGACGAGGACGTTGTGCTGATTGCCCGGACCGGGCATCCTGAACTCGGCGAAATCTGTACGCCGCAGCAACTCGGCCAGCTGGATTTTGCCGTCTATACGGTCGCGGATCGCACGATGGCGAACTACGAAACACTTATCGACGGGATGTTGGCCGAACAGGGAGTGAAACGGACGATCCGGTTCAGGTGCCCAAACATTCACGCGATCCCGCCCGTGATTGCGGCATCGGACCTGGTCGCGGTCTTGCCAAAACGCGCGGCCGAGACCTTCCGCAACCAGCTTGGAATCCGCATTATTCCCTGCAGCGTCCCGCTGCCAGGCTTTACCCTGTCGGCGACTTGGCATGCCCGAAACCGCGACAGCGCCCCCCATGCCTGGCTTCGCAGCGAAGTCGCCAAGACGGCGCGATCCCTGATCGAAAACTGACGGCCCCGGTCGTCGGCAAGGCCCGACCGAATTCATTGATCGGCCTATCGAAACCCCTGATACGACAAGGCTTCCTCGCGTTGCTAGCCTGATTTGGAACGCGGCATGGCAAAACCTGCCAACAGAGAGGAGACGTTCGAGAATGAAAACCAAAGATTGTAGCCCCGAAGAAATGAATGCCCATGTGGCCTATTTCAAAGACCTCATACCCAACAGCCTCGACTTTCTCGACCGGGAAAATGTGCCGCTCGGCGCGTTTGAACTGATGACGGCGAAAAAGTCGCTGCTCGTGGCCGCGTCCGAGCGGAAAATGGAAGGGCAGGCGGCGCGCCCCGCCATTGATATCCCTCCGGGCGTCTCGGTTTTCATCTGCGAGACCCCGGTCGGCAATGGACCGGAACTCCACGCGCATATGCGGACCCGCGAAACGTTCATGTGCCTCTCCGGCCGCTATGAAATCCGTTACGGCCGCGATGGCGAACATGTGCTGGAGCTTGGGCCGATGGACACCGTATCGGTGCCGAATGGCGTGATGCGGTCGTTCAAGAATATCGCCGACAGCACCTCTTACCTGCTGGTTCTGATCCATGAGACCGGCGATGAAAAGGCGCTGTCTGATGTCTACATGAAGCCGGAGCTGGCAAAGCGCATTGCCGACGAATACGGCGTGGAGGCCGTGCGTGGGCTTGAGCGGCTGGGCAACAATTTCACGGCCGATGAAGAGGAGGCTTCGCTCGAACACGCGAAATGAGCATCGGTTCGGTGCCGCATTGGGAGGTCGGCACCGTATATCAAAACCGGCGCATTCAGATTGGCAGAAAGCCAGCCTCGGCAAAGACCGAAGCAAGTGGGAGGAAGATCATGAAGACGTGGATCAAGGGTGCCGGGGCGCTCGGCGCGCTCCTTTTGGGCAGCACGGCGGCGTTTGCCGAGGATGTGACGATCCGGATCGGCGCGGGCCATCCGGCGGCGCTGACTTATGTGCAGGCCTGGGACGAGTATTTCGAGGAGCAGCTTGTCACGCGGGCCAAGGAGCTGGGCCACAATGTCCGGCTGATCGAGGCATGGGGCACCGTCGCCCGCGTGGACAACGTCACCGAAACGGTGGCGTCCGGCGCGCTTGATATCGGCCTTGCCATTCCGACTTACGAGCCCAGCACGCTCGAGCTGTTCAACTTCGGGAACATGATGCCATTTGCCAGCACGGACCCGGTGCTTCAGGCAAGGGTTATCAACCGGATGTTGCAGGACCTGCCGGACCTGTCCGGCGCGCTTGACGATATGGGGCTAACGGTGCTGGGCATGGCCGCAGGGGAAAACTACGGCATGGCCCTGCGCGACGTTCCGCAGCATCCCGAGGATATCAAGGGCGCGCGGATCGCCGCCGGGGCGGTGGTCGCGCCCTGGGTTTCCGCGATGGGGGGCATTCCCGTGCCGCTGCCCGTCAACGAAAACTACCAGGCGATGCAATCGGGTCTGATCGACGGCAACGTGTTCTTCATCTCCGGGGTCGAAGCCTTCAAGTTCTACGAAGTGCTCGACGCCTTCTACCAGACCGAATTCGGGTCGCTTCCCGGTATCCTGTTTATCATGAACAACGATGCTCGGGCGCGGCTTCCGGAGGATCTGGTCGCCCTGATCGACGACGTGGCACTGGAAGCGGCGGGTGAAGTCGGCCGCCTGAGCGCCGAGCGTGACGCCCAGTTCGCCGATATGCTCAAGGACAAGATCGAGATCGTGAGCATATCGGCCGAAGACAAGCAACGCTGGGCCGAGGCGATCAAACCCGGTGTTGAAGAAGCGGTTGCCGAAATGGACGGGCGCGGGCTTCCGGCCAGCAAGATCTTCGGAACTTATGTCGCATATCTGGCGGCAGAGGGTCACGAATTGCCCGTGTCCTACAGCTTCGCACAGTAGCCAAAACGTTCAGGCGGCGGGGGTTTGCCCCCCGCGGCCCGTTCCTGTGGCCGCAGATCCCGGCGGCAGTTACGTCGATTGTGATCCGCGCAGCGCGAAATCAACCAAATCCACCACCTCTTCCGGGCCGACCGGCCGATGCAAGGTCCAGGTTCGATAAAAGACATATCCCGCAAGCATGTCGATCAGCATGACGGGATTGGTATCGGGGCTAAGCTCGCCCCGCTCGATCGCGTGTTCGATCAGACCGCAGGCGAATTCCCGGCGCGGCAGGATCACGGCATCCATGAGCGCCGTGCCGATTTCGGAATGTTCGCCCAACGCGGACAGAAGGGCGGGCATCGTCTTGTGAATGACGGGGTTCTTGGCCGCAGCACAGATCGTGGAAATCGCGTGGATCAGATCCTCCCTGAAGGCCCCCGTCTCTTTCAAACTGAAGGATTTATAGAGCTTGCCGACGACGTGGATGACAAGGTGCTCTTTGGTGGGAAAACGGCGATAGATGGCGGTCGAACTTACGCCTGAAAGCTTCGCGATATGCAGGATCGAAAGCGCCTGATAGCCGTCGTTGCCCAGAACCTTGAGCGTGGCTTTCTCGATCGACCGGGTCACCGATGGATCGCGCGGCCGTCCCGACTTGTTGCTGCTGTTCATTGCCGCCACGTCTAAAACCCTGTTTCCGTTTCCCGCTGATATGGCCGGGGGCCCGCCAAAACAAGGGCGCCGTCTTCTCATGCATCGGGCGGGCCGGGCGACGGGACGGCAGGCAGATGGTGTCCGATCCGAACGCGTTGGGCCAGCGTCAGCCCAGGCGGTGACCGAGATAGCCGAACAGATCCTCAAGTTGCTCTCCCTCCGGCGGGACGTGCCCCCCCAGAAAGGCCTTGAGCGTCTTTTCGGTGCTGCCGATCCGGTCAAACAGCGCGCACTGGCCGTCTCGCGTAAAGAATTGATCGTCCCATTTCATCTGCACGGCGCAGGGAATGGTCACCTTTCGTGCGTCTTCGCCCAGCCGCGCGCTGTTGACGAAATTCAGCCCCCACATGCCAAGCAGGGCGCAGCCGATGCGCGGGTCCCGGGCGATCAGCGGGATTCCATAGGCGGTTCCCATCGACAGGCCGAACCAACCGATCTTGTCGCCGTTGATGGCGTCCTGCCCGACGAGAAAGTCGATGGTCGCACGCCAGTCTTCTACCATTTCATCAATGCGGCCGTTTCCGGTCGCCCAGACATCCCGGAATTCAGCCTGAACCGCCGGACCGGACTGGCCATCGGCGCGGCGCTCGCCGTGGATCGGGCCGTCGATTGCCCCGACATTGAGCCCATATTCTTCGATCCAGCGCCGGGCATATTCGACCACGCCCGGATCTTCCTTGTGCTGGCTGCCGCCATGGCCGAACAGAATGATCGGCCGGGGACCCTCCACCTCGTCGGGCGAAAACAGCACACCGGGCACCTGTCGGCCGCCCACGTCCCCGCGAAATCGCCGCCGCCGCACCCCGTCCTCCCGGCGCGCGTCCATTGTCCATTGAAACATCAGGGGCTCCCCAAAAGGGCCGCGGCCCCCACCCCGCTGTCGCGCGAATTGGGGGCCGGACCTGTCGTTACAAAATCGCGCTTATTCGGCCGGTTCGAGCCGGCCTGCGGCGATGAGTTCCTCGATACATTCGGGCGCATATTCCGCTGCAGGATTTTCGCCGGAGACCAGACCCATGACCGTCGCGCGGTCCATCCCTTCCGGTGTTTCCAGGCAATAGAAGCGACGCATCACGCCGGCCGGGAAGGAAAAGACGTCAAGCGGCCCCACATCCACATGGTCCTCGCCGGTTTCGTCATCCCAGATCATTCGCCATTTGCCGTTCATGATCACGAAGGTCTCGATCGTATCATGCGCATGTTTCATGACGCCCTGGCCGACTTCGCAGGACACATAGGCAAGACCATAGCCGGTGCGAAGGTGGCTGAGATGCGAGCGCATGGAAGACGGGACGGGCGAAACCCGCGCGCCAGCCTCGTCATCGGGCGGAATGAAGCCCAGAACGGTGCGGAAGTTTCGCTTGTAGCCGGGGAGATCCGCATCCGGCAGGCCGCCTTCGATGATCCTCAGGTCATCGAATCGGGCGAGACAGTTGAGCATCTCTTTGCGTGGTAGATGAATGACGGGAATTGCCATGGCTCGGTCCTTTCCTCCCATTGGTGGACTATGCCGCTTAATGGCGGCCTAATTAGATACGATATGCATCGTATTTTATAAAACACGCGCACGGACCTGGCAAGATGCCGGACCGGCCGTCTCCGAGGCGTCTGGCGGCTGCCGCCCCCGTTGCGAACGGCCTGCTCCTGGATTTGGCCAGGGCCCCATGGCCGCGGAAGAATTTGACCAAGAAATGAGGCAATATATTGATAATTTTTATTTTTATTTCAGGCAGGCTGAACCAAACTGCGCCAAACACGTTGCCGGTCTACGCCAACTCCGATCCGTTTGCGTGTCCGTTCGGGGGCGGAAACGAATTTGTCGATTGCAGTATCAAATCCACTGATAGGACAGTCCACGACGCCCCAGATAGCTTCAGTTTCATCGCTCGCCCGGTCCCGAATGACAGCAGCCTAGGACGCTGCATATGGCGCCAAACGGGACGGCGTGGCGCGCTCCGCGAACCGCGGAGCTTTCCGGCAGAAAGCCAGCCTCGGCAAAGACCGAAGCAAGTGGGAGGAAGATTATGAAGACGTGGATCAAGGGTGCAGGGGCGCTCGGCGCGCTCCTTTTGGGCAGCACGGCGGCGTTTGCCGAGGATGTGACGATCCGGATCGGCGCGGGCCATCCGGCGGCGCTGACCTATGTGCAGGCCTGGGACGAGTATTTCGAGGAGCAGCTTGTCATGCGGGCCAAGGAGCTGGGCCACAATGTCCGGCTGATCGAGGCTTGGGGCACAGTTACCAAGCTCGAGAATGTCACCGAAACGGTGGCGTCGGGCGCGCTTGATATCGGGCTTGCGACCCCGACTTTTGAACCCAGCACGCTCGAACTGTTCAATTTCGGGAACATGCTGCCCTTCGCAAGCACGGACCCGGTGCTGCAATCGGAGATCGCCACGAAAATGTTGAAGGACCTGCCGGAACTGTCCGGCGCGCTCGACAACATGGGGCTGACCGTTCTGAGCATGTCGTCGGGCGAAAACTACGGGATGGCCCTGCGCGATGTTCCGCAGCATCCCGAAGACATGAAGGGGCTGCGCATCTCCTGCGGTGCCGCTGTGTCGCCCTGGGTGTCGGCGATGGGCGCGGTTCCCGTGCCGCTGCCGGTGACCGAAAACTACCAGGCGATGCAATCGGGTCTGATCGACGGCAACGTGTTCTTCATCTCGGGGATCGAGGTCTTCAAATTCTACGAAGTGCTGGATGCCTACTACCAGACCGAATTCGGGTCGCTGCCAAGCGTGCTGGCTGTGATGAACAACGACACCCGCGCCAAGCTGCCGGAAGACCTGGTCGCGCTGATTGACGAGATCGCGGTCGAAACCGCGATCGAGGTCGGGCGTCTGAGTGCCGAACGCGACGCGGAATTCACCGAAATGGCCCGCGAGAAGGTTGAGGTGGTTCAGATCCTTCCCGAAGACAAGCAACGCTGGGCCGAGGCGATCAAACCCGGCGTCGAAGCGGCGGTTGCCGAGATGGACGGGCGCGGGCTTCCGGCCAGCAACGTGTTCGGGACCTATGTCCGCTACCTTGCCGAAGCCGGGCATCAGTTTCCCGTGTCCTATTCGTTCGCGGAATGAAGCAGACTTGCGTGGCGGCGTCTGACGTTCGCCGCGCAACGAAGGGGGTCAAGATGGACCAGAACCAATCATCCGCGCTGCCGGCGGCCAGGCGCAGCCTGTTCGACCGCTTTGCCTATCTGCTGCACGCGATCGGTGCGGCCCTGACCGTTCTGGTCGGCGGCATTGTCGTATTGGACGCATTTTTGCGAAACGTCGTCGAGGCGCCAATGCTGGGCGCGGCCGAACTTGTGGCGAATGCCATGGTGCTGCTCGTGTTCTTTCAGGTGCCCTGGGTGATCCTGACGCGTCGGGTCCTTCGGGCTACGCTGCTTGTGGATCAGCTTCCGGCGTCCTGGGCGCGTATCTCCGAAACGGTCGCGTTCCTGACCGGCGCGCTCTTCTTCTTCGTGATCTCGTTGCGGTCCATTGAACCCGCCCTGGCGGGGTTTGCCCGCTCGGAATACTTCGGGTCGGTCCTGTTCAAGATCCCTGCCTGGCCGCTTCGCTTCGGCACTCTGGCGCTCTGGATCGTCAGCGGTATCGCGTGCCTGGTGGTTGCGGTCCGTGTCTACAGGACCTCCGCCGCCGCAACCCAAGAGCAAATCCCAACCGGCGAGGAGGCCTTCTGATGGACGCGACCGTCTTTCTCATTCTGGGCATGATCGCGCTTTTTGCCGTCCTTGGCATGCATCTTGCCTTCGCCTTTGCGTTTGCGTCCGTGATTGGTCTGGCCATCAGTTTCGGCGGAATCGATCCCGCGGCCGATCTGTTGCAACAGACCGCACTGATGAATCTCAACTCCTACACGCTGGTGGTCTTGCCGCTTTTTGCCGTGATGGGGATCGTCATCGGGGCATCTGGCGCGGCAAGTGACCTTTTTCACGTGATCAACCGCGGCCTGAAATTCGTCCCGGCGCGCCTTGCGGTCGCTACGGTCGCCGGTAACGCGGTCTTCGCGGCCGTGACCGGGGTGGGGGCCGCGTCGGTCGTCGCGTTCAGCCGGATCGCCTACCCGGAAATGAAGAAGGCAGGCTATGCCGACAGCTTCTCGACCGGGGTCATCGCGGGCAGCGCGGTTCTGGGTCTGCTGATCCCGCCGTCGGTCTTCATGATCGTATTCGCGCTTCTGACCTCGCAATCGGTCGGCAAGCTCTTTGCCGGTGGTCTGTTTCCCGGACTGCTGATGGCCGCCTTCTTCGCGATCTATTGCATCATTACCGCCCTGGCACGGCCGCGGCAGGCCCCGAAGGGCACGTTCGACGCCGCCCCGCGTCCCGGCGCCCATGTTGGCGCCTTGTCCGTCGCGGTGCTTATCCTGATCACGCTTGGCGGCATCTGGGGCGGGTTTCTGACGCCCACCGAAGGCGCAGGGGTGGGGCTGTTCGGCTCCTTCGTGGTCGCCCTGATCAAGCGGATGCCGATCAAGGCAATCTGCAAGGCCGTGTTCGATGCCGGAACGATGATCACCCCCATCCTCCTGCTCATGCTCGGCGCGGCGATGTATTCCAAGCTTCTGGCGATCGAAGGGGTGCCGCAGATGATCGGTGCCGCGTTCGAGGGAAGCGCGCTCGGTCCGGTCGGAACCATGCTGATCTTCGTCGTCATTTGGCTGATTTGCGGCTGTCTGATCGACTCGATCTCGATCATGCTGCTGACGGTTCCGATCTTCTGGCCAATCGCGCAATTGCAGGGCATCGACCCGATCGTCTTTGCCCTTATCGGTATCCTCATCATCGAGGCAGGCGTGCTGACACCGCCCTTCGGCATTGCGGTTTTCATTGCGAAAAGCGCGTTACCAGACAGCAGCGTCAGCGTGGGGCAGATTTTCAGGGGCGTGGCGCCCTACTGGATCATCATCCTGATCGTGGCACTGCTGCTCTGGGTCTTCCCCGATATTGCCACTTGGCTGCCGAGCAAGATCTGACGCGCCAAGCTGACCGCCCCCGGTGGGCGTCAAAGGCTGAATTTTACATGAGACCATAAAGGAGGCTGACGCATGAACGCGCAGGCAACCAAGACCACCGGACCCGCCGACCCCTCCGGCAAGATCAAGGTCGCAATCATCGGGTCCGGCAATATCGGCACCGATCTGATGATAAAGATCGCCCGCCTGTCCGACAGGCTGGAAGTGGCGGCGATGGTCGGTATCGACCCGGAAAGCGACGGGCTCGCCCGCGCGCGCCGGTTGAACGTCGCCACCACACATGACGGGCTGGACGGCCTGCGGGCGCTGGACGTCTACGACGATATCGCGCTCGTGTTCGACGCGACCTCGGCGGGCGCACATGCCCGGCACGCCAGGGTGCTTGAAGCGGACGGCAAACGGATCGTGGATCTGACGCCGGCCGCGCTTGGGCCCTTCGTCGTGCCAACGGTCAACCTCGATGGGCTTCAGACGGCCACAAACGTGAATATGGTGACCTGCGGCGGTCAGGCGACCATTCCCATCGTGGCCGCCGTCGCATCGGTCGCGCGGGTGCCGTGGGCCGAAATCGTGGCCTCGATCAGCTCGCGCTCGGCCGGGCCGGGAACGCGGGCGAATATCGACGAATTCACCGAAACGACGGCGACGGCGATCGAAACGGTCGGTGGGGCAGAGCATGGCAAGGCGATCATCGTTCTCAACCCCGCCGAACCGCCGCTCATCATGCGCGATACCGTTGTGTGCTTGTGTGACGGCGGCGACGAGGGCGCAATCGCCACCGCGGTCGATACCATGGTGGCGCGTGTGCAGCAATTCGTGCCGGGCTACCGCCTGAAACAGAAGGTTCAGTTCGAGCGCATCACCGAGGCCGACGACATACGCCTGCCGTTCGATACATCGGCCCCGGCAACCGGGCTGAAGGTCTCGGTCTTTCTCGAGGTCGAGGGCGCGGCCCACTACCTGCCGGCCTATGCCGGAAACCTCGACATCATGACCTCGGCCGCCCTGCGCACCGCCGAACACATGATGTCGATCCAACCCCAAGGAGTTCCCGCATGACCCGCATCTATGTTCAGGACGTAACCCTGCGCGACGGGATGCATGCCATTCGCCACCGCTACGATCTCGGACAGGTCCGCGATATCGCGGCCGCGCTGGACGAAGCGGGGGTGGATGCGATTGAGGTTGCCCATGGCGATGGTCTGTCGGCATCGACCTTCACCTACGGAACCGGGCGGCACACGGATGATGCCTGGATCGCCGAAGCGGCGAAGGTCGTGAAAAAGGCACGGCTCACCACCCTGCTGCTGCCAGGCATCGGTACGATAGAGGACCTTGAACGGGCCGCCGATCTTGGAGTTGCCTCAGTGCGCGTCGCGACCCATTGCACCGAAGCCGATATTTCGGCCCAGCATATCGCAAAAGCTGTCGAGATGGGCCTCGACGTGTCCGGCTTTCTGATGATGTCTTCGATGATCTCGCCTGAAGAACTCGCAGAACAGGCCAGCCTGATGGAAAGCTATGGCGCCAATTGCGTCTACGTGACGGATTCTGGCGGCCAGTTGACGCCGCTGACCACAAGCGACCGCATCGCGGCCTATAAGCAAAAGCTCGACCCCGGCACCGGGATCGGCATCCACGCCCATGAAAACCTGTCATTGTCGGTCGCAAACTCGATTGCCGCCGTGCAGGCCGGCGCGACCCGCGTTGATGTGTCGCTTGCTGGCATGGGGGCCGGGGCGGGCAATACACCGGCCGAACCGTTCATCGCGGCCGCGACGCTTTATGGGTTTGAACACGGATGCGATCTGTTCAAGCTGCAGGATGCCGCAGAAACACTGGTCCGGCCATTGCAGGACCGGCCGGTGCGGGTCGACCGCGAAACGCTGACGCTGGGATATGCCGGGGTCTATTCCTCGTTCCTGCGACATGCAGAACGGGCGTCTTCGACCTACGGCATCGACACGCGGGACATTCTGTTCGAGCTGGGGCGCCGCCGCATGGTGGGGGGCCAGGAGGACATGATCACCGATGTTGCGCTCGATCTGGCCAAGAGCCTGTAACGTGCCGGAAATCAAGCTCGACCCTCAAAGCATTGCCGCGGCTGCGGACCGCCTGACCGCCGCCGCGGCAACCGGCAACCCCTGCGAACCAGTTCGGGACCTGATCGGCCGCGAGGATGTGGCGGCCGCTTATGCCGTGCAGCATCGAAACGAGGCCATGGCGTGCCGCGCCGGGCGCAAGGTCGTGGGCAGGAAGATCGGCCTTACATCCTTGTCGGTGCAGCAACAGCTGGGCGTGGACCAGCCCGATTTTGGATCGCTCTATGCTGATCGTGGCTACGTCTCGGGCGCGGTGGTCGACCTAGCGCATTACCTCCAGCCGCGAGCCGAAGCAGAGGTCGCGCTGAAACTCAGACACGACATTCCCGGAACGATCAGCGAGGCGGACCTGCCTGACGCCGTCGAATGGATCGCCCCCGCGATCGAAATCGCGGACAGCCGGATCATGAACTGGGATATCACGCTTGCCGACACGATTGCGGACAATGCTTCCTATGGCGGGCATGTGATCGGTCCCTTTTACACCGACTGGCGGGGTCTCGATCTGCCGAAACTGCAAATGACCATGACCCTGAATGGCCGGGTCATATCCCAAGGACGAGGGCGCGACTGCATGGGCAGCCCGTTGAAAGCCGCGGCTTGGCTGGCCCGCTACGTTTCGGATATCGGCTTGCCGCTCCGGGCCGGCGAGATCGTCCTGACTGGCGCGCTGGGGCCGATGGCGCCCATTCGGACCGGCGACAAGCTCCACGCCGTCTTCGCCGATCTCGGTGAGGTCGCATGCCAGTTCCATTGATGGGTCGGACACAGGTTCGGCGAGCCGATCACGCTGCGGCCACGCGCCGGTCTTCTGTTACATAATTCTAATTATACGCGGAGGGTATTCTCAACTGGCACATTCTCAACTGGGTCGCGACAGATCCCCTATCTTGCTGAAAAGAAAGGAGAACGGAAATGCCCCTTATCGAGCTGGATCTGCATGAACGACGCGCGATCGAAGACATGCTGAACGCGGAAGGGTGTTGTCACGTTGGCGCGGCGGTCATAGGCCATCGCGCGATTTTGGCATGCCTATGCGGATGACCCAGCTGCCGATAAGCTACAAGCGTCACCGTTTCCCGCCAGAGATCACCGCACATGCTCCCTGGCTCCATGTTCGCTTCAATCTCAGCCTGCGAACGGTCGAAGAGTTGTTGGAGCGCGGCATCGATGTTTCCTAAGAAACTATCCGGCGATGGACCGCCAAATTCGCCGTACTTATCGCCCGTAGCCTGCGCCGCCAGCAGCTGCGACCCACGCAATATCTGGCATCTGGACGAAGTACAAGTGAAGATCGCCGGCCGAAAATTCTGGCTGTGGCGGGCAGTCGATCAGCATGGCGTCGTGCTGGAGGAAATCCTTCAGAGCAAGCGGGATATGCGGGGGACCAGACGCCTGCTCGTCAAGCTGATGAAGCGGCATGGTTTTGTGCCAAGGCGCATCGTGGCGGATAAATTAGCGTCATACGGCGCGGCCAGGCGCGAGGTTGCACCAGGCTTGGAGCATGACTCTCACAAGGGCCTCAACAATCGATCCGAAAACAGCCTCCTGCCGTTCCGAAAACGGAAACGAAAAATGCGGGACTTCCGCTCCACTGGCGGATTGCAGCGCTTCGTTTCGGTGCATTACGCCATCCGCAACAGCTTCTCCGTCCCCGCCAGCCGTCGCAGCGTTATCGCCACCCGATTCCATCGCTTCGAGGCCGCGACGGCTGCGGATATGCGTGATGCCGGATCAAGGCAACCAACAATTGACTTGAACCTTCGGATCGACGCTTGCTATATGATAAATCATATAAATGCTTTTGCAGCGGCTTAGGGAGGGCAGCGTGGCAGAACGATCATTCAAGGCTGAAGTCAAGAAACTCGACGTTCCAGGGGGACAGGAGTTTCGTGGAGAAGGCATCCTTGCCATTACAAAGGCGTTGCTGGAGGCCGGTGTCGGATACGTTGGCGGCTATCAGGGTGCGCCCATCAGCCACCTTATGGATGTTCTCGCCGATGCCGAAGATCTGCTCTCGTCCCTCGGTGTGCGGTTCGAGGCAAACGCCTCTGAAGCCGCGGCGACCGCAATGCTCGCGGCGTCCGTAAGCTATCCGATCCGGGGTGCGGTCACCTTCAAATCCGTGGTCGGCACCAACGTCGCCTCGGATGCGCTCGCCAACCTCGCCTCGTCCGGGGTCAAGGGCGGCGCGCTCATCATTCTGGGCGAAGATTACGGGGAAGGCTCGTCGATCCTTCAGGAACGCAGCCACGCTTTTGCTATGAAGAGCCAAGTCTGGCTGCTCGACCCGCGACCGAACCTGCCCTCGATGGTGCAGGCGGTTCACGATGGCTTCGACCTGTCGGAGGCGTCCAACACACCGGTCATGCTAGAACTGCGCATCCGCGCCTGCCACGTCACCGGGTCATTCACGACGCGCGCGAACAAACGCCCGGCGCTTACGGTGCGGGACGCCCTGTCCAATCCGCAGCGCGACACCTCCCGCATCGTTCTGCCGCCGGCGCTCTTCGATCACGAGAAGGAGAAGGTCTATGATCGCCTGCCCCGCGCCCGCGCGTTCATCCGCGAAAAGGGTCTGAACGAAACCTTCGGGCCCGTGGCGAGCGACATCGGCATCGTCTGCCAGGGCGGCATGTACAACGGGGTCATCCGCGCCCTTCAGCGTCTCGGTCTGGCTTCGGTCACGGGGGAAACGGACGTGCCGATCTACGTGCTTAACGTGACCTACCCGCTGCTGGACGACGAGTTTCTGGACTTCTGCAACAGCAAGTCCTCGGTTCTGATCGTCGAAGAGGGCCAGCCGAATTACATCGAACAAGCTTTCTCGACGATGCTCTACAAGGCGCGGTCCGACACAAGGCTTTACGGCAAAGAGTATCTGCCGGTGGCGGGTGAATACACCGGCGACGTGATGCTTGGAGGGATTGGCAATTTCATGCGGGGACATGCGCCCGACATGCTACGCGACGGCGACCGCGCGCCAAACGAAGCCAAGTCGAGCGAGTTGCCCGACGAGTTGAAAAAGCTCATTCCGCAGCGCCCGCCGGGGTTCTGCACCGGCTGTCCGGAACGCCCCGTCTTTGCCGCCATGAAGCTCGTGGAGGAAGAACTGGGGACGCATCAGATTACCGGCGACATCGGCTGTCACCTGTTTTCGACCATGCCGCCCTTCAATATCGGCGGGACCACAATGGGCTTCGGGCTTGGCCCTGCCTCGAACGGAGCCTTCGACGGCGGCGGCGAAAAGCGCCCCATATCGATCATGGGGGACGGAGGGTTCTGGCACAACGGCCTGACCTCGTCGATTGGCAACGCCGTGTTCAACCAGTCCGAGGGCGTCGTCATGCTGGTGGACAACTACTATTCTGCGGCAACCGGCGGGCAGGATGTGTTGTCCTCTCGCGCTGACAATCCGAAACGCTCGACCAACAATACGATTGAAGGTGCGCTCAAGGGGATCGGTGTGAACTGGGTCCGCTCAATTGATCGAACCTACGACGTCGGTCGCCTACGCGATACGCTGAAAGAGGCGCTAACGACTGATGCGGTCGGGCCAAAGGTGATCGTCGCCTCGTCCGAATGTATGCTCAACCGCCAGCGCCGCGAGCGCCCTGCGCGCAATGCCGCGATCAAGGCGGGCGACCGCGTAGCCGTCCCGCGTTTCGGCGTGGACGAGGCGACCTGCACGGGCGATCACGCCTGTATGCGCCTGTCCGGCTGCCCGTCTCTGGGTCTCAAGGAAACCAAGGACCCGCTGCGCGACGATCCTGTGGCGCAT
Organism: Pseudomonadota bacterium; assembly: GCA_036154315.1. Taxonomy (GTDB): domain Bacteria; phylum Pseudomonadota; class Alphaproteobacteria; order Rhodobacterales; family Rhodobacteraceae; genus Maritimibacter. The sequence continues at coordinate 21,111 of JAYZLL010000057.1, forward strand.
ATCGATGAAAGCTGTGTGGGCTGCGGCAACTGCGGCGAGGTCGCAGATGCCGCGATCCTGTGCCCGTCGTTCTATCAGGTGGACGTAATCCACAATCCCGGAAAATTCGAGGCTTGGTGGTCCAAGGTGACGCGCAAGGTCATCGGCCGTCTGCAAACCCAAAGGGCCGCGCGCCGCATCGAACTGGAGACCGCATAATGTCGCTCGATCTCACACAACTCGATGTAGGCCGAAGCACCGTGACGGATGCGGGATTGATCAGGATCGCCATTCTTGCCGTTGGTGGCCAAGGCGGCGGGGTGCTGACCGACTGGATCATCGCTCTGGCCGAGGCGAACGGTTATGTCGCGCAATCCACGTCCGTCCCCGGTGTGGCCCAGCGGACCGGGGCCACGATCTACTACGTCGAAATGATGCCCGATCCCGGTGTGACGCCGGTTTTCAGCCTGACGCCCGCCCCGGGTGACGTCGATATCGTCGTCGCGTCGGAAATCATGGAGGCCGGTCGCGCCGTGACCCGTGGGTTCGTGACCGACGACCGGACCCATGTGGTTGCCTCCAGTCACCGCATCTATGCCGTGTCGGAAAAGACGGTGCCCGGTGATGGCATCCTCGCGAGCGATCCGGTGGTTGCACGTGTCCGCAAGGCCGCGCGCGCGTTTACCTGCCTCGACCTTGCCGAAATCGCGGTGAACCGATCCTCGCATATTTCGGCCAGCATGTTCGGGGCGCTCGCGGCCTCTGGCGCCCTGCCCTTTGAACGCAGCTCGTTTGAAGAGATGATCCGCGCCTCGGGTCGCGGGGTCGAGGCAAGCCTCGGCGCGTTCGGCGACGCATACGATGCCTCGCAGAAGCCGCAGGGTACGGATGCGCCAGAGCCCGCCAAAGCCGAAGATCCGGAGGCAAGCCGACTGCACGTCCCTGCCCGGCATGTCGCCGCATGGACGGTCCTGACCGCGCGGTTGACCGAGCTTCCGGCCCCGTCCTGCGACATGGCCGCGCGTGGGTTGGAAAAGGTCGTGGACTTCCAAGATCTCGCCTATGGGGCGGAGTATCTCGATCTGTTGGGCAAGATCGGAGGGTCCGATCCTGTCCTGAGCACTGCGCTGGCCAAGCACCTTGCCAATGCGATGTGCTACGACGATGTGATTAAAGTGGCGGACAATAAAACCCGTGGCCGCCGGGCCGAAGGGGTTCGCAAGCACATGGGCGTGAAATCCTCGGACCTGATCCATGTCACCGAATACATGCACCCCCGCGCGGAAGAGATCATCGGTCTCATGCCCGTCGCGATCGGTTGCCGGGTCGAGGCAAGTGCGGCTGGCACCGCATTGATCGAGCGTCTCTTTTCCAAGGGCCGCCGGTGGCGGTCCGACAAGCTTGGCACCTTCGTGATGCTGTCGGCTCTGGCCATGTTGCGACCTGTGCGTCGCCGCCTGCTGCGTCACGCGCAGGAATTGGCGCACCGCGACGCTTGGCTCGATCGCATTGCGCGCCTTGCCCAGACCAATCCGGCGCTCGCCGTCGAAACGGCCAACGCGCGACGCCTGATCAAAGGATACTCAGACACTTTTGAGCGCGGGCAGAACAAGTTTGCGACGGTGATGGCCGGGATTGACCTCGTGTCCGACCGTGAGGATGGGGCCGAATGGGCGCGGCGTCTGACGACGGCGGCGAGTGCCGATGTGAGCCATGATGGCGTGGCCGGCGTGCTTGCGACCATCCGGAGCTTTGTCGATTGAGCCGACTGGACCTTTGACAGGATCGGGGGTAACCGAGGCTTTAGCAACGGGGCCTTTGTCATGGACGATCAAAACGAGTTTGCGGATAGCTCTCCGATCAAACCCTACCTTGTCGAAGGTCCTGAGGGTGACACGGTTGTGGTGCTGGAACGCATCCTGCCGTATCTGCTCAATCGCACCACGTTCCAGCTTAACCAGCTGCTCAAGGCCGATCTGAAACCCTACGATCTGTCCATTTCCAACTGGCGTGTGCTGGCCGTGGTGGCGACCAATGACGCGGTCACCATGAACAAGATCGCGATGTATGCGATGATCGAACAACCCACGGCGAGCCGTATGGTGGACCGGCTCGAAGCGGATGGGTTGATCCTGCGACGCGATGCCGAAACCGACCGGCGGTTTCGGTCCTTGGCACTGACGGACGCGGGGCGAAAGGCCTACGAGGCCGTGCGCGATCTGGCCTTTGCCCATACGACACGCGCGCTCGACGGGCTATCAGACGAAGAGCGCGACGCCTTTACCAAGACCCTGATGCGGATCGAGGCAAATCTGGCAAAGCCTCTGCCCGCCGAGTAGCCAACCCTCCGGCCCCTCACCCGCGCCGCGTGAGCGCGTGTTTGCTGCAGTCTTTGTCAGCGGGTGATCCGTCACGGGCATCTCACGTGGTTCTACCCCCCGTTTTCGACGACCAAAAGCAACGATTTCCGTTGCCGAAAATTATATGAACTGTCATATTATTTCCGATCCGACCCGGGAGCGATCCAGCCTTGGGGTCCAAGCATATCGGACGTCAGCCTTGCGATTGCCGAATGAATTTAGCTCTACGGGGAGGTTGAGCCATGAATACCGAAGCCACGATCACCACGACATCGCGCATTTCAAATGTGGCATTGGATGCGCTCGCGGACCTGCTGGGAGACCGGTTTTCGACCGGGTCCTCGATCCTCGACCACCATGGCCGCGATGAAAGCTGGCATAAGCCACAGCGCCCCGACGGGGTCTGCTTCCCTGACACGACCGAAGAGGTCTCGGAGATCTGCAAAATTTGCTACGCGCATGGAGTGCCGATCATTGCCTTCGGGGCGGGGTCTTCGGTCGAAGGCGCTTTGATCCCGGTGTCTGGCGGCATCGTCATCTCGACTGAGCGGATGCAGGCGCTGCTCAATGTCGATACCGCGAACTTCGATTGCACCGTGCAGCCGGGCCTGAAGCGTCTGGCGTTGAACGAGGCGCTGCGCGACAGCGGGCTGTTCTTTCCGGTCGATCCCGGCGCGGATGCTTCCATCGGCGGGATGACGGCCACCCGCGCCTCGGGAACCAACGCAATGCGTTACGGCACCATGGCGGATGCCGTGCGCGGGCTTGTCGTCGTGCTCGCGGATGGGCGCATCCTGAAAACCGGGACACGCGCCCGCAAATCCGCCGCTGGCTATGACCTTACCCACCTTATCGTGGGGTCCGAAGGCACGCTTGGCTTTGTGACCGAGATCACGCTGCGCCTGTTCCCCATGCCGGAAGAAACGGACACGGCCATATCGTCCTTTGACACGCTGGAAGACGCCGTGAACACCGCCGTCACCATTCAGCAATGCGGCCTGCCCGTCGCGCGGCTCGAATTGCTGGACGACGTGATGATCGATGCGGTGAACGAATTTTCCAAGACCGACCTGCCCCTGCGCCCGCATCTGTTCATCGAGTTTCACGGCTCGCGCGCGGCCAACGACTACGCCATCGAGCTGGTCGCGGACATTGTCAAAGACATGGGCGGCAGCGATTTCGAATGGGCCAAGACGCAGGAGGACCGCAGCCGTCTGTGGAAGGCGCGTCATGACTGTGCCCATGCCTGCATGCACTACCGCCGTCCGAAACGGATGTTGACCTGCGATGTCTGCGTGCCGCTGTCCGCGCTTGCCGAAAGCATCGGCAGAGCACGGGACGACGCGCGGGCGAACGGCTTTGACGGGCCGATCCTTGGCCATGTAGGGGACGGAAATTACCATATGGTCTTGCTGATCGATCCGGACGACGCGGACGAGGTTGCGCGCGCACAGGGCGTGGCGGATCGGCTGGCGAAACATGCAATCGATGTCGGCGGCACCTCGACTGGCGAACACGGCGTCGGCATCGGGAAACGCAAGCATATGCTCTATGAACACGGCGATGTGGCAATCGACGTGATGCGCGGCATCAAGACGTTGCTTGACCCCAAGAACCTGATGAACCCGGGAAAGGTTCTGCCCTGACCCAAGCGGCCACGGGTTCGTCTTCCCTGCCCATGCCTGCGACCCTTGAACAGGTCGCAGGCATTTTGCGTTAAAGGCTGATCGCTTTCAGCATCGCGTCCCGGCTGATGTCCGCGCCAGAGGCGTGATACACGATGCGCCCGCTGTCCAGCGCGATGACCTCGTCCGCGAGCGCCTCCACCATCGAGATATTCTGTTCTAGCAGAATACAGGCGGACCCGGCCCCGCAGGCGTCAGAAATCGACGTCTGCATATGCGCGATGTTTTCGGGCTGCACGCCTTCCGACGGTTCATCGAGCACAATGACTTTCGCGGGTGTCAGCATGGCGCGCACGAACCCAAGGATTTTGCGCTCGCCCCCCGACATCGACCCGGCCACCTGATCCATGCGCTCGGCGATCCGGGGGAAACGGATGCCAAGCGCCCCGAGTTGGACGTCACCCAGCAGAGCGAGGTTTTCTGCCACGGTCAAGGCATCAAACACCGGGTCGGTCTGCGGCATCCGCACCACGCCCGCCTTGGCCCGTGTCCAAGAGGGCGTCTTGGTCACCTCGCGCCCCTCCAGCATCATGCGACCGGAGGCAAAGGGAATTTCGCCCCCAATCATCCGCGCCAGCGTGGTCTTGCCGGTCCCGTTGCATCCGATCACGCCCAAGACTTTGCCGGGCGCGAGGCGCAGGGACAGGTCGCGATGGACCAGCGTGTCGCCGTAGCCGCCCGAGACGTTTTCCAGTTCGAGGATCATTTTTTGCCTCCTGCATAGACCGCCGTAACCTCGTCGTTGCCGCGAATGTCCTGCAACGTGCCTTCGGCCAGCGCATGCCCCTGATGCACGACAAGGACGCGCGCCTCCAAAGCCTCGACCAGCGACATATCGTGCTCGATGACGAGGACGAAGGCATCCGTATCGCGCTGGTAGTCCTGAATGAGCCGCACCATGAGCGCGCTTTCTTCCGGTGACATGCCCGCCGTTGGTTCGTCCAGAAGCAGGATCTTGGGGGCCGCGCCGATGGTCAGCGCAAGCTCGAGCATTTGCCGGTGTCCCTGCGGCAGGGTTCCTGCGTCATCTTGCCCCTGCGCCGCGAGCGTGACTCCGGGCGTTTCAAGCAACCGGGTGAGCGGCGCGGTCTGCCAGCCAAGCGCGGCGGAGCGCAGGAAATCACGGGCACGCGCGCGTGCCGCAAGAGCCGCGAGTTGCAGGTTCTCATGCACGCTGAGACCGCCAAAGACAGTCGGGATCTGAAACTTCCGCCCAATCCCCGCGTCCAAGGCCCGGTGTGGGGTGGAATTGGTGATGTCCTTGGTCCCCAGCCGAACCGCGCCGCTCTGCACGGGCATGGCCCCGGTGATCGCCTTGAGCATCGTCGGTTTGCCCGCACCGTTCGGCCCGATCACGCCAAGCGTTCCCGAAACGGCAGCGTCGAAACTCAAACTGCGCAGGATGTGCACCGACCCGGCGTGCAGATCGACATCATCCAGCGACAGCGCACCAGAGGACGTCTGCGCACGGGAAGCCGGAGCGGGGGTTGCCGGATGCGTTGGCGGTTTTGCCCGCAAGCCGAGCTTGCGCAGAAACCGGACAAACAACTCGGCCGCACCGCCCGGCGCGAAAAGCACGACGAGGAGGAACACGACCGCAATCGTCACTTCCCACCACGCGAACGTATCGCGTAGCTCCGCGCTCAGCATCCCGATGGCGACGGCCCCAAAGAGCGCCCCCAACGGGTGAAGCCGTCCGCCAACTGCCGCCCAGATCACGAATTCGGTGGACAGCAGGAAACCGGTCGAGGGCGGCGACACGAGCCCCTGATGGGTCGCGAACAAAGCACCCGCAAGCGCGGTGATGAAGGCCGACCCGGCAAAAATCCACGCCTTCACCTGGTTCGTCGCGAAGCCAAGGGTTTGCAGGCGCGGCTCCTGCGACACGAGGGCCCGCATCACCAGTCCGGCGGGCAGCCGTTCAATCGCCATGAGGCTTACAGAGACGACCAACACCAGCGCGGCGATCACGTAGTACAGGTTGCCAAATGGGTCCAACCCGGCCAGCGGCGGGAAGCCGGTCAGACCGTTGAACCCGCCCGTGATGTCCGGATTGGTCTCGGCCAACTGGCTGGCGATCAGAACAAGCGACAAAGTGATCAGAGAAAAGAACGGGCCAGAGTCGGTCCGCCCGCGAAAGATGATCGCCGCGAGCGCCCAAGCAAAGGCGGCAAGCGCAATGGCGATAACGATGACGGCCGCGACCGATGGCAACAACGCGCCCCCGGTCATGTTCAGCGCCATCGCGGTGCCATAGCCCGCCAGCCCAAAGAACAGAGCGTTGCCCAAGGGCAGGAAACCGCCCCTGCCCCAGGCCAGCGCGACGCCCTGCGCGGCAATGCCATAGAGTAGATACAGGCCAACCTGCAAAGACAGATACTCCCCGCCAAAGACCGGCAGCGCGATAAGCAAAACGGTGAGCAGCAAACTAGGAGCGACGATAGAGGCCATTGGGACGCTTCCACAGGAATAGAATTGCAAGGATGAGCACACCGAGATACCCGGCAGTCTGGCTCAATGCGGCACTCAGACCGGCTTGTAGGCCTCCGACGACGGTGACGCCGATGCCAAGCCCCTCGAAGGTGCCGAGCCCGCCGACGACGAGGGCAAAGAACGATCTGATCAGGGCATCGACACCCATATTCGGTTCGACCGCGAGGATCGGGGCCAGCAGCAGCCCGGACAGACCGGCCAGAAGGCAACCGGTGACAAAGGCCACCGAGGACAGCCGTGCCGTGTTGATCCCGACGGCGCGCGCGAGGTTGGGGTTTGACACCATGGCTTGCAGGCGAACGCCGGTCAGGCTGCGGCGATACCAAAGCCAAAGCGCTTGGTCTGATTGACGAGATCGATCCCGATCCGCTGTTCTTTGCCGAAACCACCAACCCGGAATGGCTGGGGATGCAGGTCCCGGTTGGCGAAAGGAACGTCAATCCTCCCGCCGCTGATGCTTTCGACACGGCCCGCGCGACGGCCAAGCGCAAAATGCCGGGCCAGACGGCCCCGCTTGTCGCCATTGACCTGCTCGACGCCGTGCAGTCGCTGCCCTTGGCGCAGGGGCTCGCGCAGGAACGCGAGGCGTTTATCAACCTGCGCACCGGGGAACAGGCCACGGCGCTGCGCCATGTGTTCTTTGGCGAATGGGCCGCCAAGGCGCCGGACTGGCTTGCCGACGCGATCCCCAAGGAGCTGACACGGATCGCGGTCGCGGGCGGCGGCACCATGGGGGCAGGCATCGCCTATGCCCTACTGTCGGCGGGATACAGCGTCGTCGTACTGGAAACCGACCCGGACGGCGTGGCGCGGGCGCAGAAAAATCTGGACGCGCTCTTTGCCTCTGGGCGCAAACGCGGATTGTTGGATGAGACGGGCGAACAGTCACGTCGCGCGGCGCTCGCCGTCAGCGACGACTACGCCCAAGCCGCGCAGGCCGGTCTGGCGATCGAAGCGGCGTTTGAGAGCATGGACGTCAAGCACAGAGTGCTGGGCAAGTTCGAAGCGGTGCTCCCGCCCGAGGCTGTGCTAGCGACCAATACCTCCTACCTCGACATCGACGTTATGGCGGCAAAGCTCTCCGACCCCACGCGGCTTGTAGGTCTCCATTTCTTTGCGCCTGCCCATATCATGAAGCTGCTCGAAATCGTGCGCGGTGCCCGGACCTCTGACACGGCCCTGAAGACCGGCTTCGCGCTGGCCAAGACCCTCAAGAAGGTGCCGGTGCTGTCGGGTGTATGCGACGGCTTTATCGGCAACCGCATCTTGGCCCGCTACCGGGAGGCAGCAGATACGCTTTTGATGGATGGCGCAACGCCAGCAGAGGTGGATGCCGCGGTGGTGGCCTTTGGCTATTCGATGGGGCCTTACGAGGCGCAGGATATGTCCGGGCTGGATATCGCGCATGCAAACCGGCGGCGACAGGACGTAACACGCGATCCCGACCGGCGCTACATTCCCATTGGCGACCGTCTGGTCGATATGGGACGGCTGGGGAAAAAGACCGGCTCCGGGTGGTATGACTACGGCACGGGGGCCAAGCAGCCAGACGACGCGGTTGTGGAGGTCATCCTTGCCGAAGCGCAGCGCGAGAACGTGACGCGCCGCGCATTTTCGGCGGACGACATTCAGCACCGCCTGCTGCTCGCCATGATCAACGAGGCCGCCGATATCCTGAACGAGGGCATCGCGGCCCAAGCGCTCAATATCGACCTCGTGACGGTGTTTGGCTATGGCTTCCCGCGGTGGCGGGGCGGCCTGATGAACTACGCCGATACGCTCGGCCCGCAAAAGGTGCTGGCTGGTCTACAGGCTCTTGCCGCCGAAGATCCCAAAGTCTGGACCCCAAGTCCGATGATCCAAGACGCAGAGGTCTTATGAACCGCACCGGGTTTGCCGGAGGCTCCAACTCCTGAGTAGGATGGAGCATCATGAGCAAGACGACAAACAAGTATTCCCCCGAAGTGCGCGAACGGGCCGGTCGCATGGTTCTGGACAATCCCGGGCAGCATGAGAGCCGTTGGTCGGCGATCGTGTCTGTGTCCTCGAAGATCGGCTGTTCCGCGCAGACGCTGAATGAGTGGGTCAAGAAGGCCGAGGTCGACAGTGGCAATCGGCCCAGTTTCATGCCCCTGATTGGCTATGCGCGCGTCTCCACCGAGGATCAAACCCCCCTGCCCCAGTCTGAGGCACTGCAGTCTGCGGGATGCGCCGAGATCTTTGAAGAGCACGCCTCGGGCGGCAATCGCGCGCGGCCCGTGCTTGCACGTGTGCTGGAGCGGATTGGCAAGGGCGACACGTTGGTCGTCGTGCGGATCGACCGGCTTGCGCGGTCTTTGTCGCACCTACTTGAGGTGATCGAAAGACTGGAGGGCAAGGGGGCGTTCTTCCGCTCGCTCCAGGACCCGATCGACACTGCCTCGCCCCAGGGCAAGTTCACGTTGCAGGTTCTGGGCGCTGCGGCTGAGTTCGAACGCGCTCTGATCCGCGAGCGTACCAAAGCCGGACTTGCCTCGGCACGCTCAAAGGGCCGCGTCGGCGGCAACCCAGGTC
>JAYZLL010000058.1:0-15988 GCA_036154315.1 Pseudomonadota bacterium
GACGGGGCACGAAGCCCGGTCGAAACTCACTCCACCGGCATCGCCATGACCTTGCCGCCCTGCAGGAACGGCACCAGCACCATGTCGCCCATCATGCCGATATCCGCCGCCCCCGGCTCGGTCGTGCTGAGCGTCGTCAGTCCCGAACCGTCATAGGCCACGATCTCGCCCGTCGGGTTGTCGGAAAAGATCAGCTTGCCGCCGATCTCGACGATGCCGTCGATGGCCCCGGTCTCGCCCGCGCCCTCGAGCGTTGTGATCTCGGCGCTGTCATATGAGACCCCCATAAGCTTACCGGCGCCGTTGATCTTGCCCTGATCCATCAGCCACTCCTGCCCCATCGAGCCGACGACCAGCCGGTCGTCCTGCGCCCAGATGCCGTTGGGCAGGGCCATCGATCCTGCGGGCACAAAGGCTTCGGCCATACCGTCCATCACCCGATAGACGCCGCCGCCGAACATGTCGGTGACATAGACCGCACCGTCGGGCCCGATTGCAACGTCGTTGGGGAACTGCGCCCCTTCGAGCGTGATGGTCTCGTCCACCGCCCCACTGGCGATGTCGATGACATGCAGACCCACCGCATCGGCGACGTAGAGCTTGCCATCCATCGACGCCATGCCCTTGGGGTCCATCAGCCCCGTCACCCAGTCTTTCTGTTTCATCTCGCCCTCAGGCGTGACCAGCGACAGGTACCCGTCCATCTCTCCGTCCGGGCCGAAGGTCGCGATGTTCGACACGATGATCTGGTCGCTCCCAGCCTCGTAATAAGCCGATTCAGGTGTTTCGAACCCTTCGAGGGTCCAGCCGCCGCCGTGGCTCGCGGCCATTGCGCCCCCGGCGCAGCCGATCGCAATCGTTGCAATGAAATACTTCATGGTATCCTCCCGTGATCTCATGGATCACGCTGAGGCCCAATTCGGCGGCAATACCATCAATATGGCCCATAGGCCGCGGCAATCCGCGTAAGTGCTACCGGGCCGCGTCGATGGCCGGGCGAATGACGGTGTCGGGGATCGCGCCGGTGATCGGCCCGGCAAAGCGCTTCACGATCACCCCATCGCCGTCCACCACGAAGGTCTCAGGCACGCCGTAGAGCCCCCAGTCGAGCCCGGTGCGACCGCTTTCGTCCGACACGACCGCGGCAAAGGGATTGCCGAGTTCGTCCAGAAACTTGCGCCCGTTGTCGGGCTCGTCCTTGTAGTTGATCCCGTAGATCGGGATGCCCTCGTCTGCGAAAGCCATAAGGTATTCGTGCTCGAGACGGCAGGGCGCGCACCAGCTGGCCCAGAAGTTCACCAGCTTCACCTCGCCGTCGGCCATGCCTTCGATGGTGAAGCCGGGTTCCCCCGGAAACGGCTCGACGGTCAGTTCAGGCACCGGCCCGCCCTCGCGGGTCGAGACAAGCTGGTCGTCGCCCCGGTTCATGCCGAAAAAGAACATGGCCGCCAGTCCGGCAAAGACCACCGGCGGAAGGATCATCAATGGTTTCATGTCAGCGTTCCTTGCGCCGCACCTCGGCGGCTTCGAGCTTGCGCTTTACCCGTGCGGATTGCCACCAGCTTACCGCGATGACGAGCGCGACGAGGAGGATCGTCGCGGCCCATGAACTCAGCACTGCGCCTGCGTATTTCCCCAGATCAGGCATCCGCCATCCTTTCGCGCATTTCGAGCGCGTGAATGCGCCGTTTGCGCACTTCGGTACGTGTACGTACCAACAACAGTGCGACGAACAAAAGACTGAAGCCAACGAGGCAGATCACGAGCGGCTGCCAATAGACGTCGTGGACGTTTTCTTCGGCATCCAGTGACAGGCTCGCGCCCTGATGAAGGCCTTGATTCCAGAAGTTTACGGCGTATCGGCTGAGGAGCGCAAAGACGCTGCCGACAATGGCCAGAACGCTGGTCAGGTCGGCTGCGGTGTCCGGGTCCTCGATCGCGGCCCAGAGCGCCATGTAACCGAGATAGAACAGAAACAGGACGAGGAACGAGGTCAGGCGCGGGTCCCACGCCCAATAGGTGCCCCACATCGGCTCGCCCCAGATCGCCCCGGTGATGAGCGCGATGACGGTCATCACGACCCCTATGAGCGCTGCGGCCTTGGCGGCCAGTGCGCTTACATGATGGCGGCGGATGAGCCAGATCAACGAGGCCACGAGCATCATGACCCAGATGTTGATCGCCATCATCGCCGAGGGCACGTGGACGTAGATGATCTTGACCGACGAGCCGAATTTCGCGGCTTCGGGCGTGAAGAAGAACCCCCAGATCAGGCCCACTGCCAGCGTGACGACGGTGCCGCCGATCGCCCAGGGCAGGACCTTGCCCGACAACGCCATGAACTTGACCGGGTTGGCCCAGGCCCAAAGCCAGTTCCAGCCGTCTTTCGCCTGTTTTGTACGCACGTTTTCCATGCGAAATGTCCTATGTGTCGGGGGCGCTTCGGGCAAGAAAAACCCGTGCCAATCACCGCAGATTGATACGCAATGCCGCAGCTGCCGCGAAGGGAAGGAGCGCGATGGACCCCGCCGTTATGCCCGCGACCATCAGAAGTGGCGTCGAGGCGTCGAACCCGGCGATCCCCCGTGCGGCAGCTTCGGCCCCAAAGATCAGTGTCGGCACGTAGAGCGGCAGGACCAGAAGCGACAGGAGAAGCCCGCCCCGCTTGAGCCCGACGGTGAGCGCGGCCCCGAAGGCCCCGATCATGCTCAGCGCCGGGGTGCCGATCAGGAGCGTGAGGAACATCCACCACGCGCCTCCGGCAGGCATCGACAAAAGCGCGCCGAACAGTGGTGCGGCGAGCGTGAGCGGCAGGCCCGTGACGAGCCAGTGGGCGAGCGCCTTCATCACCACCGCGCCCTCCATCGGCACCGGGGCTGTGGCGAGCAGGTCGAGCGATCCGTCCTCGAAATCCAGCTGAAAGATGCGGTCGAGTGACAGAAGGCAGGCGAGCAGCGCCCCGACCCACAGGATGCCCGGCGCGATGCGGCCCAGAATGGCGGCCTCCGGCCCGACGCCGAAGGGGACGAGCACGGTGACGATCAGGAAGAACGCGAGGCCCAGACCGAAGCCGCCCCCCGCCCGCACCGACAGGCGCAGGTCGCGCATCAGAAGCGCGATCACAGGAAGGCCTCGTCGAAAGCGCCCGGCTCGGCGGCGCGGTGCGGGTCGGCTTTGAAGGGCGTCACATCGAAAATTCCCGCGTCGAGGCCAAGGTCGATATGCGTGGCGATCAGTGCAGCGCCGCCACCCGCCACGTGCGCGCGCACGCAGTCGGCGAAGAGCGCGACCGAGGCGGTGTCCAGCGACACGGTCGGCTCATCCAAAAGCCAGATCGGCCGCCCGGTGACCAGAAGGCGTGCAAGACCCAGCCGCCGCTTCTGACCGGCGGACAGGTTCGCCGCAGGACGGTCGCGCAGGCTGCGCAGGTTCATGGCCGTGAGCGCGCCCTCGATATCGCCGGTGGCATAGACGCTGGCCCAGAAGGCGAGGTTTTCGGCCACGGTCAACTGCGCCTTCAGCCCGTCGGCATGGGCACCATAGGCGATGGCTTCCGGCGGCAGGCTCACCTCGCCCGACATGGCGGGTTGCAGACCCGCGAGCGTGCGCAGAAGCGTGGTCTTGCCCGACCCGTTGGGACCGCGAAGCACCAGCACTTCACCCGCCTTGAGCGTGAATCCCAGCCCCTCGAGCACCGGCACGCCCCCGCGCGCGACCGTCAGGTCCCGGACCACAAGCTCCATCAGACCGGCAGCACCGCGAGCGCGACCCGGCGTCCTTCGGACAGGGTGATGTTGTAGGTGCGGCAGGCGGCGGGCGTGGCCATCGCCTCGACCCCGATCCCTGCGGCTTCCAGTCGGGTCTGCATGTCCTTGGGGGCAAAGGCCATCTCCGGCCCCATGCCAAGGAACAGGACATCCACCTCTGCCGCAAGCGCCAGCAGCGTGTCGATGTCGTCGAGCCCGCCCCAGTTCACCGCGCGTTTGCCGGTGGCCAGCATCGGGCCTTCGATCACGTCGCCCGCGACCCGAAAGAATCCGGGGCCGTAGCTTTCGACCGGCATGGCCTGACCATATGAGATTTCGTGCATCTGCATGGCTCATCCCTACTCCGATCACCGCGCGGGGAAAAGACCCGAGGGCCGCGACCTTTAGTCGAAGAGCGGCAGTCCGGTCAGGATCGCGAGCGCGATGACGCCGTAGGCGACCGCGCGAAATGCCCGCTCGGCCTCGGGCCGGAACGCCCATTGGCCGACGACGATGCCCAGCGCATATGGCACGGCCAGCAGGGCTGCGAGCACCACCTCGGCCCAACCGACCAGCCCGCGGGCAAAGAGGTTGGCGATGATGCCGATGTCGAGACAGGCGAGGAACAAGATGGTGTTGGCCCGGACCCGCGCCGCGCCCGACGGCCCTGCGAGGTAGAACAAGATCACGGGCGGCCCGGTCAGCCCGGTGGCACCGCCCAGCACGCCCGCCGCCGCACCGATTGCGCCCAGCCCCGGCCAGCGCACGCGGCCCCCGAAGCGCCAGCCCGAGACCAGAGCGATCAGCGTGACGGTGGCGGCGATGGCGACCGTCCAGCGCAGAACCTCGCGGTCGAGCCACGTGAGCAGCCAGACGCCCAAGGGGGCCGCTGCAATGGCCGCGAGGGCCAGCACCGCGACCTCACCCTTGTCGGCCTCGCGGATCGCGCGCGGCACGATCAGGAGCCATGTGACCACCCCGGTGACGGTCACGACCACGATGGCGGTGGACATGGGCAGGAAGATCGCCCCGACCGGCATGAAAACGAGGGCCGTTCCGAACCCGGAAAAGCCCCGCACTACTCCTGCGAAAATGAAGGTGAGCGCCAGCCAGACCAGACCCGGTGTGGCCAGCGCCTCTGTCAGCATATCAGTTTTCGGCGTTGCCGAACTGCGTGCCTGCCTCGGCATCCGGCTTGGACCAGTCCCGCTTGACGCCGAGGCGCAAGAGGAAGGCAGAGGCCACGAAGACCGAGGAATAGGTCCCGACCACGACGCCCCAGATCATCGCGAAGACGAAATTGCGGATCACGTCGCCGCCAAGGACGAAAAGCGCGATCAGCGCGATCAGGGTGGTGAACGATGTCATGAAGGTCCGGCTGAGCGTCTCGTTGATCGAGAGGTTCAGCACTTCCTTCAGATCCAGTTTCTTGAACCGGCGCAGGTTCTCACGCACCCGGTCGAACACGACCACGGTGTCATTGAGCGAGTAGCCCACGATTGTCAGCAGTGCCGCGATGATCGGCAATCCGAACTGGATCTGGAACAGCGAGAACACCCCGATGGTCAGGGTCACGTCATGGATCAGCGCGATGACCGCGCCGAGCGAGAACTGCCATTCGAACCTGAGCCAGATATAGACCAGCACCGTCGCGATGGCCGCCGCGACCGCTTCGATGGCGGTCCAGATCAGCTCTCCCGACACCTTGGGCCCGACGCTCTCGACGCTCGGGAAGGTGATCGACGGGTCATAGCCGGTCAGGGCGTCTTCGACGGCCTGCACGGTTTCGACCGAGATCGCTTCGTCGCCGTCCTGGGCCTGAATGCGGACCATCGCCACGTTTTCATCCGGGCCGAAGGACGGGTCGAACACTTCGGAGATGGCCACGTCACCCAAACCCAGCGGCGCGATGGCGTCGCGATAGGCGCCGACGTCGACGGGTTGCGTGCTTTCGGTGCGGATCGTCGTCCCGCCCCGGAAGTCGATGCCGAAGTTCAGCCCGAAGACGAGGAAGGCGACGACCGAGATGACCATCATCGCCCCCGAAAAACCGAGCGACAGCCACGACCGCGCGAAGAAGTCGATGTTGGTGTTGTCTGGAACCAGTTTCAGACGCATCTCAGACCTCCAGCGTTTTCGGGCGACGGCGTTCGAACCAGATCACGACGATCAGACGCGTCACGAAGATCGCGGTGAAGACGGACGTGATCAGGCCGAGGCCAAGCGTGACGGCGAAGCCGCGCACCGGGCCGGAGCCCATGATGAACAGGATACCTGCGGTCAGGAACGTGGTGATGTTGGCGTCGATGATCGCCGACAGCGCCTTTTCATACCCGAGGTCGATGGCCCGCGCGGGCCCCCTCTTGTTCTTGAGCTCCTCGCGGATCCGCTCGAACACCAGCACGTTGGCGTCCACCGCCATACCGATGGTCAGCACGATCCCGGCGATCCCCGGCAGGGTCAGCGTGGCCCCGATGGCGGACAACAGGCCAAAGAGCATGGCGACGTTCAGGATGAGCGCGATATTCGCGATGATCCCGAACCAGCCGTAAGACAGCGCCATGAAGATCAGGACACCCGCAAAGGCAACGACCGAGGCGATCTCACCGGCGGCGATACTGTCGGCCCCCAGTTCCGGGCCGATGGTCCGCTCTTCGAGGAACGTCATCTCGGCCGGCAACGCACCTGCACGCAGAAGCACGGCGAGGTTGGTCGATTCCTCGACGTTGAAGTTGCCGGTGATGATTCCGGACCCACCGGGAATATGCTCGTTGATCCGAGGCGCGGAAATCACCTCGTTGTCGAGCACGATGGCGAAGGGCGAGCCGACGTTCTCGGCGGTATAGTCACCGAACAGGCGCGCCCCATGCGGGTTGAAGCGGAAGTTCACCGCGGGCCGTCCGTTCTGGTCGAAGCTGGGCTGTGCGTCCACAAGGTCCTCGCCGGTGACGACCGGGACGTCCTCGAGCACGTAATAGACGCCCTCTTCGTCGATGGACGGCATGAGTGTGTTGTTCGGCCCCGGCGCTTGGTTCGGGTCGGTGGTGCGGCTGACCACCGGCTGGAACGTAAGCTGCGCGGTGGTGCCGATCAGCGCTTTGAGTTCGTCGGCAGAGCCAAGACCCGGCACCTGAATGAGGATGCGATCCTCGCCCTGACGCTGGATCGTCGGCTCACGCGTGCCGACCTCATCCACGCGTCGGCGGATGATTTCGAGCGATTGCTGGATCGTGCGGTCGTCGGTCGCGAGCTTTTCGGCCTCGGACAGTTCCACGACGATCTCATCGCCTTCGACATTGACCGTGAAGTTGGTCGACCCGGTGCCGGTGATGGTCACGACCGGTGTCGCGAGCGCGCGCACGAGCTGTGCCGCGTCGTTGATGTTGGTCGTATCGCCAAGCCGCACGCGCAGCGTGCCGTCTTCGGTCGGAACCCGGCGAATGGTGCCCACGATATCGCGCGCATCGCGCAGAACCGGGAACACCTCCTGCCAGATCGAATCCATCCGCTGCTTGTAGACGTCCTGAACCTGCACTTCGGCCAGCAGGTGCGCACCGCCCCTCAGGTCCAGCCCGAGATTGACGAGGCTCGACGGCAGCCAGTTCGGCCAAGCACTGAGATCGGCTTCGAGTTCCGGCGTCGTCTCGCCGCCCGCCCGTTCGATCGCGACGACCGCGTCGTTGTGGGTTTCGACACGCGGATAGAACAGGTTCGGCATGGCATAGACCAGCCCCGCCACCACCACGAGGATGATGACGACCCGCTTGAAAATGGAGATATTCAGCATCTGGCCCCTGCCCTGCCGGTCATGTTGAGAGTGGTTTCAGGCGCTCAGCTTTTGGCGCTTTTCGGCTCGGCCGCCGGTTCGGTCTTGGACATGACCTGAAGGATCGCGGCCTTGGTCACGCGGACCTTCACGCCCTCGGCGATCTCGATCTCGACCTCTTCGCCTTCCTTGACCTTGGACACCTTGCCGATGATCCCGCCCTGCGTGATCACCTGATCGCCCCGGCGCAGCGCCTCGCGCATCTTCTGGTCTTCCTTCACCTTCTTCTGCTGAGGGCGAATGAGGAAGAAATACATGATGCCGAAAACCAGCACCATCGGGATGAGCATGGAATTCATGAGGCCCCCGGCGGGGGCACCTGCGGCCTGCGCGAAAGCGGGCGAAACGAGCATAGATTGATCCCTTGTCTGTCTGGGCTCTTGGCCCTGTCATGTGCGGGACCTGATGGCCCCTTTTGGCTGGCGCGGACCCTATATGGGGGCCGGGTCGATGGCAAGCAATGGCGCTTGGGGCCTGACACGGGCGCCGCGCGCGCGCAAGGTCAACACTCTGTTCATCCCCCACGAGGGCACGCGGGGCATTCGAGACTCCCCGTCTTCGCGTGTCTCGGGTTAAGCTTTTGGCAGGCGCGCAGTCCTCACGTCCCGCTGAACGCGCGTGGTTTGATGGAGGAATAGATGCAGGAAATATTAGCCTTTTTGCTCGCCCTGACCGCCCCCGAACCCGACACCGCGTATTTCGACGCGTTGCTGGCCGAAGGCTCAGGCGCCCCCGTCGTGATCGAATCCTGTCACGACCCGCTGGCGCGGACCGAAATCGTCGGTGAAACGATGATCTGCGGCATAGTGTCCGTGCCCGAAGATCACGATGCCCCCGACAACGGGCAGCGCGTCGACCTCGCCTTTGCCATTCTGCGCGCCGAAACCATGTATCCCGCCGCCGACCCGCTGGTCTATCTCCACGGCGGGCCGGGGATCGGCAATCTGAACGGCGGGCTCGGCTTCATGGCCGAAGTTTTTGCCCCGTTCCGCACCACCCGCGACGTGGTGATCTTCGACCAGCGCGCCGCCGGTATCTCGTCGGGCAGCGTCGCCTGTACCGAACAGCTGACCCAGAACATCAGCGAGGTCATTCTCGAAGAGACCGGCGCTCTGGACGAAGACGAAGACGGCAATGTCGTCGTCACCCAGTTCATGCAGGATTGTCTTGCCGAAATCCGGGCGGGCGGCACCGATCTGACCAAATACAACACACGCCAGAATGCGCTGGACGTGCCGATGATCCTGACCGCGCTCGGCTATGAGGCGTGGAACCTCTATGGCATTTCCTATGGGAGCAAACTGACGTTGGAGACCATGCGCACAGCGCCCGAGGGCATCCGGTCGGTGGTCATCGACGGGGTCGCGCCGCCGTGGGTCCACCTTTACGACACGCTGACGCTGCCCATTTCCGAATCCATCGAACGCCTCGTGGCCGATTGCGCCGCCGAGGCCGCTTGCAACACCGCCTATCCCGATCTGGGCACGGTGATTACCGAGGTGATCGCCGACGCCACGGCGGGCGAACTCACGCTCGACGGCACACAGATCCCGCCGCAACTGCCGCTCAACTTCGTGGCCTCGCGCAACAACCACAACCTGAACGGATCGGTCACGCCCTACCTGCCCGCGATGTTCTCTGAGCTAAAGCGTGGCGGCGACACGCCCACCATCGAAATGGTCGTGGGCGACTGGGCCTTTTCCGTGCCGCCCGACACCGCAGCCTCGGTGCGCGCGGACCGCACCGACGACCTGACCGAGCAACAGGCGCAGCTTCTGGAACTCGCGCTCAAGGACGCCGCGATCATCGGCAGCGCGACCGAGTCGCTCGACATCGCGGTCGCCGATCTGCGCCGTCAGTTGCGCCGCGACCGGGTGCTCGGCCCGATGCCGGGGCTGTTCGATGCCGAGCTTTCCGCCGCCCTGCCCGACACCGTGACGACATCCGATGCCGCCCGCGCACTCCTGCGCGACTACGCCGCGCTTCAATCCGGCGACCAGACCCGCGCGCGCCTGTCGGAGTTCGTGACCACCCATTTCGACGGGCCGCACCTTGGCCGTCTGCTGGCCATCGTCGAGGCGATGACCGAGAGCGAACTGGCCGCCGTCTACGACTACGCCTTTGAAGAGGTCCGCACCCACACGCTCGACTTCCAGCAGAACTCCATCGACCTGATGCTCTACGCCTGTCAGGAGGACATCCCCTACAACACCTACGAGCAGTATCAGGAGACGACGGCGGCCCAGACCTATGACGCAAGCTCGATCTACGCGGGCTCGTCGCTGTTCGTCTACACAACCTGCCAGGCCTTTGAGCAGGTCGAACGCGAGAACTGGCACGAGGTTGTCGAGAGCGACATTCCCACCGTCTCCATCGGATCGGGGTGGGACGTGCAGACGGCCGCAAGCTGGGCCGAAGAGGCGACGCGGGGCCTGACCAACGCCCAGCATGTCTTCATCGCCGAAGCCGGGCACGGCGCGCTTGCCTATGCGCCCTGCGTGGCCGACTTGACGGTCGCCTTCATCAACGATCCGACCCGGCAGTTGAGCGACGCCTGCGCGCGCGAAATGGCGGTGCCCCCGTTCTACATCGCGCCGTGGGTCGAAGCGGCGGAGTGAACCGGCACAGGCTTCTGGCCACGCCCCAAGGACGGCGCTAGGCTTCACCTCAGATTGAAGACGACCATTTTCAGAGGGAGCGCACCATGCAGTGCCATGAAGTCGATTATGAGATTTTCGGCGACGACATGCAGATCGTCGAAGTGGAACTCGACCCGTCCGAGACCGTGATCGCCGAAGCCGGCGCGATGAACTATATGGACGACGGCATCGGGTTCGAAACCCGCATGGGCGACGGCGCGCGCCCCTCGGGCGGGATCATGGATTCGCTTCTGAACGTGGGCAAACGGGTGCTCACGGGCGAGTCGATCTTCATGACCCATTTCACCAACAACGGTCAGGGCAAGAAACGCGTGGCCTTCGCCGCGCCCTACCCCGGCAAGATCATCCCCGTGGACATGGCCGAGATGGGTGGCGAGCTGATCTGTCAGAAAGACGCGTTTCTCTGCGCGGCCTTCGGCACCACGACCGGCATCGCGTTCCAGCGCAAACTGGGCGCCGGGTTCTTCGGCGGCGAGGGGTTTATCCTCCAGCGCCTGAACGGCGACGGCATGGCCTTTATCCACATCGGCGGCACGGTGATCCGTCGCGAACTGGCGGCGGGCGAAGTCCTGCGCGTCGACACCGGCTGTCTCGCGGCGATGACCGGCGGCATCAACTACGACATCGAACGCGCGGGCAATCTGAAGTCGATGGTCTTCGGCGGCGAAGGCTTGTTCCTCGCCACCCTGCGCGGCCCCGGCACGGTCTACCTCCAATCCCTCCCCTTCTCCCGCTTGGCCGACCGCGTGCTGCGCGCCGCCGGGCCGGGCATCGGCAACAAGAAGGGCGAAGGCTCGGTGCTGGGCGGCTTCGGGGACATGTTCGGGGATCGGTGAGGCATTTGTGCCCCCACCCGAACGCCGAGTAGGCAATCGTTCATGCCGTTGCGTCTAAACCATCCACGTAACCCTGACGGGGATCGTACAAAGATATGCCACAGTCCAGCAGCGCAGCAAAGCTAGCGCCCGTCCCTCACCCCGCCGACGCCAGATCCGCCCCGACCCGCAGGTTGCGCAGCTTCTTCCACGTCACGTCCGGGTCGATCTTGCCGTAGCCCGCGAAGGTGCCGAAGCCGCAGTCGGTGGAGGCGATCACGCGGTCCTC
Organism: Pseudomonadota bacterium; assembly: GCA_036154315.1. Taxonomy (GTDB): domain Bacteria; phylum Pseudomonadota; class Alphaproteobacteria; order Rhodobacterales; family Rhodobacteraceae; genus Maritimibacter. The sequence continues at coordinate 11,337 of JAYZLL010000058.1, forward strand.
GCCCACGATGTCGATGAAGCGCCCGAGCCGCTGGGCGATCAATTGCGGGTGCTCGACGTAGTTGGAGCAGGTGTCGATCACACCGGGGGCCAGAACCTTGTCGTCGGGAATGTCGGCGTCGCGCCAGACGGTCCATTCGTGTTCGTGGCAGGGATTGGCGGACTCAAAGAGGATCGTCGAGGGGTTCGCCGCCAGCACGACGTCGATCACTTTTTCCAGCGGAATGTCATGGTCATGCGGGCCTTCGTAGTTGCCCCAGCACAGGTGCATGCGCATCCGGTCCTTGGGCAGGCCTTCCGTCGCGGCGTTCAGCGCCTCGACGTTGGCGGCGGCGACTTTGACGAACTCGTCCTGGCTCATGTCCTGATAGCCGGTGTGCGACGACATGGCGAGGTCGGGGCAGTCGAATTGAATGTCGAAACCCGCGTCGAGAATGGCCTCGTATTCCGGCCGCATCGCCGCCGCCAGGTCGGCCAGATAGGCCTCGTGGCTGGGGTAGTACTTGTTCACCTGAAACGCGGTGATGAGCCCCGGCGAGGCGGCGTTCATGAAGGCGCGGCCGGTGTCGGATTCAGACCCCAGAGCCTCCTTGAAGCGGCGGATGTCGTCGAGCGCCGGTTGCAGGTTCACGAGCTTCACCTCGCCGATGCAGGAGGCGCGGGTGAATTCCTGACTGCCCATGATGGCGCTCAGTTTCTTGGCGAGGTTCGGGTGCGCGGCCAGATCCTTGGCGGGCTTGCGGTCGATGTGGCCGCCGAAGCCCGACAGACGCTCCTGCATGTAGGTGGAATAGCCGACCTTGCCCAACTCGCCGTCCGACACGATCGAGACGCCCGCTTCGCGCTGGTGGCGGATCGCGTCGCGGATCGCGGCCTCGACGGTTTCCTCGAACACGGCGGCATCGAAATCTTCGCCCTTGTCCTTGGCGATGAGCAGCGCCGAAAGCGCGTCGCCACGCGGGAGGCTGCCGACGTGGGTGGTTTCGATGGTCATGGTCTGGGTCCGTCCCTGTTAGGTCTTGCGCGCACACCTGACCATTGTGGGACGGGAAAAACAACCGGATAGGCGCCCGGCTCAGGCGTCCTTTTCGGGCGCAGGCCGGGCCGCTTTGGACTTGGCCGCGCGCGCCGCCGCTTCCTGCTTGGCCTCGCGCCGTTTCACGAACTGGCGCATGGCGTCGTATCCCATCGCCGCGACCCCACGCAGGTTGTAGGGATAGATGCGCACCGCGACGGTTTCGATGGCCTTGTCGGTCCAGTTCTTCTTGTATTCGAGCAGGTGGCCCTGCATCTCGATCCGCTGAATGCCGCGCGCCGCGAGGTGGCCGATCAGGTAGTACTGCATCAGCGCACCGGGGCCGTATTTCGCCACAGCTTCGTCATAGCCGATCTTATAAGCCCAGAAGATGTTGTCTCGAATTTCGCCGATGCTCATCGCCACCGCTTCGCCGTCGAGCCGCAGGAACGCGATGTGGAGACGGCCCTCAGTGGCCATCACCTTGGCATAGTCGCGGAAAAACGCCTGCTGCTTGTGGTCATGGGTGAGCGCAGTGCCGGTGCGCTCTTTCCAGCTCTTCGCTTCGACCGCCACGGCGGTGTCGAGCAATGCGTCGACCGTATCCGCGCCCGGTTCGATGAACTCCACGTCGAGTTCGCCCAGTTCCTTGATCCGGCGTTCGTTCCGGCGCAGCGACTGGCGCATGTTGCGGCGCAGATTGTTGGTCGGCTCGGACCAGCTTTCGTCGAGGTCGAGCCACGGGGCAGCGGGAATGTCCTTGGCGCGGATCATCACCTTGGCCCTGCCCCGCGCGGCCTTCTGCACCGCGCCGATGAAGGCATCTTCGACCGGGTAATACCCGAGATCGGCCGGTTTGCGCAGGCTGATCAGCCCGCGTGCGAGGTCGGGCAACACGCTGTCGTCCCGGCGCGGCACCGACAGGCCGCCATCGTCATTGGCGACGAATTCATGGCGATTGAGAAACCCCGGCTCCACCGTCATGGCAAGCAGGGCCTTGGGTTCACTGAGCGGGCCGACGACCACCACCGACAGCGCGCCGATGCGGCTGTAGTGCGACGCCGTCGCTTTGGCCCAGGCATAGAGCAGTTTCGGGCTGCGCCACGGACCGGGCGAGACGCTGTCCCACGCCTCGGGCGTAATCTCGGACTGCGTGACGATATGTACCTGTTCGCCTGCCATGCACAGCTCTTTCCTTTGGGAATCCTATCCCTTTGGAGTGCACATATGCACGGGCGTCCGGGCCTTTCCATGATTAATTTGTGGAGATTACGCGGCCTTGCCGGGTCCGCACCCCTCCGAAAAGTGGGATAGCGCAGGGTGGAATGGCGTGTTTTCAGCCACCCCGGCTGGGGTTTGCGAAGACCGGGACCGAGCTCACGACCTTGCCCACGAGGTCGGTGTTGAACTGAGCCGACAGGGCGACATTAAGCTTGGGCGACTTGCGCATCGCACGCCGCAGACTGGCCGCATCCCATTGCAGATAGCGCGTGCCGGGATCGACCGTGATCGTCGCCGACGCCGCATTGCCGGTCAGAAACGCGATCTCGCCGATGAAGACGCCGCTTTGAATCTGAGCGGTCTCGCCGTCACGTTCGAACCGGATGTTGCCGTCGATGATGTAATAAAGCCGCTCGACCGTGTCCCCCGCCCGGGTCAGGGTCGTCGGGGTCGTGGCCTCGATGTCATCGGCATCCTTGAGCAGGCGGCGGAACTGTCCGGGCGACAGCATCTCGAACCGTCTGAACAGCTCCGCCGTCTCTTGCGACATGGAAAACGTGGTTCGCTCGAGCAGCACCACCACGATCATCAGAAGGTTCGCAGCCGCCAGCGCCGCGTTCGTATAGATCGCGTCCCACAGCGGCGTTTCAGCGACATAGTAGTAATAGACCAGATAGAGCGCGCTCGCGGCCAGCATCAGAAGCCTCAGCCAAAGCTCGTCGCGCGCGAGGAAGCCGAAGAAATCAAAGACGAAGGCCATGTAGACCAGAATTCCAATCGTTACGCCGAACTGCCAGTCCACGCCTGTCCTCCTCAAACCCGTTTTCCTGCCGGGCGACACTTGCACATTTTCTGCGCAAACGTCGCGGAAAATATAATCTTCAAAATGGTTTACACAGGTGGCCTTTAGCGCGGCCCCTTCCCTTCGCCAAGGGCCATACCCGCTGGAACAGAGGAGCACATTTCGCCCTTTGCGCGGCGCTTGCTAATCGGGCATAACCGCGCCGAACCAGACAAGGACCGCACACATGCACGATATCCGCATCATTCGCGAGAACCCCGAAGCCTTCGAAGCCGCCATGGCTCGTCGCGGGGTGTCGGGCGTGTCGGCCGAGATTCTGGCGCTCGACGAAGCGCGCCGGGCCGCGATCCTGAAGGCCGAGACGGAACAGGCCGAGGCCAACAAGGCCGCCAAGGCGATCGGGGCCGCCAAAGCCTCCGGCGACGAAGCCGCGTTCGAGCGCCTGCGCGCCGAAGTGGCCGAGAAGAAACAGCACATTGCAGCGCTGAACGACGAAGCCAAAGCCAAAGATGAGGAGCTGACCCAGCTTCTCATGACCCTGCCCAACGTCATCGCCGACGACGTGCCCGATGGGGCGGACGAGGACGACAACGTCGAGATCCGCCGCTGGGGTACGCCGCGGGTGTTCGACTTCAGGCCGAAAGAGCATTACGACCTCGCCGCCGTGCAGGACGGGCTCGATTTCGAGACCGCCGCCAAACTCTCCGGCTCGCGCTTCGTGGTGCTGTCGGGTGCGGTCGCGCGTCTGCATCGGGCACTCGCGCAGTTCATGCTCGACACCCATGTGGACGAGAACGGGCTGACCGAGACGATCACCCCCGTGCTGGTGCGCGAAGAGATGATGTATGGCACCGGGCAACTGCCAAAATTCGGTGAGGACAGCTACAAGACCACGAACGGCTGGTGGCTGATCCCGACCGCCGAGGTGACGCTGACCAACATCGTGAACGGCACGACGATCTCGGCCGATTATCTGCCCCGCCGTTACGTGGCCCACACCCAGTGCTTCCGGTCCGAAGCCGGATCGGCGGGCAAGGACACGGCAGGCATGCTGCGTCAGCACCAGTTCGAGAAGGTCGAAATGGTGTCGATCACCAAGCCGGACGAGAGCGAGGCCGAACATGATCGCATGACCCGCTGCGCCGAGGACATTCTCGAACGTCTCGGCCTGCCCTACCGCACGGTGAAACTCTGCACCGGCGACATCGGGTTCGGTGCGCGCCGCACCCATGACATCGAGGTCTGGCTGCCGGGCCAGGATACCTATCGCGAGATTTCCTCGGTCTCGACCACGGGGGATTTTCAGGCCCGCCGCATGAACGCGCGCTTCCGGCCCGAAGCCGGCGCCAAGCCGGAATACGTTCACACGCTGAACGGCTCGGGCCTCGCCGTCGGGCGCTGCCTGATCGCGGTCTTGGAGAACGGACAGGAAGCGGACGGTTCGGTCACGCTGCCGGGCGTGCTGCACCCCTATCTGGGCGGCAAGACCCGGATCACGGCCGAGGGCGTGCTGGCCTGATCTCGAATTTCGCTAGAGCGAAATCCGATCCATGGGGGGGGGGGGGGCCCCCCCCCCCCCCCGTTTTTTGGGGCAGAGGAAAGGGCGGGGCGGGCC
>JAYZLL010000059.1:0-192994 GCA_036154315.1 Pseudomonadota bacterium
AAGTCGTATAAACCGACGACGCCGGGCCAGCGTGGGCTGGTTCTGATCGACCGTTCGGAGCTTTGGAAAGGACGTCCCGTCAAGTCCCTCACTGAGGGTCTGACGAAGTCGGGCGGCCGGAACAACACCGGACGGATCACCTCTCGCCGCCGTGGCGGTGGCGCGAAGCGTCTTTACCGGATCGTTGATTTCAAACGGAACAAGTTTGACGTCGCGGCCACCGTGGAACGGATCGAATACGACCCGAACCGCACCGCCTTTATCGCCCTCGTAAAGTACGAAGACGGCGAGCAGGCCTATATCCTCGCGCCGCAGCGCCTCGCCGTTGGCGACAGCGTCATTGCCGGCCAGAAGGTCGACATCAAGCCGGGTAACGCGATGCCGTTCTCGGGCCTGCCGATCGGTACCATCGTTCACAACATCGAGCTGAAGCCGGGCAAAGGCGGTCAGATCGCACGCGCCGCTGGCACCTATGCCCAGTTCGTCGGCCGTGACGGTGGCTACGCTCAGATCCGCCTCTCGTCGGGTGAACTGCGCCTGGTCCGTCAGGAATGCATGGCCACCGTCGGTGCCGTGTCGAACCCCGACAACTCGAACCAGAACCTCGGTAAAGCCGGTCGCGTTCGCCACATGGGCAAGCGTCCGTCGGTCCGCGGTGTTGCGATGAACCCGATCGACCACCCGCACGGTGGTGGTGAAGGCCGCACCTCTGGTGGTCGTACCCCGGTTACCCCGTGGGGCAAGGACACCAAGGGCAAGCGCACCCGCAACAAGAACAAGGCGTCGCAGAAGCTGATCATCCGCTCGCGTCACGCCAAGAAGAAGGGCCGTTAATCTATGGCACGTGCTGTGTGGAAAGGGCCTTTTGTCGACTCTTACGTCCTCAAGAAGGCCGAGAAGGTTCGCGAGTCGGGCCGCAATGAAGTCATCAAAATCTGGTCGCGCCGTTCGACGATCCTGCCCCAGTTCGTGGGCCTGACGTTTGGCGTCTACAACGGGAAAAAACACATCCCGGTGAACGTGACCGAAGACATGATCGGACAGAAATTCGGTGAATACTCGCCGACCCGTACCTACTACGGGCATGCTGCCGACAAAAAAGCGAAGCGGAAGTAAGTCATGGGCCAGGAAAAGAACCCCCGCCGCGTGGCCGACAACGAAGCAATGGCAAAACTGCGCATGCTTCGCACCAGCCCGCAGAAACTGAACCTCGTGGCCGCGATGATCCGTGGCAAGAAGGTCGACAAGGCTCTGGCCGATCTGACCTTCTCGAAAAAGCGGATCGCGATCGACGTGAAGAAATGCCTTCAGTCGGCCATCGCGAACGCCGAGAACAACCACAACCTCGACGTGGACGAGCTTGTCGTCGCCGAGGCCTATGTGGGCAAGAACCTGATCATGAAACGTGGCCGTCCGCGTGCGCGCGGCCGTTACGGCAAGATCACCAAGCCGTTCTCGGAACTCACCATCAAGGTGCGTCAAGTTGAGGAGCAAGCCTAATGGGTCAGAAAGTCAATCCGATCGGCATGCGCCTTCAGGTCAACCGCACCTGGGATAGCCGCTGGTACGCCGATACGAACGAATACGGTGATCTCCTCCTCGAGGACATCAAGATCCGTGAGTTCATCAAAGAAGAGTGCAAGCAGGCCGGCGTCAGCCGTGTGATCATCGAGCGTCCGCACAAGAAGTGCCGCGTCACGATCCACACCGCCCGTCCGGGTGTCATCATCGGCAAGAAAGGCGCGGACATCGAAGTGCTCCGCAAGAAGATCGCCAAGATGACCGACAGCGAACTGCACCTCAACATCGTGGAAGTGCGCAAGCCGGAACTCGACGCGCAGCTGGTGGCCGAATCCATCGCCCAGCAGCTCGAACGTCGTGTGTCGTTCCGCCGCGCGATGAAGCGTGCTGCTCAGAACTCCATGCGCATGGGTGCCCTCGGCATCCGCGTGAACTGCGCTGGTCGTCTTGGTGGTGCCGAAATCGCTCGGACCGAGTGGCTTCGCGAAGGTCGTGTGCCGCTGCACACGCTCCGCGCCGACATCGATTACGCCCTGGCCGAAGCCAAGACCCCTTACGGGATCATCGGCATCAAGGTCTGGATCTTCAAAGGCGAGATCATGGAGCATGATCCTGCCGCGCGTGATCGTAAGCAACAAGAGCTCCAGGACGGTCCGGCCCCGCGTGGCGCCGGTGGCCGCCGCTAAGGAGGATTTGATATGCTACAACCGAAGCGCACAAAATTCCGCAAGATGCACAAGGGCCGGATCAAGGGCCAAGCCAAAGGTGGCTCGGACCTGAACTTCGGCACCTACGGCCTGAAAGCTCTCGAGCCTGAGCGTGTGACTGCACGCCAGATCGAAGCTGCACGTCGTGCCATGACGCGTCACATGAAGCGTCAGGGTCGTGTCTGGATCCGCATTTTCCCGGACGTTCCGATCTCGGCCAAGCCGATCGAAGTTCGTATGGGTAAAGGTAAGGGTTCGGTCGACCGCTGGGCCGCCAAGGTCAAGCCGGGCCGCGTGATGTTCGAGATCGACGGCGTGTCCGACGAGATCGCGCGCGAAGCCCTGCGTCTGGCCGCGATGAAGCTGCCGATCAAAACCCGCACCGTGGTCCGCGAGGACTGGTAATCGGGTTTCGGGCTGAGGCTCGGGCGAAGATATGAGAAACCCCCGGCGTGTGAGCGTCGGGGGTTTTTCGTTGCTTCAGGTCTGCCTGCTTAGCCTCGTTTGGAACCACTGGACGCTCTGCTCAAAGTCAACCTCGTGGGTGACCACGGCGACCACAAAGTCATCAATTGGCTCATCATCGGGAATATCCAAGGTATAGCCGCTCCGTTCCAAGAGCAGTTCGACGAGGATCCATGCTGTCCGCTTGTTGCCGTCGGTGAAGCCGTGATTAGACGTCACGCTTTCCAGAAGCGCCGCGGCTTTCCGTGCGATTGGTCGATAGTACCCAGTGTACGGCCGGGAAATGGCGGCCTCGATCGCATCGAGACTAAGGACACCGTTGCGACCGCCAAACGTCAAAGACTCTTCGTGCGCTACGAAGGCGTCGGCGAGGGTAATTCTGTAGTGACGCCTACCTATCCGCCAGCCGCTGCAATGCAGCCCCACGTTTTGAAGAGATAAGCTTGGCTTCGGCTTCGGATACGGAACTGGCTTTGGAGCTACCCGCTTTCGACTTCACGACAGTAAAGCGCCCGGTCTTGGCGTTTCGTCCGACCCAGCCGCCGGAGACGCGTTCTTTTACAGTGTCTTTGGGCATATCTTAGGGTCCAAGTTCCGCAGTGTCGGGCTTAATTTATGCGAGACTTTCAGCAATGCAAGCTTAACGGGCCGCCCGTCACCCCTCCCACTTATAGTTAAAGCTCACCGAAATCCGCTCTTCTTCGGCCATGTTCATGGGCACCTCGTGGCGCAGCCAAGACTCCCACAGGAGCACGTCGCCGACCACGGGGGTTACGTAGACGAAGGTCCGCAGGTCTTGCCGGGCGTTCTTGCGGCGCGGGGGCGCGGCCATCAACCGTGCCGAGCGGGGGTCTTCGAGCTTCAGCGCCGAGGTGCCCTCGGGCATCGCGACATAGGTCGTCCCGGAAATTACAGAGTGCGGGTGCAGGTGCGAAGAATGCATGCCGCCCTCGGGCAGGATATTGATCCAGATGTCTTCGAGCACCAGTTTGCCGTCGCCCAGATCAAACTCCAGTTCCTCGGCGAAGGCCGCGACATGGGCGTCGAGCGCCTTGACCACTTCGGCGAAGATCGGCGAGCGCCACGGCAGGTCGGTGAGCGAGGCGTAAGAGGTGTAGCCGGGATACCCCTCTTGTTCGCACCAGTCCTGTCCGGCCTCGTCGTCTTCGTAGATCGCCCAGCAGGAGGCCTCCAATTCGTCCGTATCCACGTCGACGCCCAGCTCGTTCAGGCGGGCGCGGTAGAGGCGGGTCACGAAGAGGGATGAGATGTCAGCCATATCGGCCTCCGGTCAGATGCGTTTTCCCTTTGAATACGCCATGCGCCTTGGGTAGCAATACCGCGTGTTTTACATTCTGCATCGCAGCGACGACTGACCGCACCTGATGGACCTGACATTTCTGACCGACGGCTTCTTCGGCCACCTTTCCTATGTGCTGCTGATCGTTTCGTCGCTGATGCGGCGGATGTTCCTGCTGCGCCTGTTCGTGATGGGGTCGGCCATCGCGGGGATCATCTTTGATTACTTCATGATCGGGAACGTGGTGGGCGCGTTCTGGCAGGCGCTGCTGGTCGCGGTGAACGTGGTGCAGATCGTGCTGCTGTGGAGCCGGGACCACCGCGCCAAGTTCTCCGACGAAGAGAAGCGGATGATCGAGACGTGGCTGACCGGAGGCACGCCGGGGACGAAACGTCTGCTGCTCGATATGGGGCGGTGGGAGACGCTCGCGCCGGGCGAGGTGCTGACCGAGGAAGGTGTGCGCCCCCGGTTCCTGACGCATCTCGTCAGCGGTGCGGCGGTGGTCACGTCGAAGGGCGCCGCCGTGGCTCAGGTGTCGCCGGACCATTTCATCGGGGAAATGTCGCTGATGGGTGACGGGCTCGCCTCGGCAGACGTGTCGGTGGCCGAGACCTCACGCGTCTGGCAGATCGAGCGCAACAAGCTCGACCGGATGAAGGTGAACCAGCCGGAGCTTTATGGGCTGATCGAAGCGGGCACCGCGCTGAACCTCAGGGCCAAGGTCATCCACGGGAACCGCAGAACGGTCGAGGCCGGGCGCGGGCAGGCGAGCTGACGAAAAGAGACGTCGAATCTCTTTGCCAAGTGAGTGATGGCTGGCGTACTTTTGGCCATCAAGAATTTTCATTGGTATCCATGTGTCCGAATTTATTGGCCTGGGCTTCCTGACCGAAGGATTTGTCGGTCATCTCTCGTACGTTTTTCTGATCGTATCGAGCCTCATGCGCCGCATGCTTTTGCTGCGCGTGTTCCTCGTGGCCTCGGCGGTCACGGGGATCGCCTATGACTGGATCTGGCTGAGTAACGTGGTCGGCGTGTTCTGGGAGGGGCTGCTGATCGTGGTGAACGTGGTGCAGATCTCGCTCTTGTGGCACCGGGATCGGCGCGCGAAGTTCTCAGACGAAGAGCGGCGGATGATCGCGCGGTATTTCCGGGGCGGCACGCCGGGTCTGAGGCGGGCGCTGTTCGATTACGGTGATTGGACGGATGTGGAGCCCGGGTACCGGCTGACGCGGCAGGGCCAGAAACCCAACTGGCTCACCTATATCTCGACGGGCGAGGCGCGTTACGCGGTCAACGGGGTCATGCTGGGCGAGATCGGGCCGGGGCATTTCGTGGGCGAGATGTCGATGCTGGGGGAAGAGGCGGCCTCGGCCGATGTGTTCATCGACCAGCCCGCGCGCGTGTGGCGGATCGAGCGGGACAAGCTGGACCGGTTGCAGGAGTCGAACCCGGATTTGTTCGGTCTGGTCGCGGCGGCCATCGCTCTCGACCTCAGAGCCAAGATGGTTCACACCAACACCCGCGCGCTCGAGGCCGCGCGGGCTTTGGCCTGAAGCCCAAGAAATCCTGATCTTTTCCTTGCCGTGTGGGGATGCTGCCTTTATAGAGCGGCATCTCACGATTCCCGTGCGCGGGATTCGTGTGTTTTGCATGAACCCACCGGGCCAAGGGTAACCCCGAAATCGGGCGCCCGCCGGTGATTGGAAAGGAAAAGGCGATGAACGCCAGCGAACTTCGCGACAAGAGCGCCGATCAGCTGAAAGATCAGCTGGGCGATCTCAAGAAAGAGGCCTTCAACCTGCGCTTCCAGCAGGCCACCGGTCAGCTCGAGAACACCGCTCGCATGCGTCAGGTCAAACGTGACGTGGCCCGTGTGAAAACCATTCTGAACGAAAAAGCCGCAGCTGCGGCTGGCAACTGAGGAGGCCTGACAGATGCCCAAACGTATCCTGCAAGGCACCGTGACCTCGGACGCCAACGCCCAGACCGTGACCGTGAGCGTCGAACGCCGCTTCACGCACCCCGTTCTGAAAAAGACGATCCGGAAGTCGAAAAAATACCGGGCCCACGACGAGAACAACACGTTCAAAGTCGGTGACTCCGTCCGCATTCAGGAATGCGCGCCGAAGTCGAAAACCAAACGCTGGGAAGTCATCACCGCCTAATCGGGGCTGACAACCAGATCGATCGAAACCATGGGGCGGTGATGCCAGAGGCTAGCCCCACAGGTCAGGAGAAACCCTATGATCCAGATGCAGACCAATCTGGATGTCGCTGACAACTCCGGCGCTCGCCGAGTTCAGTGCATCAAGGTCCTGGGTGGTTCCAAGCGTAAATACGCTTCGGTGGGCGACATCATCGTCGTCTCCGTCAAGGAAGCCATCCCGCGCGGCCGCGTGAAGAAAGGTGACGTCCGCAAGGCCGTCGTCGTGCGCACCGCCAAAGAAGTCCGTCGTGACGACGGCACCGCGATCCGTTTCGACCGGAACGCCGCCGTGATCCTCAACAACAACAACGAGCCGGTCGGCACCCGTATCTTCGGGCCGGTGGTTCGTGAGCTGCGCGCGAAGAACTTCATGAAGATCATCTCGCTCGCTCCGGAGGTGCTCTGATGGCTGCGAAACTGAAAAAAGGCGACAAGGTCGTCGTGCTGGCCGGTAAAGACAAAGGCCAGACCGGGGAAATCACCTCGGTTTCGCCGAAGACCGGCAAAGCCGTTGTCGACGGCGTGAACATGGCGATCCGTCACACGCGCCAGAGCCAGAACGCCCAGGGCGGCCGCATCCCGAAAGCGATGCCGATCGACCTGTCGAACCTGGCCCTTCTCGATGCCAATGGCAAAGCGACCCGCGTCGGCTTCCGCATGGACGGCGACAAGAAAGTCCGCTTCGCCAAAACCACTGGGGACGTGATCTGATGCTCGATACTGCGAATTACACCCCGCGCCTGAAGGCTGCCTATCGCGAGACGATCAAGGCCGCTCTGAAGGAAGAGTTCTCGTACACCAACGATCTGCAGATCCCGCGTCTGGACAAAATCGTCCTGAACATCGGCTGCGGCGCCGAGGCTGTGCGTGACTCCAAGAAAGCGAAATCTGCTCAGGACGATCTCGCCAAGATCGCCGGTCAGAAAGCGCTGGTGACGAAGGCGAAGAAATCGATCGCTGGTTTCCGTGTCCGTGAGGACATGCCGCTGGGTGCGAAAGTGACCCTGCGCGGTGACCGGATGTACGAATTCCTCGACCGCCTCATCACGATCGCCATGCCCCGCATCCGCGACTTCCGCGGCGTTCCGGGCACCTCTTTCGACGGCCGTGGCAACTATGCCATGGGCATGAAAGAGCACATCGTGTTCCCCGAGATCGAGTTCGACAAAGTCGACGAAGTCTGGGGCCTCGATATCGTGATCGCCACCACTGCGAAGACTGACGCAGAAGCCAAGAGCCTGTTGAAGCACTTCAACATGCCCTTCAACAGCTGATCCTTGGAGACCGAGTAATGGCTAAAAAATCCATGATCGCGCGTGAAGCCAAGCGTCAGAAGCTGGTGGAACAGTACGCTGACAAGCGTGCCGCGCTGAAAGAAATCATCAACGACGAGTCGAACCCGATGGAAGAGCGTTTCCGCGCTTCCCTCAAACTGGCGAAGCTGCCCCGCAACTCGTCGGCGACCCGTCTTCACAATCGTTGCCAGCTGACTGGCCGTCCGCATGCGTACTACCGCAAGCTGAAGGTCAGCCGGATCGCGCTGCGGGAGCTTGGCTCGAACGGCCAGATCCCCGGTCTGGTGAAATCGAGCTGGTAAGGAGAGAGTGATATGAACGATCCTATCGGCGATATGCTCACCCGCATCCGCAACGCCCAGATGCGCCACAAGTCCACCGTGTCCACGCCTGCTTCCAAGCTGCGCGCCTGGGTTCTGGACGTGCTGGCCGACGAAGGCTACATCCGCGGCTATGAAAAGGGGACCGACGTGAACGGTCACCCGACGCTGGAAATCAGCCTGAAATACTTCGATGGCACCCCGGTCATTCGTGAGCTGCAGCGGGTTTCGACCCCCGGCCGCCGCGTTTACATGGGCGCCAAGGAGATCCCGCAGGTCCGTCAGGGCCTTGGTGTCTCGATTGTCTCTACGCCCAAGGGCGTGATGTCGGATGCAAACGCTCGTAGCCAGAATGTTGGCGGCGAAGTGCTTTGCACCGTATTCTAAGGAGGTCTGGTAATGTCTCGTATTGGTAAGAAACCGGTCGAGATCCCCTCGGGCGTCACCGCGTCCCTGTCGGGTCAGACCGTCGAAGTGAAGGGCCCCAAGGGCACCCGCACGTTCACTGCAACCGATGATGTCACGATCAAGATCGAAGACAACATCGTGTCGGTCGAGCCGCGCGGCAAGTCCAAGCGTGCCCGTCAGCAGTGGGGCATGTCCCGCACCATGGTCGCCAACATGATCACGGGTGTCTCGGACGGCTTCAAAAAAGAGCTGGAGATCACTGGTGTTGGTTACCGGGCTCAGATGCAGGGCAACACCCTGAAGCTGAACCTGGGCTACTCGCACGACGTGGATTTCGAAGCGCCGGAAGGGGTGACCATCACCGCTCCGAAGCAGACCGAGATCGTCGTCGAGGGCAACGACCAGCAGCTCGTCGGACAAGTCGCGGCCAACATCCGCGAGTGGCGCGCGCCGGAGCCCTACAAGGGCAAAGGTATCCGCTACAAAGACGAGTACATCTTCCGCAAGGAAGGCAAGAAGAAGTAAGGACGCGAAAAATGGCAAACAGCAAACGAGACCTGTTTCTGAAGCGCCGTCTGCGCGTTCGGAACAAGCAGCGGAAAGTGAACCCCGGCAAGCTTCGCCTGTCGGTTCATCGCTCCAACAAGAACATCAGCGTCCAGCTGATCGACGATGTGGCCGGCGTGACTCTCGCCTCGGCTTCGTCGCTCGAGAAGGATCTGGGCATCATCGGCAAGAACAACGTGGAAGCCGCCGCCAAGGTGGGCACCCTGATCGCCGAGCGTGCCAAGAAAGCGGGCGTGGAAGAGTGCTACTTCGATCGTGGCGGCTTCCTGTACCACGGCAAAGTGAAGGCTCTGGCCGACGCTGCGCGCGAAGGTGGTCTGAAGTTCTGATGACTTGAGGGAGGCGTTCGCGCCTCCCCGATGATCCGGGGCGGCGCATACGTGCCGCCACCAAGGATCGAGTAAAACCGGCGCACGACAGCGCGCCACCCAATGAAGGAATGCCTAATGGCAGAACGTGAAAACCGCCGGGGTAACCGTCGCGACCGCGAGGAAGCAGCCCCGGAATTCGCCGATCGTCTTGTTGCGATCAACCGTGTGTCCAAGACCGTCAAGGGTGGTAAGCGCTTCGGCTTTGCAGCTCTCGTCGTCGTGGGCGACCAGAAAGGCCGCGTCGGCTTCGGCAAGGGCAAAGCGAAAGAAGTGCCCGAGGCGATCCGCAAGGCCACTGAGAGCGCCAAGCGCAACATGATCCGCGTGCCGCTGCGTGAGGGCCGGACCCTGCACCACGACATCGACGGTCGTCACGGCGCTGGCCGCGTCGTCATGCGCACCGCCCCGACCGGTACCGGTATCATCGCCGGTGGTCCGATGCGTGCCGTGTTCGAAATGCTGGGTGTTCAGGACGTCGTCGCCAAGTCGATCGGCTCGCAGAACCCCTACAACATGATCCGCGCTACGCTGAACGGCCTCACCAAGCAGGCGAGCCCCCGTTCGGTGGCACAGCGTCGCGGCAAAAAAGTCGCCGACATCCTGCCGGGCCGCGATGAGGCCCCGGCCGAGTCGAGCCAGGTTGCTGAGGAGGCCTGAGACACATGGCAAAAACCATCGTCGTTAAACAGATCGGTAGCCCGATCCGCCGCCCCGCCAAACAGCGTGACACGCTGATCGGGCTCGGCCTGAACAAAATGCACAAAACCCGCGAGCTGGAGGATACCCCCTCCGTGCGTGGCATGGTCAACTCCATCCCGCACCTCGTGGAAATCGTGGAAGAGCGCGGCTAAGGCCAAGCGTCTAACGATTGAGACAGAGCACCCCGGTCAGAGATGGCCGGGGTGTTTTTCGTTTCAGTCCAGTCGGGTCAGAAGTGCGGCCCAATCCTGCCTTGCCCCGAGTATGCGTAGAACGTCGAGAAATCGCCCATCGGCGCGGTAGAGCACGACATGCGCGCCGCTGGTGTAGAGGCGGACGGGCGGATCGACCTCGCCGCGTTCGCGGGCGATCAGGGGCTCTTCGCAAAGCCGCATCATCACCGTCTCCAACGTGCCCAGGTAGCGCAGGGCCTGATGCTCTGACCATTCGGCCTCGGTGTAATCCCAGATCTCTTCGAGGTCTTGCTCTGCCCGCGGGGTCAGGCGCAGCTCAAGCGCCACGGCGGTCTTTCATACGCGCCTGAAACGCATCGAAATCGAAGGGCGTGGGAGGGCCACTTGCGATCCCCTCATCCACAGCCGCCTGAAGCGCAGCGATGGCCATAGCGCGGTCCTGATCTTTGCGGATCAAGTGGCGCACGTAGTCGGAGGTGTTGCCATAGCGACCATCCTTGAGCTGGTCTTCGACCCACTCCTTCATCTGGTCGGGGAGGGAGACATTCATCGTGGCCATAGTTGATCCTTTCACCTCGAAGATGGGAGCTATGGCAAAGTTTGTCAATTCGCGCGCGCTCGCACAAGGACTGCGCAAGGGGCCGACTAGGCGGAAAGGCCGCAACCCATTATCTCCCGTCCAAACACAGGAGACACCCACATGGAAATCGGGCTCTACACCTTCGGCGACATGGGCCGCGATCCGGTCACCGGTAAGACTGTCGACGCGCAGGAGCGGTTGAACAATCTGATGGAAGAGATCGAGCTGGCCGATCAGGTCGGGCTCGACGTCTTTGGGCTGGGGGAGCATCACCGGCCGAACTATGCCGTGACCTCGCCACCCGTGACGCTGGCGGGGGCTGCGCGGACCACGAAGAATATCAAGCTGACCTCGGCGGTGTCGGTCCTGTCCTCGGACGATCCGATCCGCGTGTATCAGCAGTATTCGACGTTGGATAACCTCACCAATGGCCGGGGCGAGTTGATGGTGGGGCGGGGGAGCTTCATCGAGAGCTTTCCGCTCTTTGGATACGACCTAAAGGATTACGACGCGCTGTTCGAAGAGAAGCTGCAGATGCTGCTTCAGATCGACGAGTCGGAAAAGCTGCGCTGGAAGGGCTCAACCCATACGCCGCAGGTGAACGCGCAGGGCGTCTATCCGCGCCCGGTGAACGGCAAGCTGCCGATGTGGATTGCGGCGGGGGGCACGCCGCAGTCGATGGTGCGCGCCGGGGCGCTGGGGCTGCCGCTGGCGCTGGCGATCATCGGCGGGCAACCGCGCCGGTTCGCGCCGCTTGCTGACCTCTATCGCCGGGCCGCCGAGCAGTCGGGGCACGCCGATAAGGCGCGCGTGTCGCTGAACGTCCACGGTTTCGTGGGTGAAGACAGCCAGAAGGCCGCCGACACGTTCTTTCCGGCGCAGAAGGCGGTCATGGATCAGATCGGGCGCGAACGGGGCTGGCCGCCGCAGACGCGGGCGCAGTTCGATGCGGGCATCGGGCCGGAGGGTGCGCAGTTCGTCGGCTCCCCGGCGCAGATCGTGGATAAAATCCTCGGGCTGAAAGAGGATCTGGGCTTCGACCGGGTGCTCATCCAGATGGCGATCGGGATCATCGACCATGCCGAGATGCTGAAGGCGATCGAGGTGCTGGGCACCAAGGTGGCGCCGGAGCTCAGGGCGGCGGGCTGACGCCCCCGCCTTCACCCCTTCGTGATCCGTCTCGCCCGCAAGTGAACCCCACGTCACCTCGCGCGTAGTACCCTCAAGACCACGCGAAACAGGGAGAGACGAAATGAAAACCACACGCCGCACGTTCCTTGCGACGGCCGCTGCCAGCGCGGGCGCGATCAGCATCCTGCCCTATGCGGGCATGGCCGCCGCGCATGCGTCGAACATGTTCACCACGGATGCGGGCGACATCACGGTTCATCCCGTGGCCCATGCCTCGTTCGTGATGGAGACGCCGAAGGGGGTCATCTACGTCGATCCCGTGGGCGCTGCCGAGGACTATGCCGATTTCCCGGCGCCAGACCTGATCCTCATCACCCATGAGCATGGCGACCACTTCAACGCCGAGGTGCTGGTCGCGCTGGTGGGGGCCGAGACGGCGCTGATCACCAACCCGGCGGTCAACGGTATGCTGCCCGCCGAAGTGGCGGATGGTGCCGTGTCGATGGCGAATGGCGACAACATGGATTGGGACGGTCTGGGGATCGAAGCGATCCCGGCCTACAACACGTCCGAGGGGCGCACCGATTTCCACCCCGAGGGGCGCGACAACGGCTATGTGCTGAGCTTCGACGGTTTCCGCGTCTACATCTCGGGCGACACCGAGGACACGCCGGAGATGCGCGCGCTCGAGGACATCGACCTTGCCTTTGTCTGCATGAACCTGCCGTTCACGATGGATGCGGCGGCAGCGGCGAGCGCGGTGTCCGAGATCGCGCCGACCTATGTGTACCCCTACCACTACCGTGGCCGCGATGGCGGGACGCAGGACCCGGAGGAGTTCGCCTCGATGCTGGAAAGTGAGACCGAGGTGAAAATGGGCGAATGGTATGCCGAGGGCGAGTTGGGCTGACCGACCCCACAGGACAAGCGAGAAGGGCCCCCAATTGTGGGGCCCTTTTTCATGTCGGGCGCAAGCGTGCTAGGATCGCCGGGCAGCTTTTGCGGGGGCGAGCATGTCCGAGGTAGACGAGTGGTTCGAGGCGCTGACACCCGATCAGCGCGAGACGCTTCTGTCTTTACGCGGGTTGATCCTCGACGCTGGGCCGGGGGTCGACGAGGCGATTAGATGGCGCCAGCCGTGTTATTCCCGCCGTAAGCTGTTCTGTTATCTGCAGAAATCGAAAACGCACGTCACCCTCGGGTTCCAGAACGGGGCCCGGATGCCGGATGTGCCGGGGCTTTTGGAGGGCGAGGGCAAGGACATGCGGCATGTGCGTTTCGTGCCCGGCGCGGCGATCCCCGAGGCCGCCGTGCGCACCCTGATCGACGAGGCGCTGGCGGTGGATGGCGCGAACGCCTGAGACCCGGCGATCCGCCTTGACCCCTATGGTGCTTGTCCCTTATACGCGCCCGGTGGCCCCGAGTGGGTTCACGACTCACATCATGAAAAGCCGTGGTTGGCCCGTTTTCGCTTCGAGGGTCACATCCGGCATAGGAGAAGCGATATGAAACTCAATGAACTCCGGGACAATCCCGGTGCCGCCAAGAAACGCATGCGCGTTGGCCGTGGTCCGGGCTCGGGCAAAGGTAAAATGGGTGGCCGTGGTATCAAGGGTCAGAAATCCCGTTCGGGTGTGGCCATCAAAGGCTACGAGGGTGGCCAGATGCCGCTCTACCAGCGTCTTCCCAAGCGTGGCTTCAACAAGCCGAACCGCAAGAAATTCGCTGTGATCAACCTGGGTATCATCCAGAAATTCATCGACGCCAAGAAGCTGTCCGGTGACATCACCGAAGACACTCTGGTCGAAGCCGGCGTCGTGCGCCGCAAGCTCGACGGTGTGCGCGTTCTCGCCAAGGGTGATTACTCGGCGAAAGCCAACATCACCGTGACCGGCGCCTCCAAATCGGCGATCGAAGCCGTGGAAAAAGCCGGTGGCACGCTGACCACCACGGCGGCTGCGGCAGAGTAACGCTTGTTCGGCACCTGTCGGTGCCTTAGATAAGCGCGGGTATTCCAAGAGCGCCGCCGGAGCCGGGGAACGGTCCGGCGGCGTTTCCACGAACAGGGGGCCATATGGCATCTGCAGCGGAACAAATGGCGTCGAACCTCTCATGGGGCGCGCTGGGCAAGGCGACCGACCTTCGCAAACGCATTTTCTACACCGTCGGGCTTCTCATCATCTATCGTCTGGGCACCTATATCCCGGTGCCGGGGATCGATGCGGGCGCACTGCGTGATTTCATGGAGCAGGCGGCAGCCGGGATCGGCGGCATCCTGTCGATGTTCACCGGCGGTGCGCTGGGCCGGATGGGTGTCTTTGCCCTCGGCATCATGCCCTACATCTCTGCCTCGATCATCGTGCAGCTTCTGGCTTCGATGTGGGAGCCGCTGAAGCAGCTCAAGAAAGAAGGCGAGCAGGGCCGCAAGAAGATCAACCAGTACACGCGCTACGGCACAGTGGTTCTGGCGACCGGGCAGGCGTTCGCGCTGGCCAACAGCCTGCAGGCCGGCGACCTCGTGTCGACGCCGGGGCCGTTCTTCATCGCCTCCGCCGTCGTGACGCTGGTGGGTGGCACCATGTTCCTGATGTGGCTGGGTGAGCAGATCACCGCACGCGGCATCGGCAACGGCATCTCGCTCATCATCTTCGTGGGCATCGTGGCCGAACTTCCGGCCGCCGCCGCGCAGTTCCTGAGCCAGGGTCGTTCGGGCGCCATCAGCCCCGCGGTGATCATCGGCGTGCTCGTCATGGTCATGGCCGTGATCGCCTTCGTCGTGTTCATGGAGCGTGCGCTGCGCAAGATCCACATCCAGTATCCGCGCCGTCAGGTCGGGATGAAGATGTACGACGGCGGCTCCAGCCACCTGCCGATCAAGGTGAACCCGGCGGGCGTTATCCCGGCGATCTTTGCCTCGGCGCTGCTTCTGCTGCCGACGACGCTGTCGACCTTCAACCAAGACGGCAACGCCGGTCCGGTGATGTCGACGCTGCTTGCCTATTTCGGCCCCGGACAGCCGCTCTACCTGCTGTTTTTCACCGCCATGATCGTGTTCTTCACGTTCTTCTACACCAAGGAAGTCGCGTTCAAGACCGACGACGTGGCCGACAACCTGAAGAACCAGAACGGGTTCGTGCCGGGCATCCGCCCCGGTAAGAAGACCGCCGAATACCTCGACTACGTGGTGACGCGCATCCTCGTGTTGGGTTCGCTTTATCTGGCGGCGGTCTGTCTGCTGCCCGAGATCCTGCGCAGCCAGCTTGCCGTGCCGTTCTACTTTGGCGGCACCTCGGTGCTCATCATCGTGTCCGTCACGATGGACACGATCCAGCAGGTTCAGAGTCACCTGCTTGCACACCAGTACGAAGGCCTCATTGAGAAATCGCAGCTGCGCGGTAAACGCGGAGGGACTGCTGCGAAAAAGGGACGGAAGGGACCAGCCAGACGATGAACATCATTCTTCTTGGACCGCCGGGTGCAGGGAAGGGCACTCAGGCGAAGAAGCTCGTGGAAGACCGCAACATGATCCAGCTCTCGACGGGCGACATGCTGCGCGAAGCCCGTACTTCGGGCACCGAGATGGGCAACAAGGTCGCCGCGATCATGGACGCGGGCGAGCTTGTGACGGACGAGATCGTGATCGGTCTGATCGAAGAAAAGCTCGAGGGCGACAATGCCGGCGGTTTCATCTTCGACGGGTTCCCCCGCACGCTCGGTCAGGCCGATGCGCTGGGCAAGCTGCTTGCCGACAAGGGCGCGACGCTCGACGCGGTGATCGAGATGCAGGTGGATGACGAGACGCTGGTGCAGCGTGTCGTGAACCGGGCCAAGGAAGCCGCCGAAGCCGGTCAGCCGGTGCGCGCGGACGACAACGCCGACAGCATGCGCACGCGTCTGATGGAATACTACAAAAAGACCTCGCCGCTCATCGGCTACTACTATGCCAAGGGCGACCTGAGCTCGATCGACGGCCTTGCCTCGATCGACGAGGTGGGTGCTTCGATCAAGAAGATCCTCGGCTAGAGATTGACCGCTCATCGGTTTGAGACGATCCTCCGGGCATAGCTCGGAGGATTTTTCTTTGCGGTATTCGCTTTTCATCGTCGCGGCCCTCGCTGCCATGCCTGCGCTCGCGCAGGATCAGACCCTTTTCGTGTCCGGGCCCGATGCCTGCGGCGTGGTCGCCGGAACGGGCGGAGACGGCGGGCCGATGCAGGCGCTCGGACCCGAAAACAACATTCTGGATTATGAAAAGATCTGGGGCGGCGTGGTGGAATGCGCCTTCGACGCCGCAATCACGCTCGACGCGGAAGGTGGCCCGGAGCGGGCCGAGGGCGTGTGCTACACCCCGGACGGGCCCGAGACGCGGGGCACCTTCGATATCGTCTATTCCACGCGGGGTATGACGGTCGTCACCTTCACCGATTGGTCGGAGCCGAAGGTGTTCATGTCATGCGCGACCAACTGATCGCCCTGTCCCTCGCGCTGGCCCTGCCTGCGACCGCGTCCGCCAATGCCTTTGTCAACGGACCGCGTGGGTGCGATTTCCTCGACGGGTTCGACGATTACGGCCCGCTTTACACCGTGGACGAGGAGCATCTCGTGCTGAGTGAGCAGGGGCTGGAAGGGATCGAGTGGCACTGCGCGTTCGATGCGCCGTTCGACCCCTATCTCGAAGAGGGCGAGATCGAGATACGCACCGGCTATTGCATGGAGCCGGGGCCGTTCGTCGATCCGGGGGTCTTCACGCTCATGGAATTGGGGGACGGGACCGTGCAGATGGATGGCTCGGCCTGGGACGAGCCGCTGATCCTTCAGGTCTGTACCAGAGGATAATTGTCGGTGCCCCACTGGTCGTGCGCGATGCGGATCAGGTTCTGGACGATGACGTGGCGATCTAACTCGGTCGGTTTGAGCGCGGTGATGTCGTCGTCGAACCCATCGCGGCGCATCGGCCCGTAGCCCATCGACCAGTCCGGGAACATCCGGCGCAGGTTATGGTAGGGCCCGCAGCGCATCACCATGCGGCGGCGCGGGTCGCGGGCGATGCGATCGAGCATGTCGTTCACCGCGCGCTCGTCGCCCTCGACCACCCCGAGAAAGGTCTGATCGGTGCGCAGCAGAAAGCCGGTAAGGTCGAATTGCCGAGCGCGCAAACGTCCGGTGGCGAGGATTTCGGCATCGCTCAGATGCCCCATATGGTAAACAGCCTGCGTGGCATAAACAGCTTGAAACATCACCGGCTCCTTTCATGTGAGCCCAGGAATGCTGTACCTTTGACCTACGAACTGGCCGGGCGACTTGTCACAGGTCAAAAATGAGAGATAAAAGGAAATCTGTCGCAAATCGGCCGATATCGGCCGAAGCCTTGACGCGATGGTGATTCCCTCGTAAAGCACCGCATCCCGTAAGGGGAATCGGTGTATCCGGGGTCGCACCCCTCCCACACCAGACCAGAGTATCAGCTGCGGCCCGCAGGGATGACCCCCGCGGGCTTACGTTGTGAAAAAAGGACCTGGAACTACGGGTCCGCAACGAAAGGAAGATCGACTTGGCACGTATTGCCGGCGTTAACATCCCGACTGGGAAGCGCGTTCCCATCGCACTGACCTACATCACCGGAATCGGTCACACTTCGGCGAAGGCCATCATCGAGGCCGTTGGCATCGACGCGACCCGCCGTGTGAACGAACTCTCGGACGCCGAAGTCCTCGCCATCCGCGAGCACATCGACGCCAACTACACCGTCGAAGGCGACCTGCGCCGTGAGACGCAGATGAACATCAAGCGTCTGATGGACCTTGGCTGCTACCGTGGCCTGCGTCATCGCCGCAACCTCCCGGTGCGCGGTCAGCGTACCCACACCAACGCCCGCACCCGTAAGGGCCCGGCGAAAGCCATTGCTGGCAAGAAGAAGTAAGGGAGGGTCTGAAGAATGGCACGCGATAAGACTCGGACGAAGCGCAAAGAGCGCAAGAACATCGCCGCTGGTGTGGCGCATGTGAACTCGTCCTTCAACAACACCAAGATCCTGATCTCGGACGTCCAGGGCAACGCGATCTCGTGGTCGTCGGCTGGCACGATGGGCTTCAAGGGTTCGCGCAAATCGACCCCGTTCGCAGCCCAGATGGCCGCTGAGGACGCAGGCAAGAAAGCGCAGGAACACGGCGTGAAGACGCTGGAAGTCGAAGTTCAGGGCCCCGGTTCGGGCCGTGAATCGGCGCTCCGCGCGCTGGCTGCCGTCGGCTTTAACATCACGTCGATCCGTGACGTGACGCCGATCGCGCACAACGGCTGCCGTCCGCCGAAACGCCGCCGCGTCTAAGGCAGACTTTTTACGCTCGGGCCGGGGGAGACCTCTGGCCCGAGTCCGTCATTTTTGAACCTCGGGCGTTCTGCCTTTTGGACATGGGGCAGAACAGGAATGGAGGGACGCATGATCCACAAAAACTGGGCTGAATTGATCAAACCGACGCAGCTCGACGTCAAGCCGGGCAACGATCCGTCGCGTCAGGCCACCGTCGTCGCCGAACCGCTCGAGCGTGGTTTCGGTCTGACGCTGGGCAACGCGCTGCGCCGTGTTCTCATGTCGTCGCTTCAGGGCGCCGCCATCACCAGCGTTCAAATCGACAACGTGCTGCACGAGTTCTCGTCGGTCGCTGGTGTGCGTGAAGACGTCACCGACATCGTCCTGAACCTCAAGGGCGTGTCGATCCGTATGGAAGTCGAAGGGCCGAAGCGCCTGTCGATCTCGGCCAAGGGCCCGATGGTCGTCACCGCTGGCGACATTTCGGAATCTGCCGGTATCGAGATCCTCAACAAGGATCACGTGATCTGCCACCTCGACGACGGCGCCGACCTGTTCATGGAACTGACCGTCAACACCGGCAAAGGCTATGTCTCTGCCGACAAGAACAAGCCGGAAGATGCGCCGATCGGCCTGATCCCGGTCGATGCGATCTATTCGCCGGTCAAGAAAGTGTCCTATGACGTGCAGCCGACCCGTGAAGGTCAGGTGCTCGACTATGACAAACTGACGCTGAAGGTCGAAACCGACGGCTCGATCACCCCGGACGATGCCGTGGCTTTCGCTGCCCGCATCATTCAGGACCAGCTGTCGATCTTCGTGAACTTCGACGAGCCGGAATCGGCCAGCCGTCAGGACGACGACGATGGTCTCGAGTTCAACCCGCTTCTCCTGAAGAAAGTGGACGAGCTGGAGCTTTCGGTGCGTTCGGCGAACTGCCTGAAGAACGACAATATCGTCTATATCGGCGACCTGATCCAGAAAACCGAAGCCGAGATGCTCCGCACCCCGAACTTCGGCCGCAAGTCGCTGAACGAGATCAAGGAAGTGCTCTCGGGCATGGGCCTGCACCTCGGCATGGATGTCGAAGAGTGGCCGCCGGAGAACATCGAAGATCTGGCCAAGAAGTTCGAAGACCAGTTCTGAGACTTACGGGCCGGGGAAACCCGGCCCGACCAATGCCCGGACTGCCGGGGAACACATGGGCGATGATGCCCCAAGGAGAGCGGCCGAAACGCATGGTCGCCGGACAAAGCAAAACCTGAGATAGGAGACTAAAATGCGTCACGCACGGGGCTACCGCCGCCTGAACCGCACCCACGAACACCGCAAGGCGATGTTCGCCAACATGGCTGGCTCGCTGATCGAGCACGAGCAGATCAAGACGACCCTGCCGAAAGCCAAAGAACTGCGCCCGATCATCGAAAAGCTGATCACGCTGGGCAAGCGCGGTGATCTGCACGCCCGCCGTCAGGCCGCGAGCCAGCTCAAGCAGGACGCCTATGTGGCGAAACTGTTCGACGTGCTCGGCCCGCGCTATGCCGAACGTCAGGGCGGCTACGTCCGCGTTATGAAAGCCGGCTTCCGCGCTGGTGACATGGCGCCGATGGCGATCATCGAATTCGTCGACCGTGACGTCGACGCCAAAGGCGCCGCCGACAAGGCCCGCGTTGCGGCCGAAGAAGAAGCGTCTTTCGCCGAAGAATAAGACAGGGACCGGCCAGGCCGTTCCTTGAAGCCCCGCCCGGATGTCCGAGGCGGGGCTTTCTCGTTTTGGCCGGGCATTAGCCCCGGCCGGTCAGTTCATTCGGCGCTGCTTGCCCGAGCGCTGGGATTTCATCATCTCCAGCGCCGCTTCGAAGAGGTCGACCCGCGTCTTGTCATCCACGATGTCGTCCGGCCACATGTCCAAGTGGCGCGCGAGCATTTCGCGCTGTTCATTGTCCAGCGCGTTCAGCCAAGCCACAAGATCGTCGTCGTCCATCTGGTCGCTACCCCAAGGTGAATCTTCTGCGCCATTATTGGCTGTACAATTTAAGGTTGTCAAAGGCGCTTGGAATCGCTCTAAGAGAGTTGATGTATATTTGAGACGAGGGGCGCGGTCATGTCTGATGTATTAGGAATGGATCAGGGCCTGTCTCAACTGAATGATCTGGCGCCGAAAGGATACGCGCTCGGGCTGCATATCCGGTTCGCCGCCGCCCATCTTATGATCCAGACCTACGATCCGCGCTGGACGGAAACCTATACGGAAAAGGGCTATATGCTCGCCGATCCGATGGTGTTCTGGGGGTTCGGGCACGATGGTGCGATCCGGTGGAGCGACATCGACCTGCCGGACCCGTTGAACATCTTAGGGCAGGCGCGGCGCTATGGGCTTGTCTATGGGGTGGCGGTGTCGACCGGTCCGACCTCGTCACGCACGATAGGCGGGTTTGCGCGGAGCGACCGGGAATTCACGGATCATGAGATCGCGCAGATCCAGTCGGTCGTCGAGAGCTTGCACGACCGCGCGACACCGCCCGAGCGTCTGACCCCGGCGCAGCGCATGGCGCTCAGGATGGTCGCGAAGGGCAACCGGCATGCCGAAGCCTCGGCGGTGCTGGGGATTTCGGAAAGCGCCTTCAAAGCCCGGCTCCGCGCGGCGCGCGAGGCGCTTTTCGTGCGCACCACCGCCGAGGCGGTGCAGCGCGCCCACGAATACAACCTGCTCTGACGGGTTGCGCTCCGGGCGGGGCCCGGATCGCGACGCCGGGGGCCAGCCCCCGGACCCCCGCTGGAGGGGGCTGTCGGCCCCCTCCAGACCGCCCCCCGAAAGTATTTGGAGAACAGTGAAGAGGGGCGCTGGAAGCTGGTGCGCTCCGGGCTTAAATTGGGCGCATGGCGGATCTGTTCGACAGTGTTGCAGGCGAAGCGAAAGGCGGCGGGCCGAGGCCTTTGGCCGACCGTTTGCGCCCGGCTGCGATGGATCAGGTGATCGGGCAGGAGGCCGTGCTCGGTCCCGATGGGCCGCTGGGCGTGATGCTCGCGTCTGGCTCTCTGGGATCGCTCATTCTGTGGGGGCCGCCGGGGGTGGGCAAGACCACCATCGCGCGGCTGTTGGCGGATGAGACCGACCTGCATTTCATTCAGATCAGCGCGATCTTCACTGGCGTGCAGGAGCTGCGCAAAGTGTTCGAGGCGGCCAAGATGCGGCGCCAGAACGGTAAGGGCACGCTCTTGTTCGTCGATGAGATCCACCGCTTCAACAAGGCGCAGCAGGATGGGTTCCTGCCGCATATGGAGGATGGGACGATCCTGCTCGTGGGCGCGACGACCGAGAACCCGTCGTTCGAGTTGAACGCGGCTGTGTTGAGCCGGGCGCAGGTGATCACGCTGAAGCGGCTGGATGCCACCGATCTGGAGCGTATGGCGCAGCGGGCCGAGCGGGAGTTGGATCGGGCGCTGCCGCTGACCGGCGAGGGGCGCGAGGCGCTGATCGAGATGGCGGATGGCGATGGTCGGGCGCTGCTCAATCTGATCGAGCAGGTGATGGCGTGGCAGGTCGATGGCAAGCTCGACCGCGATGCGCTGGCCACGCGGCTGATGCGCCGGGCGGCGCAATACGACAAGTCGGGGGACGGGCATTACAACCTGATCTCGGCGCTGCACAAATCGATCCGGGGCTCGGACCCGGATGCGGCGCTTTACTGGTTCACGCGGATGCTGGAGGGGGGCGAAGACCCGCGCTTCCTCGCCCGCCGTCTGACGCGTATGGCGGTCGAGGACATCGGGCTTGCCGATCCGCAGGCCAACGGCATCTGCATCGACGCCTGGGAGACCTATGAGCGGCTGGGGTCGCCCGAGGGGGAGCTGGCGCTGGCACAGGCGGTCGTCTACCTTGCGCTCGCGCCGAAATCCAACGCGGGCTATGTCGCCTATAAAGCGGCGCGGGTGCAGGCCAAGCAGACCGGGTCGGCGCCGCCGCCCAAGCACATCCTGAACGCGCCGACGCGGCTGATGAAGGATGAGGGCTATGGTGCGGGCTATCAATACGATCATGATGCCGAGGACGGCTTTTCCGGTCAGAACTATTTCCCCGACGACCTGAAGCGCCCGGTCTATTACCAGCCGGTCGAACGTGGGTTCGAGCGGGAGCTGAAGAAGCGCGTCGACTTCTTCGCGGGGCTTCGGGCGAAGCGGCAAGGTTGACTCTGGCGCGGCGGCGCGGGAGAGGGTGAGCATGTTGAACACACTCGTCACTGTCGCTTTGGGCGGGGCCATCGGGGCTTCGGGCCGATACCTCGTGAACGTCACCGCGACGCGGGTGATCGGGCACGGCTATCCGGCCGGGACCATGATCGTGAACGTGTTGGGGAGTTTCCTTATGGGCGTCTTGTTCGTCTTTCTGGCCAAGAAGGGCGGTAACGCCTGGGCCCCGTTCCTGATGACCGGTGTGCTGGGCGGGTTCACCACCTTCTCGGCCTTTTCGCTGGACACGCTGGCCCTGTTCGAGCGCGGGCAGGTGGCGACGGCGGCGGGCTATGTGGTGCTGTCGGTGGGCCTGTCGCTCGCCGCACTGGTTCTGGGCGTCTATGCGGCGCGGGCGGTGTTCGTATGAGCCGGGTTCAGACCATCACGGTCGCCGAGGGCGATGGGGATCAGCGGCTGGATCGTTGGTTCAAGCGTCAGTTTCCGCATGTGCCGCAGGGCCGGGTCGAAAAGATGTGCCGCAAGGGCGAAATCCGGGTCGATGGCGGGCGGGTCAAGGCCTCGACCCGCGTCGAGGTCGGGCAAGAGGTGCGCATTCCGCCGCTCCCCGCGCCCGGTGAGCGGCCCGAGGTGGTGCGCACGAGCGTGTCCGACAAGGATGCGCAGATGATCCGCGACTGCGTGATCTATCGCGACGATCATATCATCGCGCTCAACAAGCCGCCGGGGCTGCCGACGCAGGGCGGGTCGAAGCAGACACGGCATGTGGATGGATTGGCTGAGGCGCTGACCTTTGGCTATGACGAAAAGCCCCGGCTGGTGCATCGTCTGGACAAGGATACTTCGGGTGTCCTGCTGCTCGCGCGGACGCGGCAGGTGGCCAAGGACTTGACCGATGCGTTCCGGCACCGCAATACGCGCAAGATTTACTGGGCCGTGGTCGCGGGTGTGCCGATGCCGCGCAAGGGCACGGTGAAATGGGGGTTGGTGAAGGCTCCCGGTCATGGCGGTCGGGGGGAGGGCGAAAAGATGCTCTGCATCCACCCGTCCGAGGTCAATACCGTCGAGGGCGCCAAGCGGGCCGAGACCGATTACGTGGTGATCGAGAACCTCGCGCAGCGGGCGGCCTGGGTGGGGCTGGTGCCGATCACCGGGCGCACCCATCAGCTGCGCGCGCATATGGCCGAGATGGGCCATCCGATCATCGGTGACGGCAAATACGGCGGCTCGGGGCAGGAGAACCTTGGCGATGGCTGGGGCGCGATGCTGGGCGGCGAGATTTCCAAGAAGCTGCACCTTCATGCCCGGTCGATCGAGATCGAGCATCCGGTGACGAAGAAGCAGATCTTTATCGAGGCTGAACTGTCCGAGCATATGGCCCGGACGTGGGAGCAGCTTGGTTTCCGCGCCGATGAGGCGCCGGATGATCCGTTCGAGGAGGAAGAATGGGCCCCCTGAAGCTCGTTCTTTTCGACGTCGACGGCACCCTGATCGACAGCCAGCACGCCATCGTGGCGGCGATGGAGACGGCGGCGGACGAGGCCGATCTGCCGACGCCGACGCGCGCGGATACGCTGAGCGTGGTGGGGCTGTCGCTGGTCGAAGCGGTGCGGCGGCTGTTCGGCACGTTCGACGATTACGATCAGGCGCGGATGGTGCAGGCCTATAAGAACGCCTATATGACCGCGCGCCAGACCGATGGGGCGCCGCCGTTTTTCGACGGGGCGCTCGAGACGCTGAGGGCGCTTCATGCGCGGGACGAGGTTCTCTTGGGCACGGCGACGGGTATGTCGCGCCGGGGCATGCAGCGGATCATCGACACCTTCGGGCTTACGGGCGTGTTCGCCACGACCCAGACGGCGGATGATCAGCCGTCCAAACCCGATCCGGCGATGGTCCATGCGGCCTTGTCCGACACCGGGGTCGCGCCGCGCGATGCGGTGTTCGTGGGCGATACGGTCTATGACATCGAAGCGGGGCGGGCCGCCGGGGTCTTCACCATCGGGGTCGGTTGGGGGTATCACGCGCCCCGAGACCTCGAACGGGCGGGGGCGGATGCGGTGATCGACAGCTTCGCCGACCTGATCCCGACGATCGACAGATTGTGGAGCGAATGATGAGTGACTGGGCACCGAAACGGTTCTGGACCGACACCAAAGCGGATGCCTGCGAGGGCGGGTATACCGTGTACCTTGACACCCGGACCGTGCGCACGCCAGCCAAGGCGGCCTTTGTGCTGCCGTCGCAGGCGCTGGCCGAGGCGGTCGCGGTGGAGTGGGACGCGCAGACCGATAAGATCGACCCGGCGACCATGCCGATGACGCGCACCGCCAATTCGGCCATCGACAAGGTGTCGAACCAGCATGCCGAGGTGGCGGACCTGCTGGCGGCCTATGGCGACAGTGACCTGACCTGCTATCGCGCCGATACGCCGGTGGAACTGGTTTACCGGCAGGCCGAGGCCTGGGACCCGCTGCTCGACTGGGCCGACGAAACCTTTGGCGCGCGCCTGCAGCCGCGGATCGGGATCATGCATGCGCCGCAGGACGAAGCCTCGCTCGACCGGCTTAGGGCCGAGGTGCATGGGCTGGACCCTTTCCGGCTCGCCGCGTTCCACGACCTTGTGTCGCTCTCTGGGTCGCTCATCATCGGGCTCGCCGTGATGCATGGCCGGATCGATGCCGAGACGGGCTGGACCATTTCGCGGATCGACGAGGATTGGCAGGCCGAGCTCTGGGGTGAGGACGAAGAAGCGGCCGAACATGCTGCGCTGAAAAGACAGGCATTTCTCGATGCTGCGCTGTTTTTTCGACTGGCCGATCAAAAATCCTAGGCATCAGATTCACCCCGAGTCCGAAAATCCAGACTTTCCCTAGGGTTAGCTTTGCGCCGTGAATCGCGTGGCACTTGACGCATGTGTGATTAATTGCCCAAACTCTTGGCATGGAGGGGGATAGCCCCATTCCGCGTATCGCCACCGGTCAACGAACCGGAACATAACGCCCTGAAGGGGCGAACATCAGGAAGAGGTAAACATGAAAAAATCCGTACTTCTCGGCGCACTGACCGTGGCCGGCTTTGTCGCCGGTGCGGCGAGCGCCGCGACGCTGGACGACGTTCAGGCGCGCGGCTCGCTCAAGTGTGGTTCGAACTCGGGTCTCACCGGCTTTGCTGCCCCCGATGCGAACGGCCACTGGGAAGGCTTCGACGTCGCCATCTGCCGCGCTGTCGCCGCCGCCGTTCTGGGTGACCCGGAAGCCGTCGAATTCGTGCCGACCACGCCCAAGACCCGCTTCACCGCGCTCGCTTCGGGCGAAGTCGACATCCTCGTGCGTAACACCACCTGGACCCTGTCGCGTGACGTGGACCTCAAGTTCACCTTCACCGGCGTGAACTACTACGACGGTCAGGGCTTCATCGTTCCCAAGGCGCTGGGCGTGTCCTCGGCCAAGGAACTCGACGGTGCGACCGTCTGCATCCAGACCGGCACCACGACCGAGCTGAACCTCGCGGACTTCTTCCGCACGAACAACATCAGCTACGAGCCGGTTCCGATCGAAACCAACGCCGAAGCGCAGCAGCAGTACCTTGCCGGTGCTTGCGACACCTACACGACGGACGCCTCGGGCCTCGCCGCCACGCGCGCCTCGTTCGAGACGCCGGGCGATCACGCGATCCTGCCGGAAATCATTTCGAAAGAGCCGCTCGGGCCGCTCGTTCGCCACGGCGATGACGAATGGGCCGACATCGTGCGCTGGACCCAGAACGCTCTGGTCGCTGCCGAAGAGTTCGGCATCACCTCGACCAACATCGAAGAGCTGGCCAGCGGCACCGACAACCCGGAAATCAACCGGATCCTCGGCACCGAAGGCAACATGGGCGAAATGCTCGGGCTCGAAGCCGACTGGGCGATGAAAGCCATCGCGGCCGGCGGCAACTATGGCGAGATCTTTGAGAAGAACATCGGGGAATCGACGCCGATCGGTCTGGCGCGCGGCCTGAACGCGCAGTGGAAAGACGGCGGCCTGCAGTACGCACCGCCCTTCCGGTAAGACACAGAACGGGCGCGGGGGAAACCTCGCGCCCGCTTCCTTTCAGGGGCCAACAGTTCATCCGGACGCATGAGACGGGACAACCCGTCCGACGAACGATCCGGGGATGACAGGGAACACGTATGACGACAGCGACCGATCCTGAGGGCGGGTCTTTCCGCCTATCCATGCTCATTTACGACAGCCGTTATCGGTCAGCCACGATCCAGATCGTCGCGCTGATCGGGTTTCTGCTGCTCGTCGGATGGCTCGTGTCCAACACGGTGCAGAACCTTGCCGATCTCGGGAAATCCGTCGGCTTCGGCTTTCTGAGTGAACCGTCCGGGTACGACATCAACCAACGCCTGCTCGACTACGATTCACGCGACAGCCATGCGCGCGCCAGCCTTATGGGCCTGCTCAACACGCTGCTTATCGCGGTGCTCGGCTGCATCATGGCGACCATCGTGGGCGTCATCGTGGGGGTGCTGCGTCTGTCCAACAATTGGCTTATCGCGCGGATCATGACGGTCTATGTCGAGATGTTCCGCAACGTGCCGGTGCTTCTGTGGATCGTGTTTTCGATGGCGATCCTGATCGAGACCTTGCCCGCGCCCTCGGCATTCCGGGGTGACGAGCCCGCGGCCAATATGCTGATCGCCGACAGTGTGGCGCTCACCAATCGGGGTGTCTATGTGCCCGAGCCGCTGTTCGGCCGGATGGACGAAGAGGGCAATCCGCTGACGTGGCGCCAAGGGCTGGGCGATGTGCATCTCTTCGGGGATGCGTGGTTTCGGTTCGACGTGAGCCTCGAACTGATCGTATTCCTGTCGACCCTGATCGCCGGCATCCTCGTTTCGCGCCTGATCGGGCAGAGGGCCGACCGCATCCAGAATGCGACGGGCGTGCGGCCCAAGACGTTCTGGGTCCGCACCGCCGTAATCGTCGTACCGACGCTGATCGTGCTGTGGCTCATGGGGTTCTACCTCGGCAAGCCCGCGCTGAGGGGGTTCAACTTCGACGGGGGCACGCACCTCAGAAACTCGTTCATCGCGCTCTGGCTGGCGCTGTCGCTCTATACTGCAGCCTTCATCGCCGAGATCGTGCGGGGCGGTATCCTTGCCATTTCCAAGGGGCAGACCGAGGCCGCTGCGGCGCTGGGCATCCGCCCCCGGCGGATCATGTCGCTCGTTATTCTGCCGCAGGCGATGCGGGTCATCATCCCGCCGCTGATCTCGCAGTATCTCAACCTCACCAAGAACTCGTCTCTGGCCATCGCGGTCGGCTACATGGACCTCACCGGGACGCTGATGGGCATCACGCTCAACCAGACCGGCCGCGAGTTGGAAGCGGTGATGATGACGATGCTGATCTACCTCGGCATATCGCTCGCCATTTCCGGGGCGATGAACGTCTACAACAACCGCGTGAAGCTGAAGGAGCGCTGAGATGGAAGACCTGTCCTACGTCCGCACCGAAATGCTTCCTGAACGCGATCCACCCGCGAGCGAGGTGGGCATCATCGGCTGGTTGCGGATGAACCTGTTCTCGGGCTGGTTCAATTCGATCCTGACTGTCGTGGCGCTTGCCTTCATCTACTTCATCCTCGCCTCGATCATCCCGTGGCTCTGGTCGCCCACATGGGGCGCCGGGTCCCTGTCGGCCTGCCGTGAGATCATCGCGGAGCTTGGTAAAGAGCACGGGGGCGCCTGTTACGGCGTCATCACCGAACGCTGGCAGCAGCTTTTGTTCGGGTTCTATCCCGAAGAGTTGCGCTGGCGTCCGATCCTGACGTTCATCGGCCTGTTCGTGGCTATGGCGCCGGTTCTGTTCAGCGATGCGTTTCCGAGCAAGATGCTATGGTTCACCGGAGCGTTCCTGTTCATCGCCCCGTGGCTGATGTGGGGCGGGCCGATCTGGACGCCGCTTCTGGTCGCTGCCGGGCCCGCGCTCGGGTTCGTGGGCTACCGCTACCTTGCGCCGGTCATCGGCAATCTGGGCGCGGTGATCGTGGCCGTGCTGATCCCGATCCTGTTCTGGCTGTTCCTCGTCGGCCCGCTGTCCTCGCTGATCTATTCGATCATTCCGTTGGGCATCCAGATCGTCGAAAGCCGCCTGTTCGGGGGCTTCATGCTGTCGGTGTGGATCGGGGTGGTGGCCATTGCCATCTCGCTCGTCCTCGGCGTGATCCTCGCCCTCGGGCGTCAGTCGGACCTGCTTATCGTCAAGTATCTGTCGGTCGGGTTCATCGAGTTCATCCGGGGCGTGCCGCTGATCACGCTCCTCTTTGTGGCCTCGACGCTTCTGAACATCTTCATGCCGCCGGGGACGAACTTCGACATCATCCTGCGGGTCATGATCATGGCGACGCTCTTTGCCTCGGCCTATATCGCCGAAGTCGTGCGCGGGGGCCTCGCCGCCCTGCCGCGCGGGCAGTATGAGGCGGCGGATGCGCTGGGGCTGGACTACTGGAAAGCGCAGCGGCTGATCATCCTGCCGCAGGCGCTGAAAATCTCGATCCCCGGCATCGTCTCGACCTTCATCGGGCTGTTCAAGGACACGACGCTCGTGTCGATCATCGGCCTGTTGGACCCGATCGGCCTGACCGGTTCGATCCGCGCCGACGCCAACTGGAACGGCATCGTGTGGGAGCTTTACGGCTTCATCGCGCTTCTGTTCTTCATCTCCTGCTTCTCCATGTCGCGCTACTCCATGTGGCTCGAGAAGAAGCTTCGCACCGACCACCGTTAAGGAGACCGCTATGTCCACCCTGGAACTCGATACCAACGTCGACACCTCGAAGATGGAAGTCTCCGACGAGGTCGCCATCCAGATCACCGATATGAACAAGTGGTACGGGACCTTTCACGTGCTGCGCGACATCGACCTGACCGTCTATCGCGGGGAACGCATCGTCATCTGTGGTCCGTCGGGGTCGGGGAAATCGACGCTGATCCGCTGCATCAACCGGCTGGAAGAGCACCAGCAAGGGTCGATCATCGTCGACGGGAACGAGCTGAACTCGGACCTCAAGAACGTCGACAAGGTGCGGTCCGAAGTCGGGATGGTGTTTCAGCACTTCAACCTGTTCCCGCATCTCACGATCCTCGAGAACTGCACGCTGGCCCCGATCTGGGTGCGTAAGGTGCCGCGCAAAGAGGCCGTGGATCGCGCCATGCATTTCCTTGAGAAGGTGAAGATCCCGGATCAGGCGCACAAATATCCCGGTCAACTTTCGGGTGGTCAGCAGCAGCGCGTGGCCATCGCCCGGTCGCTGTGCATGATGCCGCGGATCATGTTGTTCGACGAGCCGACCTCGGCGCTCGACCCCGAGATGATCAAGGAGGTGCTCGACACCATGATCGAGCTCGCGGAAGAGGGGATGACGATGCTCTGCGTGACGCACGAGATGGGCTTTGCCCAAGCCGTGGCGAACCGGGTGATCTTTATGGCCGACGGTCAGATCGTCGAGCAGAACGAGCCGAAAGAGTTCTTCAACAACCCGAAATCCGAGCGCACCAAGCAGTTCCTGAGCCAGATCATCGGCCACTGATCCGCGCTTTGCGCACCCGAGAAAAGACGAGGGCCCCCGCGATTGCGAGGGCCCTTCGCCTGCCGTCAGGGACCGTGTCTAGGCAGAAAGCGCAGGCGGTTCGTTCGCGAGCGCTTCCTCCGCAGCGATCAAGTCGCGCGGGACAACGAAATCTACTAGCTTCCCCATCCGCCAGATGAGGTCCTCCCAGCTTTCGATTTCAAAGTCGATGACGGCAGTAGATCCGGTCGGGAAGCGGTCGAAGATATGCGTCGGCGGCGGGGTTTCGAGCAGGCCGTGGGCCATGAACGAGGTTCCCGGATTGTGCGCAATCATCATGACCGTATTGCCGGTCGCACCCTTGAGAACATTCAGCATCGTATCGGGCTCGGCCAGATAGAGCGACGGGGCGATTTCGGGTGTGCCATGCGGGCAGCCCTGCTTCGAGATAATATCCCAGGTTTCGCGGGTCCGCTCGGCCGACGAAACGAGAACTTCGTCGGGGCAGAGACCCTTGACCTCGAGCCACCGACCGATTGCCGCCGCCGACGCACGACCACGCTTGTTCAGAGGCCGATCGTGATCCGTCATAAGAGGATCGTCCCAGCTCGACTTGGCGTGACGGGTCAGAATGAGGCGCAATGTCATACGGAGGATTTTACTCGCTTTTTAGGGTGCCCGACCCTTTTAGCCTGACACACGCATGACGAGCAAGCCGCACTGCAGCATACGACTTTGGTCTAACCCAGACGGATGATCGAACCGGGGCCCTGCTCGGTATAAAGCTCTAGCAAACAAGCATTTGGCACCCGACCGTCGAGAATGACGACGGCGCGCACGCCCCCCTCGAGCGCGGCCAATGCCGTCTCGGTTTTGGGAATCATTCCGCCTGAAATGATTCCCTCGCGGGTCATGTCGCGGATCTGCATCGCGGTCAGTTCGGTGACGAATTGTCCCTCGGCGTTCTTCACGCCCGCCACATCGGTGAGGAGGAGCAGGCGGTCCGCCTTGAGCGCGGCCGCGATGGCGCCCGCGGCGGTGTCGCCGTTCACGTTGAAGGTCTCGCCGTCACGGCCCACGCCGATGGGGGCGATGACCGGGATCGTCTCGGATTCCGACAGGCGTTTGAGCACAAAGGGGTCGACCTCGATCGGGGTGCCGACGAAGCCCAGCTTGGGGTCGGTCGGCTCACACACCATGAGGTTCGCGTCCTTGCCGGAGAGACCCACGGCGCGCCCGCCCTCGGCGTTGATCGCGGCGACGATGCGTGCGTTCACGGGGCCGGAGAGGACCATCTCGACCACCTCGACGGTGGCGGCGTCGGTGACGCGCTTGCCGTTCACCCATTCGCTTTCCACGCCCAGCTTGGCGAGCATGTCGTTGATCATCGGTCCGCCGCCGTGAACGACGATGGGGTTCACGCCGACGTGGCGCATCAGGACGATGTCGCGTGCGAAGTTTTCCATCGCGTCGTCGTCACCCATCGCGTTGCCGCCGAATTTCACGACGACCGTGGCCCCCTCGTAGCGTTGGAGATAGGGCAGGGCCTCGTTCAGGGTCTTGGCGGTGGCGATCCAGTCGCGGTTCATGCTGAGCTTTCTCATGGGCTGATCCTTGGGGCGGCTACCCTCGGGTTTACGAAGTTGACCCGGGGGCGGCAAGGCCGCTCATCCGCACGGCGCGCGTCTTCGCTCAGGTCAGGCCGGCGATGATCGACCTGAGGGTCGCGATTCCGTCGCCCTTTTCCGACGAGGTCAGTACCAGTTCGGGATAGGCCGCCGGGTGTTTGGACAGCTTTTCGCGCACCTGTTTCAGGATCTTCTCCTGATCCGTGGCTTTGACCTTGTCGGCCTTGGTGAGCACTGCCTGAAAGGTCACGGCGGATTTGTCGAGGAGCGTCATGATCTCTTCGTCCACCGCCTTGATCCCGTGGCGCGTGTCGATCAGCACGAAGGCGCGGCGCAAGTTCGGGCGGCCCGACAGGTAGGATTTCAGCAGGCGCTGCCATTTCTCGACCACCGCGACCGGCGCGTTGGCGAAGCCGTAGCCCGGAAGGTCGACGAGATAGGGCCCGCCAGTGGTGGTGAAGAAGTTGATCTCCTGCGTGCGGCCCGGCGTGTTCGACGCGCGGGCGAGCCCTTTGCGGCCCGTGAGCGCGTTGATCAGCGACGACTTTCCGACGTTCGAGCGGCCCGCAAAGCAGACCTCCAGCCGGTCGTCCGGCGGCAGGCCGGACATGGCGACGACGCCCTTGAGGAAGTCGGTCTGAGCCGCAAAAAGTTTGCGCCCCGCTTCGCGGGACGCATCATCAGGCGCTTCGGCCAGAGGGAAGGGGAGGGGCGCGCTCACGCCCCTACTTCTTCTCTGCCGCGGGCTTCTTTTTGAAGCTCGATCTGATGTTGCCGAAGATGTCCGGCTTGGCGCCATGCGAGCGCATGATCGTGTACTGCTGGATGAACGTCAGCGTGTTGTTCGTGATCCAGTAGATGACAAGGCCCGAGGCGAAGCGGCCCAGCATGAACATGAAGACCCACGGCATCCAGTTCATGATCGTCGCCTGCGTCGCATCGGCGGGCGCCGGGTTCAGCTTTTGCTGGAGCCACATCGAGACCCCGAGCAGGATCGGCAGGATCCCGAGCGAGAAGAAGTAGAACCAGCTCGTCGGGTCCGGCGGGGAATTCCCGAGCAGGCCGAAGAGGTTCAGGATCGACGAGGGGTCGGGGGCCGACAGGTCGCGGATCCAGCCGAACCACGGCTCATGACGCAGTTCGAGCGTGACGAAAACCACCTTGTAGAGCGAGAACCAGATCGGGATCTGCAGAAGGATCGGCAGACAGCCCGAGGCGGGGTTCACCTTGTTCTTCTTGTAAAGCTCCATCATGCCCTGCTGCATTTTCATGCGGTCGTCGCCCGCCTGTTCGCGCAGCTTCTCCATCTCGGGCTGAAGCTCTTTCATCCGGGCCATCGACACGTAGGAGCGATAGGCGAGGGGCAGGAGCACCATCTTGATGACGAAGGTCAGGGCGATGATCGACCAGCCCATGTTGCCGATGAACGAGTGCAGCCAGTGCAGCACGGCAAAGATCGGCTTGGTCAGGAAGAAGAACATGCCCCAGTCGATCGAGTCGAGAAAGCGGTAGATGCCCTCGTCGTTCTGGTAGTCGCGGATCGTGTCCCATTCCTTCGCACCAGCGAAGAGACGGGTAGTGACCTCGGTGCTTTCGCCCGGCGCGACCTCGACGGTCGGGAGGCGGATCTCGGTCTGATAGACATCGGCGGAGGGCACGTATTTCACGACCGAGGTAAACGCCTGACCGGATTGCGGGATCAGGACGGTTTCCCAGTAGTGGTCGGTGAAGCCGATCCAGCCGTTTTCATTTGTCGCGGTAGCTTCGGCTGGGGCCTGTTCGCGCGCGTCGACGTCGAGGTCGGTGACATCCTTGTAGTCGATCTCGGACAGTTCGTCGTCGGTCTGGCGGATGACGCCTTCGTGCAGGATGAAGAAGCCCTTGAGGTCGCTGGGTTCGCCGTGGCGGGCGACGAGGCCGTAGGGGGCCATGCGCTGCGCCGTGTCGGAGCCGTTCTCGACCGATTGGGTGACATCGAACATATAGTCTTCGTCGACCGAGATGGTCCGGCGGAAGGTCATGCCGGCGTCGTTGGTCCAGGCCAGCGTGATCGGCGTTTCGGGGGTGAGGGTTTCACCCTCTTCCAGCGTCCAGTTCGTCATCGCGCCCGGCACGTCTTCGCTGCCCAGGTTGCCGCCCGGTGCCCAGCCGTAGAGCGTGTAATACGCTTCGGCGGACCCGGCGGGTTTGAGGAGCGTGACAGTGTCGGCGCCTTCGTCGAGCGAGACCCGGTAGTCGGTGAGGTGCAGATCGTCGATCCGCCCGCCAACGAGCGACACGGAGCCCGAGAGTTTCGGGGTGTCGATCGGGATGCGCGGGCTGTCTTCGAGCGTCGCGGCGGTGCCCGTCGAGGCGGGGGCAGGGGTCCCGGCCTCGTTCGCGCCCGGCGGCGTTGCGGCGTCTTGCCCGTCGACTGCGCCCGGGGCGAGGGTTTCGGCAACCTCCTCGGGCTGGACGGCTTCGGGTTCCGCTGGCGGGAACAGGAGCATCCATGCCGTGATGACCACAAAGCTGAGGACTGTCGCGATCAGGAGGTTTCGATTCTGGTTTTCCATAAAGGCCCACCACGTGAATTTCGGATGGTGGGGTTCAAACCCCCGAACGGCCAAACGTCAAGCGGTTTTCCCGGTTTTCACAGGGGCGCGCGGGTCCCTGCGGCGCAGCGTCACCCCCAGTTCGCGGCCGTTTTCACGGGGCGACGGGTCAGCTTGCCTTCTTGTCGCGGGACTTTTCGCCGGTCTTGATGCTGGGCATCTGGGACAGTTGCGCCTGATGCGTCTCGATCCACGATGAGGTGTCCTCATAAGGCATCGGGCGGGCGATCGAGTAGCCCTGAACGTGGCCGCAGCCAAGCTGGGCCAGCATCGCGTGTTCGCCGTGGGTTTCGACGCCTTCGCCCAGCGTGTCGAGCCCGAGACGTTCAGCCATCGTGAGGATCGCCGACACCATGTTCTGCTGGTCGCGGTCGGTGTCGACCTGACTGATGAAGCTGCGGTCGATCTTGATGCGCGTGACGTCGAAACGGCGGATGTTCGAGATCGAGGCGTGACCGGTGCCGAAGTCGTCCAGATCGATGCCGCAGCCCAGACGTGACAGCGCGGCGATGTTGCGCGTGGTGGTGTCATCGTCCGACTGGGCGACCACGTTTTCCAGCACTTCGATCACCAGCCGGTCCGGCGACAGATCGAACCGGTCGAGTTCCCATCGGATCTTCTCGAACAGTCGAGGATTTCGCAGCTCTTCGGGCGAGACATTGACGGCGATGTTGGGTACTTTCAGCCCGGCCTTGTCCCAGCCTTTGATGGCGGTGAGGGAATGATACAGAATGATCTCGCCCAGCCTTTCGAAAAGGCCAGCCTCGGCAATGGCAGGCAGAAAGGCGGCGGGGGCGATCTGACCCTTTTCGGGATGCTCCCAGCGGGCCAGCGCTTCGAACCCGGACAGTCGGCCGGTGTCGGTCGAGACCTGCGGTTGGAACCACGGGCGGATTTCGCCGTCTTCCAAGGCGCGCACGACCTCACGTGTGAGGTTGTCTGGCACCGAGACGCGGGGGCGCATCCCGCTGGAGAAGGCGCGGATCGACCCCGGCCCGGCTTTCTGTGCCTCGACCAGTGCGCTTTCTGCTGCGTCGAGCAGGCTTTCCCCGACCTGATCGGGCACGCGGGATGGCATCGAGAACCCGAGGCAGGAGGTCAGAAGCACCCGGGTGCCGTCGAGCGAAATGGGTTGGCCGAGCGCGTCCTGCAGTCGCCCGGACATTTGGATCATCACCTCGAGATCGGTGCGGGGCGTGCGGGCGAGTGCGATGCCGAACCGGCCAGCGGTAAGGGCGGTGATCAGGTCGCCCTCGCGCAGCATGGATTTGAGCCGCTCGGCACAGGTGCGAAGGATCGTGCCCGCCCCCGCCTCGCCAAATTGGGATTCGAGCGCCGTGGCATTGTCGATTTCGATGACGAGGCAGACGGGGGGATCGCCCGCGTCGTTGGCCCCGGTGGCGATGCCCTGTGACAGGGTGGCGATCAGCGCCTGTCGACCGGGCAGACCGGTCAGCATGTCGCGCCGCGCGCGCGTGCGCCACGGCGAGGGGATATGACCGGTCAGAACGAGAACCGCGGGCAACATCACCGCGATCACCAGCACCAGACCCTCGCCCCCGAACCAGAAAGCACCCAGCATGATCGCCGGGAGAAAGGCGAGCATCTGCGGCCCGAGCAGGATCATGCGGAGTTTCTTGCGAAACGCGTCGCGCTGGGCCGAGGTCGTGATGCTCATGGTCAGCTCCCCTGTCACGGGGGCAACGCCCCCACTGGTCGCGAGGACCATAGGGCGCACGAGTCAATCAGCCGTTAACAGCCTCAACTTTCAGCTTTCTTCGGGAATGTCCCGTGTCAGACCCGCGAAGTCAAAGAGCTTGGGGTCGAGCAGATGCGAGGGCCGCGTGTTCATCAGAGCGCGGAACATGACCTGCCGCCGACCGGGCGAGTTGGCCTCCCACCCATCGAGAATCTGCTTCACCTGCTGGCGCTGGAGCCCGTCCTGCGAGCCGCAGAGATCGCAGGGTATGATCGGATACCCCATGTCACGCGCGAACTTTTCGCAATCGGCCTCGGCCACGTGGGCAAGCGGGCGGAACACGAACAGGTCGCCCTCTTCGTTCACCAGTTTCGGCGGCATGGTCGCAAGGCGCCCGCCGTGAAAGAGGTTCATGAAGAAGGTTTCGAGAATGTCGTCGCGGTGATGGCCGAGCACGACCGCGTTGCAGCCCTCTTCGCGCGCGATGCGGTAGAGGTTGCCACGCCGCAGGCGCGAGCAGAGCGCGCAGAAGGTGCGGCCCTGCGGAACCTTGTCCATGACGATGGAATAGGTGTCTTCGTACTCGATCCGGTGCGGCACCTGACGGTCCTCAAGGAACTCCGGCAGCACGGTTGCGGGAAAGCCCGGCTGGCCCTGATCGAGGTTGCAGGCGAGGATTTCGACGGGCAGGAGCCCGCGCCACTTCATCTCGTAAAGCGCGGCCAGCATGGTGTAGCTGTCCTTGCCGCCTGACAGGCAGACGAGCCATTTCTGGCCCGGTTTCGCCTGTCCGGTCTCGTCCCGTTCGACCATGCCGTAGTGGTCCACCGCCTCCCGCACATTGCGCAGGATGCGTTTGCGGAGTTTCTTGAACTCCGTCGTCGAAGGGGCGCCGCGGAACAGCGGATGGATATCGTCGGACTCGTCGAGCATGAGCGCGCATTAGCGTGGGCGGGATCGTCTGGCAAGGGAAGTGACGCGACGGTTGCAAGCGAGAATGCGCCCGCCCGCCGCGCCGATTGAAAAGTGCCCGTCCGCGCGAAGTATGCTGCACAGCTCGGCCTTCAATGAAACCGGCGCTCCTGGGGGAGCGCCGGGATATGACGCGTGCTCAATTGGTGCTGCCTGCATGAACGGCCCGTAAAACGGACGGAAACGCCACGAAGCGATTCCTACAGCGAAATCAGGGGGCTGTGTGGGCGTTGGAGCGAATGACGCTGGATTTGGAGCGACTGACGCGGCCCCGTACGTGAACCGGTCGGGTTTTACGTTTCACGAAGCGAGAGCGCAGACCTCACATCGTCGACACGCGCGCGACTTACCGGAAGTTGCGTGCCATCAATCGTGATCAACTTGGGGTTGCCACTTTCGAATCTGACGCCCGCCATGCGATCGGTGGCGATCCAATGCGATCTGTGGACCCTGATCCCGACCTCGTCCGGCACCAGATCGACCGCATCGGACAGGGGCATGCGGATCAGCTCTTCACCCCGCTCGGTGAAGACGCGGACATACTGATTTTCGGCGAGCATCTGGTGAACGCGGCCGCGCACGGCTGGCGACAGGTGATCTTGAAGGCGGCAGGCGGTCGGTTTGCGATACGCCCAGATCTGTTCCGGCTTCACGTCGATCCCCGCATAAGGCAGGAAAAACACCCAGAAGACGAAGAGCCCGATCACGGCCGAGAGCACGACCCAGGCGACCACGATCGCGACGTGCCAGACGACTTCGGTCCCTGACAGCGCGGTGTTTTCCACCAGCGCAAAGACCACGGCGAGGACGAAGGCGAGCGGGATGTAGATCGCGACATGGGCGGGCAGAATCGGCCAGCCCCGGTCGAAGGCGACCCGGAACACCAACGGCAGCACGAAATAGGTATGGGCGAGGAACACGACCGTATCGAACAGGTGGATGGCGCCGCGCAGCCAGATCGGCTGATGTTCGAACAGTCCGCCGGGGGTGAAGATGGTGATGAACAGTGCGAGGACGAGAGCGGTCCCGAGGCAGTAGGGCGACAGAATGTAACCCTTGAGGATGGTTTCGATATCCCGACCGCGTGCCGCGGGCTTTCCCGTTTTCGACGCCATATTGCGATTATGCCCCCTGCGACCCTGACGCTCCCGTACAAGGTCTTGAGCAAGTGATAGCCAAGGTACGGTTAACCTGTCCATTCTTATTTCGGATGTAACATGCCGTTGGGCCCTAGCTCACCCGCATACCGTCGCCGAGCCGCTTTCCGGTGTTCCAGTAGGTTTCAGCGATTTCGGCGGACCTAAGCGGTGTGCCTTTGGCCAGACGGCGGCAGAAATTTTCCATCTTTTCGTCGAACATCACGGCGCGCGTCTCGTTCTGGCGCGGGGGCATTCTGACCTCGTCGGGTGTCATCGGCTGCCCCAACTCGCCCAGCAGACGGGCGGCCCCCTCCGGCTTGGTGATCTCTGACAGATCGGCGCGGTGGATATGGATGCGCGGGTTCGTTTCGGTCAGCCGGGCGTAATACTCGGCGCGGGCAAAGACCTCATGCACATACCACAGCGAGGTGCCCGCAGGCCCATGCTTCATGAACGGTTCGGATTTGACGATCGTGTTCGGGTAGCGCGGGTCGAGCGCGAAGAGCCATGTGAAGCCGAAATTGGCGAACTCGAAGCGGTTCACGTAGCTCCACTGAATTTTAAAAGCATCTCGGGTGAGGATCACCAGATGCACGTCGCCCGCCTGCGTGAGCGGCGCGATATTCTCGACCAGACCCGCTTTGAACAGGAAATGCGACACCTCGCCATAACGTTCTGCCGGGCTCTCCATGATCCGCGCGAGCTTCTGGAGCCAGAAGGCGCGGACGTGTTCGACATTGCCGACCGAGTTGAAGTTCGTCAGGTGCGAGGCATCCGGGCTGTCCACCCCCAGCGTCTCATACCCCAGTCGTTCGTGATGGACTTCGGCCCCGGTCCAGTTGAGGCGCAGAAGCTCGGTCAGGAACACGGTGCCGGAGCGGCCCGTGGTCAGGGGAAAGAGGAATTGGCGGGGCATCGCGCCCTCCGGTTACGGATTTTTCCTCTTATCGCCGGGGTCCGGGACCGGGTCAAATCCCATGCCGCCGAACGGATGACAGCGCCCGATGCGGCGGATCGTCAGCCAGCTTCCTTTGAAAGCGCCGTGCTTTTCGAGGGCCTCGAGCGCATAGGCGGAACAGGTCGGCTGATAGCGACAGGAATGGCCCACCCACGGCGAAAAGACGAGGCGATAAAAGCGCACGGGGAGTGCGACGATGCGGGCGAGCGGTGTCATGCCCCGGATATAGGGCCTGCGGGGCCTCTCTGCGAGTCGCCAAAGCGCCGCGGGGCGCTTGCAACTCGTCGGAATGAAGGTAGGACGGAGGGACAGGGCAAGAGGCGGTTCATGGCACGTATTTTCATCACAGGCACAGCAGGTTTCATCGGGTACCATCTCGCGCGGCTGCTTCTGGACGAAGGCCATACGGTCCACGGGTTGGACGGCATGACCGACTATTACGACGTCACGCTCAAGCAGCGCCGCCATGCCATGCTGTCGCAGAGCGAGCGCTTTGCTGCGACCGAGGCGATGCTGGAGGATGTGGATGCGGTCGACACCGCCATCGACGGCTTCGGGCCCGAGATCATCGTCCATCTCGCCGGGCAAGCAGGGGTGCGCTACAGCCTCGAGAACCCGCGCGCCTATGTCGATGCGAACGTCACCGGCACCTTCAACATCATGGAGGCCGCGCGGCGTCACAAGGTCGGTCACCTGATGATGGCCTCGACCTCATCCGTCTATGGCGCGAACACCGAGATGCCGTTTGCGGAGACCGACAAGGCGGATACGCCGATGACGATCTATGCGGCGACCAAAAAGGCGACCGAGGCGATGGGGCATTCCTATGCCCACCTTTATGATCTGCCGACGACCATGTTCCGGTTCTTCACCGTCTATGGGCCGTGGGGCCGCCCCGACATGGCGCTGTTCAAGTTCGTGCGCGCGACGCTCGGCGGTGAGCCGATCGACGTCTATAACCACGGCGAGATGTTCCGAGATTTCACCTATGTCGAAGATCTCGTGCGCGCGATCCGGCTTTTGATGTTCGACGCGGTGCCGGTGCGCCCCGAGGGGGGCGAGGTGCCGGAGGGCGACAGCCTGTCACCGGTCGCGCCCTACCGTGTGGTGAACATCGGCA
Source organism: Pseudomonadota bacterium (assembly GCA_036154315.1). Taxonomy (GTDB): domain Bacteria; phylum Pseudomonadota; class Alphaproteobacteria; order Rhodobacterales; family Rhodobacteraceae; genus Maritimibacter. The sequence continues at coordinate 39,939 of JAYZLL010000059.1, forward strand.
ACTCTCAGACCGTGCGGCTCTTGGATTTCGTCGATGCGATCGAGGACGCACTGGGGATGAAGACCGAGCGCAACTACATGGACATCCAGCCGGGCGACGTGCCCGCGACTTGGGCGAATGCGAGCCTGCTCGAGCGTCTTACCGGGTATCGCCCGCAGACCGACGTTCGTGACGGTGTGCGGGCGTTCGTTGACTGGTATCGCGACTATTACGACGTCTGACGATCAGGCGCGGATGAGCCCGACGCGGCCGATGCTGTCGTAGGCGACGAAGCCTGCCTCGGCGGCGGTGTCGGCGTCGTAGATGTTGCGCAGATCGGCCATTTTGGGAGCGCTCATGCTGGCCGCGATCTTGTCGAGGTCGAGCGCGCGGAATTCGTTCCATTCGGTGAGGATCACCAGAAGGTCGGCGCCCTTGGTGGCGGCGTAGGGGTCGTCCTGCCAGTCGACGCTGGGCAGCAGATGCGCGCCCTCGCGTTTGCCCTGCGGATCGCAAACCCGGACCGTCGCGCCGCCGCCGATGAGCGCGGGCACGATGGTGAGCGAGGGCGCGTCGCGCATGTCGTCGGTGTTGGGTTTGAAGGTCACGCCCAGCACCGCCACCGTCTTGCCGTTGAACGACCCGCCGCAGAGGTCGACCAGCTTGTCGATCATCCGCCGCTTCACGTCCTCGTTCACCTTGATGACGGTTTCCACGATGGACATCGGGCTGGCGTGTTCCTGACCGATCCGGGCCAAAGCCTTGGTATCCTTCGGGAAACACGAGCCGCCGTAACCGGGGCCAGCATGCAGGAACTTGTTCCCGATGCGCCCGTCCATCCCCATGCCCTTGGACACGGATTTCACGTCGGCGCCGACCTTTTCGCACAGCGCCGCGATCTCGTTGATGAAGGTGATCTTGGTCGCGAGAAAGGCGTTGGCGGCGTATTTGATCATCTCGGCCGACTCGAGGTCGGTGGTCACGATCGGAAAGTCGCGCAGGTAGAGCGGGCGGTAGATCTCTTCCATCACCTTGGCGGCGCGGTCGGTTTCGACGCCCACGACCACCCGGTCGGGCTTCATGAAATCGTCGATCGCCGCGCCTTCGCGCAGGAACTCGGGGTTCGAGGCGACGTCGAAATCGAGGTCGGGGTTGGCCGCCGCCACGACCTCGCGCACCTTGGCGTTGGTGCCGACCGGGACGGTCGATTTGGTGACGATGACGATGTAATCCTTGGCGGCCTTCGCGATCTCTTCGGCGGCCGCCATCACATAGGTCAGATCGGCATGGCCGTCGCCGCGCCGGGTGGGCGTGCCGACCGCGATGAACACGGCCTCGGCCCCGTCGATGGCGCGGTCGAGGTCGAGGGTGAAGGACAGCCGCCCCGCCTCGACGTTCTTGTTCATCAGGACATCGAGCCCGGGTTCGTAGATCGGAACCTCGCCGCGCTCCAGCATTTCGATCTTGCGCGGGTCCTTGTCGACGCAGATCACCTCATGCCCGAAATCCGAAAAACAGACGCCGGACACGAGGCCCACATAGCCGGTGCCGATCATGGCGATTTTCATGGGAAGCCCTTCGTAAAAAATCAAAAAACGTCAGGCCGGACCCCGTCCGGCCACAGGACGCACTTTCCAGATTCCATTGAAATTCACAAGACGCCAACCGGCTTTGCGTGACCATCGGCGGATGTTGCCGCATTGCAGCAACTGCGTCGCGCGTCAGCCGCGGTTGCCGTGTACCCGGGCGAGGGCCGCGGAGAGGTCGCGTTTCATCTCGGCGAAGTCATGCGTGACGGTCGAGCCGGGGCGGGCGACGAGGACGTAGTCCCATCCGGGCGCGCCCTCGGCCCCGATCACGGCGCGCGCAATCTCACGCAACCGGCGCTTTGCACGGTTGCGGGCAACGGCATTGCCGATCTTTTTGGAAGCGGTGAACCCGACCCGGGCGCGCGGGTCGTCGTCGCCCCGGTCGCGCCCCTGAAGCAGGAACGCAGGCGCGGGGGCTTTGCGCGCGCGGGCGCAGGCGAGAAAATCGGGACGCGTCTTGAGCGTCTCCAGACAAACGGAAACCGCCGGGGGCGTGTCGTGTTCGGCCTCTGGGCCGTCCACGGATGCCTCCGGCGGTGTCATGTCTTCAACCGAAATGTCGGACCGCTTACGCGGACAGCGACTTGCGGCCCTTGGCGCGACGCGCGTTCAGGATTTTCCGGCCGGCCTTGGTCGCCATGCGCGCACGGAAACCGTGGCGGCGCTTGCGAACCAGGTTCGAAGGTTGGTAGGTGCGTTTCATCGCCCGTCTCCGTCAGGTTCAAGGCCTTGAAAGGCCAGTTCTCGTCTCATGCCCACAAATCCCGATGGATTCGGGGCGGAATTCGTTGAAGCCCGGTCTATAGGGGCGGTTCAGGGGCAAGTCAAACCCTGCGTGGGGGTGTTTGAAACATTTTCGCGGTCTTCATCAATGGGGCGTGAGGGGGCTGGCGACGGGCTGCGTGGGTCGTCATGGTGCGATCACTTGGCAAAAGGCCGTTGTGACAGACCCGTTCTGCGCCCCGGTGCGTAAGAACATTGAGAGAAATCTTCTCATGCCGTCGTCAGGCGGCAATGCGACAGGAGGCCGGATTGAACGCAGACCGGATCAAACGCCTGCTCCCCATCACGATCATCGCCGTGGTGGCGGTGGCGGGATTCGTGCTGTTTCGCGACCGGCTGACCTTTGACGCGCTGGCCGAGAATCGCGCGGCGCTGATCGCATTTCGCGACGACAACTACCTGTTGTCGGTTCTGGCCTTTGTCGCCGCCTATACGGCCATCGTCGGCTTTTCGCTGCCCGGCGCGACGATCGCCACGCTCACCGGCGGGTTCCTGTTCGGTCTCTTTCCCGGCGTCTTTTACAACGTGGCCGGCGCCTCGATGGGGGCGCTCATCATCTTTTCCGCCGCCAAACTCGGGCTGGGGGAGCGGCTCGCAGCACGGATGGAGGCCTCGCCGGGCCGGATCGCAAAGCTCAAGGCCGCCATCGACCGCAGCCAGTGGTCGGTCCTGTTCCTGATGCGGTTGATGCCCGTGGTGCCGTTCTTTGTCGCCAACGTGCTGCCTGCTCTGGTCAACGTGCGCACATGGGTGTTCGCCGTGACGACCGTGATCGGGATCATCCCCGGCGCGCTCATCTACACTTCGGTCGGCTCCGGGCTGGGCGAGGTGTTCGAGCGCGGGGGAACGCCTGACCTCGGCCTCATCTTCAAACCCTACATCCTCGGCCCCATCATAGGTCTGTGCGCGCTCGCGCTTCTGCCGCTGATCCTGCGCGCGTTTCGGAAGGACCCAATCGCATGACCCTTATCAAGACGGATATCTGTGTGATCGGCGGAGGCTCGGGCGGGCTGTCGGTCGCGTCAGGCGCGGCGCAGATGGGTGCCAAGGTGGTGCTGATCGAAAAGGGCGAGATGGGGGGCGATTGCCTGAACACCGGCTGCGTGCCGTCCAAGGCGCTGTTGTCGGCAGGGGAACAGGGGTTGGACTGGGACACGGCCCATGCCCACGTCAAATCCGCCATCGCCACCATCGCCCCGCATGACAGTCAGGAACGGTTCGAGGGGTTGGGTTGCACCGTCATCCGCGAACATGCCCGCTTCACCGGCCCCCGCGAACTGGTCGCGGGCGACACGACCGTGCGGGCCAAGCGATTCGTGATCGCCACCGGGTCGCGCCCCTTCGTGCCCGAGGTGCCGGGGCTGAGCGAAGTGCCCCATTACACGAACGAGACGATCTTTGACCTCGCCGACAAGCCCGAGCATCTGATCGTGATCGGCGGCGGTCCGATCGGCTGTGAAATGGCGCTCGCGCACCGGCGTCTGGGTTGCAAGGTCACGGTTCTGGAAGGGCAGAAAGCGCTGGGCAAGGACGACCCCGAGGCCGCTGCGCTGGTGCTGGACAGCCTGCGCGCGCAGGGCATCGAGATCGTGGAAGAGGCCGAAGCGGTGCGCGTGCGTGAAACCGGCAGTCAGGTCGAAATCGTGACCTCGTCCGGTGCGACATTCACCGGGTCCCACATCCTCGTCGCGGTCGGGCGCAAGGCGAATACGGACGACATGGGGTTGGAGGCCGCCGGGGTCGAGACGACGCCGCGCGGGATCAAAGTCGACGACCGCCTGCGCACCACGAACCGGCGGATCTATGGCGTGGGCGATATTAACGGCGGGCTGCAATTCACCCATGTGGCGGGCTATCAGGGAGGGGTGGTGATCCGCCCCACGGTCCTGCGCCTGCCCGCCAAGGCGCGCACCGATCATATCCCGTGGTGTACCTATACCGACCCGGAGCTTGCGCAGGTCGGGCTGACCGAAGACGCCGCGCGCACGGCGCATGGCGACAAGCTGACCGTGGTGCGGGCTGCGTTTTCCGGCAACGACCGCGCCATCGCGACGGGCGAGACCAAGGGGTTCATCAAGGTTATGGTGGTGAAGTCGAAACCGGTGGGCGTCACGCTCGTCGGCAAGAACGCGGGCGAGCTGATCGCGCCTTGGTCGCTCGCCATCAGTCAAAAGCTGCCGCTCTCCTCCATATCGGGCATGGTCCTGCCCTATCCGACTTTGTCAGAAATTTCCAAGCGTGCCTCTGGGAACTTCTACTCGCCAAAACTATTTGAGAATGAAACACTAAAACGTGTGGTTCGGGTGCTGCAAAGGCTCGTACCGTAGACACGCAGGTAGGGACGAGATGGTCTTGAACTCGCTCTCCGGCAGGTTCCTTATCCTGACCGCCGCATTCGTGATGCTGGCGGAGGTTCTGATATTTGTCCCGTCCGTCGCCAGTTTCCGTGAGGATTACCTGCAATCCCGGCTCGAACGCGCGCAGATCGCGTCGCTGGTTCTGCTGGCCGACGACATGATCGACGCCGAGCTCGAGCAGGAGCTTCTGCAGAACGCCGAGGTGTTCAACGTGGTCCTGCGCCGTGACGAGGCGCGCGAGCTCATGCTGTCCTCGCCGGTGCCCGGCCCGGTGGCCGCCAGTTTCGATCTGCGCGAAGAAACCTTCGTCATGCTGATGCGGGACGCGATGATGCGGCTCTTCGACAGCGACAACGAGGTGATCCGCGTGATCGGCGATCCGGTGCGCGAAGGCGGGCTGGTGATCGAGGTCACGATGGAAAGCGCGCCCCTGCGCGACGCGATGCTGGAATACGGCCAGCGTATCCTGTGGCTGTCGGCGCTGATCTCGATCGCGACCGCGCTCCTTTTGTTCCTTGCCGTGCGCACGCTGATGGTGAAGCCGATCAAGAAGGTCGTCACCAATATGATCGGCTATGCCAAGGCGCCCGAGGATGCCCGCCAGATCATCGCCCCCTCGTCGCGAGTGCGCGAGCTGCGCGAGGCCGAAGAGGCGCTGCATGACCTGCAGGAGCAACTGTCGGGCGCCCTCAAGCAGAAAGAGCGGCTGGCCCAGTTGGGCGGGGCCGTCGCGCGCATCAGCCATGACCTGCGCAACATCCTGACGACCGCGCAACTTTTCGCGGACCGGGTCGAGATGAGCGAAGATCCGGGGGTGCAGAAATCGGTGCCGAAGCTGATGGGCTCGATCAGCCGCGCCGTGAACCTGTGCGAATCCACACTCGCCTTTGGCCGTGCCGAAGAGCCTGCGCCACGCCTCACACGCTTCAACCTCGCCGAGGTGGTCGCAGATGTGGTGGATAGCGAACGGCTGGCGGCGGGCGAGGACGACATCTCGTATTCCGAGGACGTGGCGTCGACCCTGTCGGTGCGGGCCGATCCCGAGCAGCTTTATCGCATCCTGCGCAATCTGGTGCGCAACGCCCGTCAGGCCCTGCAAGGCGGCGTTGGGGGTGAGATCATGGTGTCGGGCTACGAGACCGCCGAGGAATGGACGATCCGGGTCGAGGACACCGGGCCGGGCCTGCCGCCCAAGGCGCAGGAGCTTCTGTTCCAGCCCTTCGCGGCCGGGGGGCGCAAGGGCGGCACCGGGCTGGGCCTCGCCATCGCGGCGGAACTGGTGCGGGGTCACGGCGGCCGGCTGGAGCTTGAACGCACCGGGCCCGAGGGCACGGTGTTCGTCATTCACCTGCCGCGCGGGCTGGAAACACTGGCCAGTTCCGAAAGACATGCAGAGGCAGCGCAGTAATTCGCGGATTGCCCCTTGCAATGCCCCGCCTGTGCCGTTACATCGCCGCTACCCCGCGCGCTGGTAGCTCAGTTGGATAGAGTACTTGACTACGAATCAAGGGGTCGGGGGTTCGAATCCTCCCCAGCGCGCCACTCCCCTCCTAAGTGATTGTTTTTAAAGTCCTGAGATCAGGATTTTGCACTTTGCGCGGGGGCCGGCGAAAAAAGTTTGCACCTGTCACACTTTGTTCTCTTTCCCGTATCGCCGATGGTGAACGGCGCCGGTGCAAAACCGATAGAAGGAATCTTTGCCCTTTCCGAAGCACGCCAAACGAAATCACCCGTTGATCATTTCCGATTCTTCACCTACAAGTATGTTGAGAATCGGAAATGGAGGGCGGTATGCCTGAGAACGCGAACATCCCGCCCGAAGGTTCCATGGAACCAGAATGCCGCGTGTATTCGACGCCGGTGGACCGCAGAGAACGGCTTCATCAGTTAGGCGTACCGGAAGACTTGCTCGTAGAAGCGGTTCAACGTGGCGTCGCAGAAAAATTGACCGCTGAGATTTACGATCCGGCAACGGCAGGTGGTTACGACCTGTATCGCTACACCACCCGCCACCTGCGGGAAGGTCTTCATCGCAGGGGCTGGGAGTTGAGCGATAGCAACAACATTGCACTTGTTCGCGATCCTGTGGACGAAACAGTACTGATAGTTTGCAGCGGCGACCAACAAACCGGCCAGATGTTCGGTGACGCCCCTAGAACCAAGCGATCAAAGGGCGACGTGTTTCTTGAGGTTACCGAAGTCGTCGCGATCGATCTTCTGGGTTATGAGGAAACCGAAACGAAGTTGGTTGCCCTGCCAGACGCAAAGGTTTGGCTACTGCTTCACTACCATGCCGTTTCGAACGGTAAGGAAGTGCTTCGCGCAGAACTTTCGCGCCCTAGAGTTGCAGAAGGTGGCACCATCACCGAGTGGAGTGAGCGGATCATCTTGTATGTCCCACTTCCAGATGCGATGCCCGATGACGAAACCGGATCGGACAACGGCCCGATCATAACGCCTGACGTGAAAATTAGGATTTAAGATGAACGGAAGTAGGCTTGAGGTCGCGAGGAAGCGAAAAGGCTACTCGCGGCCGCAGCTTGCTGACCTTCTGGGAGTAACGTCTCGTACCATTAATGGCTGGGAGTCTGGCGCACCTGTTCCAGAAGACCGTGTTGAAGCCTTGGTGCGGGAGTTGGGATTCTCACGCGAATTCCTGAATCTGCCGGACCCAGCAAGTGTATCAACGGATGCCGTGAGCTTCCGCTCGCTGAGCAGGAAAACTGCGACGCAGCGCGATGCCGCTCTGGCAATGTGTGACCTCGCAGTCGATTTGTCGGCTTGGATTGATCCTCGATTTGGCCGAAATGATGTTTCGCTGCCGGATTTGTCCGATGAAAAAGCTGATTTCTCGGCGGATTTGCTCCGTCGTGATTGGGCGCTAGGCACAGCTCCGGTTGCCAATATGATTCACCTTCTTGAAGCTAAGGGGGTGAGATTGTTCGCTTTGCCGAATAACTGTCGCGAGATTGATGCGTGCTCGTTCTGGATGGACAGCATCCCCTATATGCTCGTGGATACATCTCGCTCCGCCGAACGAATTCGTTTTAACCTAGCTCACGAACTTGGGCACTTAGTCTTGCATCGACATGGTGCACCAATCGGGCAAGCTGCCGAAAAAGAAGCAAACACCTTTGCGTCAGCATTCTTGATGACGGAGACAAGCCTCCAGCAGCACTTGCCACGACAGATGTCTGTGGAGTCTGTGGTGCGGATGAAGCGTCATTGGGGGGTCTCGGCTATGGCACTTGCCTACCGCCTAAACAAAATTGGCAGGTTACGTGATTGGCACTACAAGACGATGGTAATTGAAATGCGCCGTCGCAGGTATCACGAAACTGAACCGGAACCGATGGCACACGAACAGTCCTACGTTTTGGATCTGGTACTACGCACCTTGCTGCAGCGAGGCATTTCGCTGCGTGTAGTAGCTGACGGAACTCGCCTTCCGCACAGCGAGGTGGTTGGACTAATGCAAGGACTGGCAACGCTTGCTATTTCTGAACATGACATCGCGAGTCCAACTGAAAGACGCGCATCATTGCGAGTGGTATGACTCACCCCCGGCGAACGCTCAAATGCGTCTGAACACTCAGGTTTTATCCACCGATTTCGGCGGGTAAAACTACGCAGAACTCCGAAGAGACCTTAACTTACGGGTTCTCGCCCTTCCGTTGAAGTTACAAGCATTCGCGCCCGCGCTTACGGACCGACATCACGTTGGTTTTCATCGAATTTGACGTTTACCGGGTTCCGGCGACGGGCCCATCACCGCGCGCTTCCGGTTCGCCTCGATCGTGTAGTGCTCGATCTCTTTAAGGGACTCGTGGCCCGTCCAGGCGCCGATCTGGTGGGTGGTGGCTCCGGCGTCTGCTAGGGCGACGGCACGGGCCTTGCGCAGGCCGTGGGCGCTTTTCTCGATCCCGGCCTCGCGCGCGCTTTCGCGGATCATTGTCCCCAGGGCCTTGTCTGATCTCGACGCACCTTGGGCCGTGGCGAGGAAGGTCATGTGCCGGCTGTTCCGGGCGGCGAGCGCATCGAGCAGCTGCGCGCGATCATCGGCCATCTCGGCTGTCGCATAGGCGGGCAGGGCGCAGGTCCAGGGCACATAGGCCATGCCGCCGGTTTTGTTCTGCCGAAAGGCCAGAACGCCGTCGCGGTCGACCATCCCCGGTCCGATCTTCACCCCATCTCCGATTCGGCATCCGGTCCAGAACAGGATCTCGAAGGCCGTGCGCTTGACTGTGACGATCGCCCATCGTTCGCGGTAGGCCTCGATCTCGTCGCGCGTCCAAGGCGGGTGTCCATCGGAGCGGGGGCGGGCCGGTGTCGCAACGTTTGCGCTCGGGTCGATCGCGACCAGGCCAGCGTCGGCCGCATAGGCGAACAGGAAGCGCCAGGCCTTCAGCCGATCCTGGGGTGAGGCGGCCGCGCTGACGTTGGCGCGCACGTGGGTCTCGGCGATCGCGCGGTGCTTGGCCGCGCCGACCGTGTCCTGCAGCTCCATGTAGTGGCGGGTCAGGGTGGCACGGTAAACCTTGCTGAGAGCGGCGAACCGTTCAGACCGAATAGCGGCATCGATCAGGGCAGCCAGTGAACCTGGTGCTGCGCCGCGAACTTGGACGCCGGTCGTTTTCTGGGCCTCGGCATAGGCGGCGAGAAAGTCGGGGTGGTCGTGCGGCAGGTCCGGCATTGCGATCAGGGGCTGCCCCTTGCGGCGGAAATACCAGTAGGTTCGGCCGTCTTTCGTGGTCGGCATGAGGTTCTTCAACCTCACGACTTGCCCCCGTCGATCGCGAACAGGCGGTCGCATTCGTCTTTCTCCCTATCGGCCGGAGTCGACGATAGGTCGGCCTGGGCGCCTGGGGCAAGGATTCTGACGGTGCCGTCGTTCTTAACCTCGACACCCACCACCTCGAGCCCGGCGGCGCGACAGGCCTCGATCGAGCGTTGAATGAGGGCTGCGGTGGGTTTCGCGGCGGGCATGGTTACTCCTACACCTCGTCCACGTTCTGCCGGATCACCTCGAAGGTGTAGGCCGCGCACCACGGGTTCGCGTCCCAGCCGTAGCCGCGCGGGGCGTTGAGCCTGTCCCAAAGCGTGCGGAATGATGGGCGCATGGCGACGACAGGCTCGCTCCCCGAATAATCGCGGAAGCCTTCTTGTGGTTCGTGGACGCGTTCTATTCCCTCCGCCACAGCATCGCTGTTGGTGATCTCCTGCACCCGCTGCACGCGCACATCGGTGACGCGCAGGGTCAGGCGCGAGGCCCAGCGGGGCATGTGGATCGAGGGGTGCCAGCCCGGAAACTCGCTGCATACGTCAGGGTGCTTGGCATCGATTTCGTCGCGCGGACCATCGGTTGTACGATAGGGATAGTCTATGCAGTGCCAAACGCGCTCCGGATCTCCATCAGCCCGATAAATCACGCGGTACTTGACGCTGGGCGGGCCAGGGATCCCGGCAGTGCCTGCGATGGAGAAGCGGCCCCTCTGAACTCCCGCTGGATGGTGCTGTGCCCACGCCTCACGCACCCAAAGGAGATCGCCGGGGGCGTAGGGCAGCGAAATACTCGGCTCGCGGCCCATCATTTTCCTGACCGCCCAAACAGGGCCAACAGGCCGCCACGGAGAACCACTCTCCTTCGGTGGGTGCCAATCGTAGCCGATGCCTGCCATGTCGTGGACGGCCTCAACGCTGGGCGGCTGCGGCTTCAAAACCCGCCGCGTCTGCGTCTTGCGTCCGTCGAGCAGGGCGCGGACCATCGGGCCGGAAAAGAGGATCGGACGGGTGGTCATTTCGCACCGCCTTCCAGTTCGTTTTGGAACCGCACGTCGGTCGCGTCGTAGACCTCGCCGCATTCCGGGCAGTTGCCGAACGCGTGTTCAGGGGCGATCTGTCCCTCGCCGAAGTCCTCGAACCCGAACACGAAGGTGCGACCGCAGCAGCCGCAGGACACAGTAATTTCCGAAACGAAGGGGCGCTCGACCTTGAAGAATTCGACGTCGCTCATCACGACATCCTCCGCGCCCGAAGGATGCGCCCGAGCTCCATCATCGAGACCTCGACCGCTCCGGCTTCGATCGCGAGCTTGCGCTTCGAGAGGGCGATGTCGAAATGCTCGCGGTGCGATCCGGGGTTCTGGATCCACTTGCGCTGCACCCCGATGCGGTCTGCCATAGCGAGAAGTTCTCCGGTGCTGTCCGCGATCATGTGGCACATCGTCATCCGGCCAAACCGCGCGCGCATGGTGTCGACGTAGACGGTCATGCGGGCGCCTCGTTCCATTCGCGGCCATCGAGCAAGCGCCCGGCGAGAGCCTTGCCGATACGGAACACGTCGGGTTCTTCGTCGCAGTGCTGGTCTGGATCCGCTTTACCGACCCTCTCATGTCGCCATTTTCCGTCCCACCACGTAGCGGCCTCGATGGGCTTTTCATTTGGCCCCGCGATTTCACCGGGCGCCCACGCGCCCCACTGCTTAAAGAAATAGGCCACGCCAGCCGCTTGGCACTGGTCGCGCAGGGACCGCGCCCAATCCGGGTGCATGGGCCGGGCGTTCGGGCCGCTCTCGCCGCCGACCACGACCCAATCGAGTTTGATGCGCTCGACGTGAACCCACTCAGGGCACCCCATCTCGTCTCGGGGCCCCTCGTTGGTGTCATAGTAGGCGCGGTCATTGGGGCAGCGACAAGCGGTGCCTTCGGCATCGCACCCGGCGCAACCGAAGTAGCTTCCGTCAGGTAGTTCACAACCACCTTCCGGCCAGTCTAGCCACGGTTCCAGATCCACCGGCCCAAGCAGCGGCTCGGCGCTGATCCATCGGACGGCGGCGGGGGTCGCGAGCAGGTCGGGGATGCGCTCGTCGGCGCGTTTCTGGTCCTCGACCGAGACGCCGAGCCAGACGTTCGGGAGCGGCCAGCTTTGCATCGCCTCGTAACCGGTTGTTCCCATGACGTCATGGTCCCATCCGAGACTACGCCCAATTTCCGCCGCAGCCCCTTCCAGTCTCTCGCCCTCAAACGCGTAGGGCGAGAGACAGTCTGGAACGCAGGTAACATACTCCCGCATCCGATCCGCGCGCTTCGTCAGCACCTGAAACCGATGATGCGGGGCCAGCGCCATGACCGCGAACACCCGGTCGATCCACTCGTCGGGCACCGCAGGGTGGAACAGATCGCCATGCGCGCAGACGAAGATGTTTCGCGGCTTGCGCCAGCGGAGCGGCTGGTCGAGCCATTGCTCGTTGAACCTGACCTCGCCATTCCAGACCGGCCCGGCGCGACTTTCGTCGGTTAGGCCCGCGCGGCTCGGGTGATGCTTCAGTCGGGTTCCGGCCAGCCCCATCGCGTAGCAGTTGGTGCAGCCGGGCGAGACGACCGTGCAGCCCGTAACGACGTTCCACGTTGCGTCCGTCCATTCGATTTTGGTGTGGTCGCTCATCCCGGCACCTCGTCATAATCGGTCGTGATCATCGCGCCGATCCGGGTGGCGCGGGGTCGCTTGGTCGTCAGGTCGATCATCGTTTCGCCGCCATCGGCGTGTGCGACGATCAGGTTCCAGTGACCCCGGTCCATCTGCTCCAGATGCAATGTCGCGACGTCGGCGGCGACGAATTCATCGAGTTCGCCCTCGTCGTCGAAGCGCGCTTCGCGCGTGAGCTTGCCCTGGTCGCTCACGACTTTGTCCTTTCGAGCTCGTCCGCGTAGCGGCTCAGCTGGTTGGCAAGGTCGTGCAGCGCACCAGCCTCGATGTCGTCGCGCGTGCGCAGGTGTGCGCGGATGACGGACATGGCCCATCCGGGCGGCAGATCGGACAGCGCATCGAGCGCGAGGTTGGCGCTGGCGTTTTCGCGGGCGCGTTGGCGGCGGGCATTACCGTGAGTGATGGCGCCCGCCGCCGGCCGGCCACGCAGGGCATTCAGTATCCGTTGGAAAAAACCGGGGGTGGACGTAGCGCCACCCCCGGCAGTCGACCGAGCGCGCGACGTCTCCGGGCGCTGCTCAGCAGGGACGTCGGCCACATTACGCGAGTTCCTAGTTGCGGAAAAAGACATGCGAACGTACCTGTAGTATCGCAGCAACACATGCTTTGGGAGCGAACAAAATGCCGGAACTAAGGGCCCGTCATGCTCAAGTTTTGGAAAGTCTAATTCAGGTTCTACAGCTTCGGGTGAACCGAGCCGAAGGCCAATCCGATGAGGAAGCCGTGGAGAAACTGAAGGCGAGTATACGAGCGTATCAAGCCGACCTGGACGCATTGCGCGCAGAAGATGGCTCACTGAGCGAACACACCTCGCCCCTAGATATATAGTCATCGTGGGATGCTCCGTGCGACGCGCCGGGAATTCGGGTGGCCGTAGATTTGTTGCAGCCGGTCCAACGCCTTGCCTTCGTCGGCCTCACTGATGCGCACAACGCGGCTTTGCAGTAGGCGACGGGGTCCATCCGGCGTGACGAGCGACGGCTTGTCGCCGTGGAATAGGACCGGAGCGACCCGGCCGGACGGGGTGAACTGCTCGGCGAACCAGATCATTTGTCTTCCACCATGAGTGCCGGGTATTGCGGGTTGATCGCGCAGTCGGCGCAAATCAGCACCTCGTTCTCGCTCATGCTCTGCGCGAACTCGGCCTCTGGACTTAGGGCCTGCGCTATAGCGACGTTGCCGCCCATCATCTGCTCGAGCCCGTGCTCGCGCTGGATCGCCCGCAGGTCGAGGACCATCTGCTCGATCTTCACCCGGTAAAAGTGGACGCCCTTTGCTCCCATGCCCTCGCCGCAGAAATGGCAGGGCTTAATGTCGTCTCGACCGAACCCCATCATTCCGCTCCTTCGTTCGGCTCGACCTGCTCGTCGCCTACAGACTTACACTTGACGACAAGTGTCTTCTTTGGCGCTAGGTGCATCGTCTCGATTATGGCGGAGCGTTCTCGGTCACATGCCTCCCAGGTGTCAAAGGTCCCGTAGGTGCTGACGCTGCACCACTGACCCATGCAATGGCCGACTAGTATGCTGATTTGCCAGATCATCACGCCGCCTCCTCTTCCGCCGCAGCCTCATGCACCACGAGATGCCGGCGCATGTCCTCGGGGATCCACCTGTCGAGGCGTGTCGCCTGCTCGCGTGACAGACCCCATGCCTCACGGACCTCGGCATTCTCGAATAGATCGGAGAGTTCGCGGGCCTTCTCCTTCACCTTCATCTTGGCGAAGGCTGCCCGCTTGTCCTCGTCGGCGTCGTGCAGGAGCTCCGCCTCAATCTGGTCCAGCGCGGGGCCGCGCAGGCGGCTGAAGAAGTTCTCGAACCCCGGCGTCCAGATCGCGCGCACGTCGGGCGCGGTCGCGGTGTTGAGGTTGACCTTCAGGTCAGTGGCCATGTGGTTCAGGAGCGCGGGCAGGCGCAAGGACAGGATCTGGTTGCGGTACTTCTGCCCCTTCGCCTGAAACGCGGCGAAGGCCTCGCCGCTCGGCTCGGGGCTGTTGTACTCCCGTGTCGGCCAGGCCAGCCGCTCGCTCGGGCTGAACCCGGCTGCGACGCCCGGCGTGGTCTTTGGCGGGTTCGTGGCGAGTGCGAAAATCCGATGCCACTCGGGAATGTCGGTTTCGAGCTGGTAGGCGAAGAGGTCGAGCAGGAGCTCGGTCTTGCCGAGGAGCGCACGCTGGCGGGCGTGGAGCGCGATGGCGGCCATGTCGTCGCGCACCGCGTCCGGCACGGCAGGCGGCGCAGGTTTCGACGCGGCGGGGGATGTCTCATCATTCGAGTTGGTCTCGCGCTTGCGCAGCCCCTCGATGCGCTGCAGCTGGCCCTGTCGGTCGACGAAGATCATGCAGCCGATCGTCGTCAGCTGCTCGTCGGTGTAGCTGCCGCGTTCGCGCGCGATCATGTCGTCGAGTTCTTGCACCTCAGCTTTGGTCAGCTGATAGTCCGGGGTCTCGCTAAGTTCCTCGAGCCGGGCCAGATCGGCTTCAGGCAGTTCGACTGGCTCCGGATCGATCTCTTCGAACCCCTTGAGGCGGGGATCGCCGTTGCGGATCGACCACGCGCTGTCCTCCTCGGACGCCCAGACGAAAGCCCATCCTTCCCCTTCGGCCTCGACCCGTGCGGTTTCAAGGTCGTGCTTGAACAGGTCGTCCAGCTGCGCGGGGTCGATCTGCACGAAAGCGTCGTCCGAGAACAGCGAACGCTGGACGGCGACCCCTTCGAGTTCGAGCCGGGCGAGGCCCACGAAGCGCACGCGCCGGTCATCCATGCCGATCCGGTCGCCCTTCAAGCGCTGTTTGATCGACCACTCGTTCCAGCCCTCGCGCGTTGCGGTCTCGTAGATCTCGACGGCTGCCTCGGGGCTCGCTGCCGTGGTGAAGAGTTTGGCGGTGTCGAGCGTGATCTTCCGCTCAGCGAGGCCCTTGAGGATCGGCGTCGGCAGATCGGCCAGAGACAGGCGTTGGCGGACGTGGCGTTCTGTGACGGCGAAAGCCTTGGCGATCAGGTCCGGGGTCACGCCGGTGTCTCGGGCCATCTTGCCGTAGGCGCTGATCTCTTCTGCCGGGGTCAGGGGAACCTGTGCCACGTTCTCGGCCACCGCCCAGGCCTCGGCCTTGACGTGATCCTCGGCGACCTCGACGCGGATCGGCGGCAGATCGTGCGGGCCGAGGCTGCCCGATGCGATCATCTGCAGCGCGAGCAGGCGGTAGCCGCCCGCGACGATGCCGACGCCTTCGCGTTCCGGGTCGCGGTAGCCTGCGAGGTTGTGGATCAGCCCTACCGACAGGATTGAGCGCGCCTTGGCCTCGACCTCTTCATCCAGGTGGACCGAACGTGGGTTCAGCGGGTGGATGTAGAGGTCGGCGAGTGTGAGGGTTTCGGTGGTGGTCATGAATTTCTCCAACTCTATTTGGACTTGAAAAGGTGCGGGTACTGCCGACGAGCAACATCTTCGTGCCAAAACCAGCGGTGGTGGACGCAGACCCACCAGAGCTGCCAACGAATGAAGTTGGCGCAACGGAACCTCGCGAAGTAAGGGGCATCGAAGTACCCGCCGATCTCGATTGACAGGAGTCTCGCCTTCGGCAGCTGTTTTCGGATGCGGCGCGAGATCACAGCAGCCTCCCCGTCTCGTCGTCCGCGCCGGGCCGAATGATCTCGACCGCTTCGAGCAGGACGAACTGGGCGTTCGTGTCGGCCGCGAGTTTGCGGGCCGCGGTGACGGCGTCGGCGCGGTGGGAGTAGCGCTGGGTCGGGTTGGTGCGGGAATGGGGCCCGGTGGGTTTGCGGGCGATCATCCAGAAGCGGGCAAAGTCTGGGAGGCTCATGAGCTCGCCTCCGAATGGCTGCCGATCAGGGCGCGTCTCAACTTTCGAAGCGAAAGCTCGGTGCGCCCTGCGTCGGCCTTGTATTGTGCGCCGTCGGAGATTTCGTCCTGTCGTTCGATCTCGGCATTGAGTGCCTCGTCAGACAGTTCGGCGAACTCGTCGCGGAAATCGTTGACGTCCTCACGCATCGTTCGAATGGCGCGGAAAATCTGGTCGATGTCCTCGCTCATGCCGCCTCCCCGCCCAGCCGGGCCAGTTCAGCCTGCGCGACAATGCGCAGAGCGGCGTCGCGGCAGTGGTCGAGGATGATCTGCGCGGCCTTGCGACGCTCGCAGCCAAAGGACTGCGGATCCTTCAGGACCATCTCGGCCCATGCCAGATCGCCCTCGGCCTCTTTCGCCTTCGCCGCGCGGACCCAGGCGATCATCGCGCCTTCGGTCGAGTCATGGTTCACGGACACGTCGTGCAGGTCGATCGTCTTGATCGCGCCGAAGTCGAAGATGCCGCCGTGCTCGATGGTCTCGGCGAAGAACGCGTCGAAATACTCGGTGGAGGGCAGTCGTGCGAGGCGGGTCAGGAAGTCGGTGCGGGCGGTCATGGGTGGACCCCCACATGATGCGAGGTGCTTGACAAAGAGTGCAACATGTTGACCGCCCCCCAGAATCGGAGAACCTTAGGGTGCAGGCCGCGTTCAGGGGGAACGCGACCTGCCATGACCCCAACCGAAGAGGAAATCAGAGCCATGTTCGAGAAAAAGGACAGAAGATGCGCAAACCACCAGCCGACCAACTTGCCGCGCGAACGCCCGAACCCGACGCCACCGACGCCGAACCAGTGCCCGCCGGGCGTTCGCCCGCCGAAGACCTGAAAGAAGTTCGCTTCGACCTTTTGCGCTCGGCGCTCTACCACGACATGCGGCAGACCACGCTCGTGCAAGCACACCGCATTCTTCTGTTCGTAACCGTGCTTGCCGGTTCTGCGGCGATTGCAGCTTTCGGCCCGGACTATCCGGTCGTCGCGCGCTTCTCCGGCTTGGCGGTCGCGATTATCACGGCTGCACAGTTGGTTTGGGACTTTGGCGGTGCAGCTCACCAGCACGCCGACTTGCGCAGGCGGTTCTACGCGCTTCTCGCTGAGGCTGAAGGCAACCCCGACCTGCCTCGGCTGCGTGCGGCCATGACCCTCATCTACGCCGACGAACCCCCATTGAGGCTCCGCGTGAACAAGCGGGCGCACAACCAAGCCGGTAAGTCTATCTACGGTGATGATTTCGAGCGCGCCTGATCGGCGCGCAATCGTCTGACGTGGCAGCGGGTCGCAAGAGGGCGTTCTGCGTCCCGCTGCCACGCTCCTGTCCCGGATCACGCACAACAACCGTCGCACATCTGATGCCTGCGGGTAAACCGGAACGTCGGTCATGCCCGGCCACCCTTGATCAGGATCAGGCAGGGCGCGGATTTGACATGCGCGGCCAAGCGGTGGCGTTGCGGGATGGTGCGGCCCTCGGCGCTCGCCAGGTGCAGACGGGCGTAGGAAACGAGGTGCGGCCGGTCGGCATAGGCCGAGGGGTTCGCGGCGATCTGCCAGGCCTCAGAGAGGCGCAGCGGAAGGGCGGTCGTGGGCTGGGACATACAATAGCTCCATCGGTTGATGGGGCCATTTGTTTGCACACAGCGAACCATGTTCGCAAGTCAAAAGTTGTCTGATAGCGAACTTTTGCGTAACTGGTCTTTAGATCAAAGCGAATCGGTTGGGCAGATCGACGCGTTCAGGGCTCGTGTAGAGATGGACTTTGCTATCTTTAGGGTAATGTCCCCTCGTTCTTTCGCGTCCTCTGAGGAGGCCGGGTGGCTATCGCAGAGGACGGGCGTTGACAGCGCACGCGCCGAGTTCGCACAATGTTCTGATTTTGCGGTCGGGGGAGGTTTTTATGACGACGGATGAATTTCGACAATTGCTTTCGGAGCTGGACCCTGGCGATCGGGCTAAGGTGCTCGCGATGATCCGCCTGGCGTGCGCAGAAGCCCGATAGCCGCTTTTTCAATGGCTTTTCGGTCTTCGTCGGATAGTTGGCGCATGACTTCGAGGTGCGCATCCAGAGCAGCCTCTTCGCGGGCCTTGTCTTCGCCCTCGAAGAGTTCCGCAACTTCAACTTCCAGCGCTTCGGCAAGCTTAAGGACGAGTCGTCCGCCTGGGTTCTTCCTGCCGGTCTCAAGCTCAGACACGTAGCCTTTAGAAACGCCGACGAGTTCACCTAACTGTTCGCCAGTTAGGCCTCGGGCTTTTCGAAGTTCGCGTATGCGCATGCTCGTCATGTTCGCTAAGTGCCACATGCGCATGCACCTGCCAAACGGCATATAGCGAACTTTTTCTTGCGGATTTGTTCGCTGTGTGCCAACAAGCGGGCATGAACAAGCTCAAGGCTCACCTCTCCAGTTCTGGCCGAACCCAGTCCCAGTTGGCGAACGCCATCGGCATTTCGCGTGCGTACATGAGCGAAATCGTCAATGGGTCGAAGGTGCCGAGTCTCACGCTCGCTTTCGCAATCGAGCGTGAGACAAGTGGCGCTGTACCCGCATCTTCTTGGGTGGAGGATGCAGCTTGACTCTACTCGGCGAGAATTTCGTAGAGAAATGCGCCAGGGCGTCGCTCGCAGTCGGCCCGGATTTTCTCGACGCGAGTGGAGAGGGCTTCCGGGAAACCCTCGACTCCCGTCTCGGCGTAGGTGAAGCCGATGAGCAGTCCCCAAAGCGCCACTCTGTCGAAGGGGCGGTCGCCATCCGGTGCGCTGGCATCGCCCATGATAGCCATGAGATCCTCGCACTGGGTCTCGGAAAGCACATTCGCAACCCGTATTTCGTCGAAATCTGCGCCAAACACCTGCGTTGTGATTGTCGCGGCCACCGCGCCGACCCAAAACGTTCGCTTCATCAAAATCCTCACTGTCATTTTTTCGACCACCACAGGTCACGCGGTCGCGGCATGAGTTCAGTCCTGCGTCAGACCCAGAAGCGTCGGAGCGACCAACTTGTCGGGGTGCTCCATGCAGTAGGTGAACACGGTCATCAAGTTCGCGAACAATTCGTCGGCGAGACCTCCGTATACACCAGCCCTTTGAACAGAAATTCCATAGATCAATGCGACGATGATCTGTTCTTGCATCTCCGGCGTGTCCGTCTGGAAAATGACATTGATCTCTTCGCAAGTCGTGTCCGCGAGAACATCCCCGACCCCACTGAGGGCGCGAGGCGACATCTCCGGCTCTGCTCGCGCACTGATCGCAAAGGCGACACTGAGCAGACTGGTGAACGCCCAAACACTCACAAACCGCTTCATCAAATCCCTCCCCATCAAATGCACGACCACCGTAGGTCGCGCCGCCGAGTCGAGTCCAGCGCTCGAAAGGTGAGGGTCCTCTCCGCAAATGGTCTATCTGACGCCGGAGCGTCGGTC
This sequence comes from Pseudomonadota bacterium, assembly GCA_036154315.1. GTDB lineage: Bacteria > Pseudomonadota > Alphaproteobacteria > Rhodobacterales > Rhodobacteraceae > Maritimibacter. The sequence goes on from JAYZLL010000059.1 coordinate 59,407, forward strand.
TTCCTCCCCGCAGTTCTCGCAGGTCCAGACTTCGTCGCGCGCGCCAAGCGCCCCGAAATGGCCGGACGAAATCTCCGAGGATGTCCTGCGCAGCGCATGGTGGCCGCACGCCGGACAGGGCTGACCCGGCGTGACCTTGGGCTTGGCGAGCGTCTCCTCCAGTTCGGCCACGCGAGCCTCGAGGGCTTCCACACGTCCCGGCAGCGCCTTGAGCGTGCGCCAGATGGGGATCTGTTCGAGGAGTTTCGTAATGTCTGAAATGCCGCTCATCAAAACCTCCGTGGAGCATGAGACCTTCAGAATAGCCTGCGCTTTGCTCGAGGTCATGCCTCAGGGCGGCTTTTCGGTCGAACAGCGCGTCACGACAGGCGCCGACAGTGTTGAGACCCGCATCGAGGTGCCTCGCCAAAGCTACAGTGGGCGCGCTTCGGAGTGCGAAGCATGAACGAGGCCCACACATGATCTTCAATCGCCGTCTGCACGCCCGGATCAAAGCGCTTGAAGCGCGGATTGTGGCGCTCGAGACCCCGAAACGCGTCGACGTCGACTTCGCCAAGATGGTCCAAAGGACGATCGAATGCGGTGCACTCGATCGAGCGCTATCAACGAGGTACCGTGTCGCCCCCCGCGGGCGGCCGGCGATAAGGGGTGATATCCCCGAAGGCGTCGTCGAGGCCTCTGATCCTAGGCTTGATCCCGGTCTGGCGGAGTGTTTCCGACGGCTGCACGCGCCAGCCGCTCGATCTCGGCGCTTGTTGCGGCGGCTGCTTCGCCGCGGATCCGCATGTAATGGCCGATGTTCGGGTCTGGCGGCAATTCTTCGGCCACTTCGTTCATGCGGGCGCAAGCCATCATGACCACTTGTTCGGGTAATACGGGGCCCTCGCCCTCGGGCCTGTTCACAGCCACCTGCGCAAGTAGGAAGGCTGCCAAAACTTCGAGCGCGCGTATTTCGCCCTCTCGTCTCGCCATCGCATTGAGCAATGGCCCCAGCTGCTCGTCGTCCATCGTTTCCGTCCTTCGGTTGGTTGTTGGCACGTCCAACCGTAGCGGGGGCGGGTCGCGCTGGTCCAGCGTGCCTGCCCCCGTCCCTTCGGAGGTCTCCCCGTGATGTCCCGATCCAATCCATGCCGACATCTTTGTCTGCGGATCGCGCAGCGCCAAGAAAACAAGGTTTTCGCTCACAAACCTGGAGCCGGACATGAATGATCTTCGCGAACAGGTCCGTGTTCAGGCAGCTTCGCTCATCAAGGCGTTTGGCTGTCATGAAGCGGCGGCCGAGGCGGTGAATGCGCGGCTCGGCACCTCGCTCGTCAAGGGGACCTTGTCCAGGGTCATTTCGGGCCAGCTCGACATTTCCCATGTCGCCGTCTGGGCGATGGAGGATGCCCTTGGTCGCTATCCCCTGACTCGGCTCGGCATGCGGCGCCTGACGGAAGCGAGCGCCGTCGCGCCCGGAGATTTCATCAGCGACAGCTCGTCGATCGCCAAGGAATCCGGTGAAGCGGTTTCGGCCCTTCTGTCTGCTCAGGTGTCCGCCAAGGCACGCGACCGGTCGGAGGCGTTGCGCGAGCTCTACGAGGCGCGCGACGCGATCGACTGCGCTATCGCGCGACTGGAGGGCACGCCGTGACCCACTGTTTCCACCTTTGGGCCCCGACCGGCCGCAAGGTCGAGTTCACGAGAGACCCGAACCTCGGCCCCGATCCTGTCATGCACGTGACCTGCTCGAGTTGTGGCTCGCGGACCTGGATCACCGAAGCCTATTGGCTCCGCCTGCCGCCCGAACCGAACGAGGAGGATGTGAATGCCTGACCTAACCATCGAAGCCGAGCTTTCCGACGACGAGATCGACCGTATCGCACGCGGCGTGACGAACCGGTCCGACAAGGCCAGCGACATCCTCGCCCGGATGATCATGGCGGCTCGGTGCGGTGACGATGCGGCGTTCGACGCGGCCAAGGCCGAGGGCGAAGCGTTCCTCGGGATCGGGGGTGGATCGTGATCGGCTTCATCCTGTCGACCTTCGCGTGGGTCTATCTCACCGGGGCTTTCCTGTACCTCATCACCTTCACCGACAGCGCGCAGGCTGCCCTACGCAACTGGCGCAGGCTCTGCTTGGTGGTGCCGCTCTGGCCGTTTCTCGTGACGGTGATCGCGGTCATGGCCGTGGTCGCGCCGGACGATTGGGGGAAACGGTCATGAACGATCAGTCGCCTCTCGATCTCGAAGATCTCGACCCGTTTGCTTGGGGCACGCTCGCCCGTCACGACCGGGGTCAGCGCTTCTCGATGGTCAGTTTCGACGCGGCGGTCTGCGAGCTCACCGGGTATCGCCCCCTCGTCTACCTCGCTTCGCCCTACTCCAAGATCGCCGTCAATGCCGATGGATGGTGGGAACTAGGACGGTCTACCGAGGCGGGAGTGCGCGCCGCGATCTGGTCGGCGCGGTTCGCGGCCGCCGGCGTCACTGCGATTTCGCCGATCATGTTGTCGGCCGACATGTGCGCGCTGCGTGTGCCGTCGCTGCGGGAAGGTGCAACCGCGCCCCGCCTCGATCCGCTCGATGCCGGCTTCTGGACCGATTGGTGCTTTCCCCTTCTGATCTCCTGCGATGCCGTGGTGGTGCCGCCGATCGAAGGCCGCGACCGCAGCGCGGGCGTCTGGGGCGAGGTCGTCACCGCGCTCAGCGCGTCAAAGGCCGTCTACTGGATTGGGGAGGGCTGAGCGATGGCTGGTTTTAGAATGACGCGCGATGAAAACGGCAAACCCATCCTCGAAGCTTGCGACGTTGAGTGCACCGATGGCAATCAGTGGCTGCCGCTTCTTATTCACCCTAACGAGGTCGCGCAAATTCGAGCATCTGCTCAAGAATTCGCTGCGAAACGGCGTGCCGGTCCGAAATGGCTTGCAGCGTTTTTTCGTCGGTGCGCGCGTTTTCGGGGAGTTCGAGAGTCGCAAACTCGCGATGGAGGGATTCAATGATTTCATCCACTTCAGTCGCGCTGAGAGAATTAAACTGGCCCCTAATAAGGGCAGTTAGAAGAAAGCTATGCACCTGCAAGGTCGCAAGCACTTGGTGCTCGAACGGGCTTACTTCATCGCTCGCGCAGTTGTCCCGTTCAGACATTCAAGGTATCCTCCATTGGCGTCCATTGGGCTGTTCTGACGATGACGCCAAAGATCGCGTTTCGCAATCGTTGCAACACCTCTTCATCAGATTGATGGTCCCCTTCACCAAGTCGGGGAGAGCGACGTGACCGCCAACTCCGCCTTCGCCGCCGCACGACACGAGCCGCTCGACAGTCTCGATGACTTCCCGACGCCGCCCTGGGCCACGCGCGCCCTGTTGCGGGAACTGTCGAGCCGCGGGCTAACGCTCATGAATAGGGTCGTGCGCGAACCGGCCGCGAACCGTGGGTTCATGCTGCGCCCCATCGCCGAGGTGACGAAGCGCATCATCGCGTCGGACATCCACGACTACGGTATCGGATTGCCCGTACAGGACTACCTCGCGGGTCCCGAGCCGGACGTCGACTGGACGATCACGAACCCGCCTTTCAACCTCGCTGTCGATTTCATCGAACGCGCGCTCGAGCAGAGCCGTGTTGGCGTAGCGATCTTCCAGCGCACGGCGTTTCTCGAAGGGCAAGAGCGGTTCGAGACCCTCTTTGACCGGGCTCCGCCCGCGCATGTGTTCCAGTTTGTCGAGCGGGTCCCCCTGCACCGCGGCATCCTGCGCGACCCGGATGAGACCTACTTCGACGAAAGGTCCGGCACGCATCGCAAGCCCTCGACGATGGCCAGCTACGCCTGGTTCGTCTGGCGCAAACCGAGGATCTTCGATGCGCCGTCGCTGCACTGGATCCGGCCATGCCGAAAGCGGTTCACGCGGCCGGGAGATTACGCGGTGATCGGAAACCTCGGCGCGACGTTGGGGAGGTCATCATGAGTCCGGCACAGGAGGCCTTTTTCGGCGCCGTTTGGGGCGCGCTGGCCCGCTCAGAGGGTCACGCCCCCTACCTCGACTTCAACGTGGGAGGTGATGGCCGGCCCAAGTCCACAGACGCGGGAAAGCGTCGGGCGAGGATTGCAAAGCTCTACTGGCAAGGCGTCGCGGTGAACGAGATCGCCGAGACCGAGGGTGTGTCGCGCCGCACTGTGTTCGCCGACCTCAAGGTGATGCGCGACAAGCGGAGGTCCGGGTGATGGGGCGGCGGAAGTACGCGGATATCGTTATTCGAGGGGAAAGCTTCCCCGACGCGAATGCGGCGGCCAAAGCGCACAAGGTGACGCCGGATGCAGTCCGGCTGGCCGCACGCACAGGGAAGCTCGATCTCGTTGGGTTGGGTTATCCCCGGATCGATCCTACCCCGGTCCTCATCGCCGGGCGCACGTTCGCGAGCGCCGCTGACGCGGCCCGTGCTTTCGGCAAGACGGCGCATGCGGTGTGGAAGGCGATCAACGAAGGCGATCCCGACCGGATCGCGCGAAAACCGCGCCATGCTCGCATCCGTGCCAAGCCCGTCACGCTGGGGCCGCTCTCGTTTCCGTCGATGCGTGAGGCGAGCCTGCAGCTCGGGTTTAGCGAAGGATACGTCAGTCAGGCGCTCCGCCGCGGATCGCCGCACGCGAGGCAAACTATTCTCGCCGCTGCAATGCGCCTCGCCGCCCAGCAGGAAAGGAAGACCGCATGACCCATGACGGACTACGCCCGATCGACATCGGGGACCGGCCCCATGTGGTCGGGCCGCTCGACGAGATCCCGACGCTCGCCCGCGTACCAATCGCGGATCTCGGGCTCGACGACCGATACCAACGCCCGCTGGGCCCTTCAAACTGGACCGCCATCACGAAGATCGCGAAGAACTTCGACTGGAAGCGGTTCACGCCGATCCTCGTCGCGCCGGCCGGCGATGGACGGTTCGCGATCATCGACGGCCAACATCGGACGCATGCGGCGCTCATGCGCGGCTACGACAAAGTCCCTGCGATGGTTGTCGCCATGTCCGTCGATGAACAGGCCAGAGCTTTCGCGGCCGTGAACGGCGACGTCACTGCGATCACGATCTACCACCTCTACAAGGCGGCGCTCTTTGCGCAGGAGTATTGGGCGGTGAAGTCGAACGAGATCGTGCGTGCCGCAGGCTGCGAACTCATGTCCTATCCGGTCAGCGCCGTGCACCGCAAACCGCGCCAACTGATGCAGATCGGCCTCGTGCGCGATCATGTCGAGATGAATCGTTGCGAGCTCTTCACAGCCGGGCTGCAGGCCGTCGCGGAGTGCCCCTACGGCGATCACCTGGACGCATACGCCAGCGCCGTCCTGAAGCCGTGGATGAGTGCGCTCAACGCGCTCGATGACTGGCGCGAGCTAAATCTCGGCGGGTTCTTGGAGGTCGTGAACCTCGTCAAGCTCGCCGACCACGTCGCGGCCATGCGCAAGAAAGAACAGGGGCTTAGGCGAGAGCCTGCGAGCGCGATCTATCGCCGCACGCTTCTCGCCCAGATGCGCAAGTTCATTGCCACGGGCGACGTGCGGCCGTCGGAGGCCGCATAGACACGGGACAGATCACAGTACCGGTCGCACAATTCGAGCGCCACCAAGGCGCCAGAACACGAGGGACAGGATGGCACAGGCCGTCAGGAGGCAGGGATTGGACGAGGCGCGTCTCATCGACGTCAGCGAGTGGAACAGTGCGCGCTGGGGCTGGCTGGAGAGCGTGCGGCGGGACACGAGCCTAACCGACACCGCGCGGCTTCTGGCGCATGTCCTTGCGCTCGACTATGCCAACCACCGGACCTCGGAATGCACCCCGTCGATCGACGAGTTGATGCGGGTTCTGGGCAAGTCGAAATCGACCGTGAAGCGGGCCGTTCTCGACCTCGAGGACGGCGGCTGGATCATTCGTGAGTCGGGCCGTGGACGCGGTCGCAAGAGCGGCTACGGCTTCCTCACGCGCGCGAAGGTCATCCCGCTAAAAGGGGTCAAAAATGAACCCTCAAAAGGGGTCAGCCCTGCACCCTTTTACCGGTCCGAAAAGGGGTCAAATTTGACCTCAAAAGGGGTCAAAAATGGGCCTCGCCTATATATAGATAAACCATACAAGAACCATAGGGCGGGCGGGCACGTGCGCGAGGTGGTTCCATCTCTCTCCGAAAATCCACTCGTGATCCGCGAAGCCGAGGCTGCCGTCGAGCGGCTGCGCGCGGGTCGCTCCGACGCCCTCGATGACCTCCGGCCGTGGGTCATCGGGCACATCCTCGCCGCCGGGCTTCTGACCGACGACGAGCTCACGGCAACCGGCTGGCAGTGCTGAGAAAGGGACAGGCGATGACCGACGACACGACCCCGACCCCCACCGAAACCGAGACGCTGGCGAAGCGCGAGCGGGTCAGGCGCTTGCTGATCCAGCCGCTGGAAGCCGATGGGCTGGTACGCGACCGCCGCACCAAGGCCGGTGAGCACGGGGCCTTCCTCGACAAGCTCGCCGATCGGCTGGGCTACCTCACCGACGATCATCTGGTCACGCTGAAGCGCTTCATCCGGGCGCGCGCCAGTGGCGAGGCGCACAACGTCTGGCCCGGATTCGCGACGATCCTGAACCACGCCCAGGACCTGCAGACCCCGCCCGATCCGGAGAACCCGATCATGCAGTCGTGGCTCCATTCGCGGCAGGGCGAGGCCCTGATGGCGCGGGGCGAGCATGTCGAGACCTATCTGTTCCTCACCGGCCTCGTCGCCAAGGGCCGCCCACGCCCGCCGCTCGAGGCCGAGAAGCAGATGATCGCCCGGCGTGCGGCCGAGGCGGCCCGTCGTCGCACCCTGATCCTCGAAGGGATCGAGGGCGGGCGACACGTGGCCACAGATGATCGCCAGTGGCTTGCCTGGTACGACGAGCAAACCCGCATCGCTGAGGACATCGTGCGGGCCGGGATCGCGCATCGTCGGGCGCAGGGAGCGGCGGCATGATGGCGGCGCGGATCGACACCGTTCACCGCTCGGCCGAAACCATCGCCCGTCCGGTGCGCCCTGCCCGTGGCCGCGTCATCGAAGCTGCGATCTGGGACCTCGTCGTCTGGGCCTTCCGGGCCGAGTGTGTCCGCCTCGACTTCGACATTGCGCCGCGGCCCTCGAACGTGGGTGTCGAGTGGCGGATGATGCAGCAGGCGCGACTGGGCTGCCGCGTGGATGGCGGCGGCTACACCGCACCCCATCCCGACGCAGACGTGATCGCGGCAACCGTGGCCACGCTTCCCGAGGCCTTCGGCGGGCGCGGCATGGCGGTGGCGATCGCCGAGGCCGCACGGCTCGGCAAGCTGCCCGATCCGATGGTCGGTGCGGTGCCGATGCCGCGTCCTGCCGCACTTTGTGGCAGCCGGTATGGTGCGGTCGCCCGAACGCAGGATGCGGCTGACCTCGGCGCGCAAGGCTGGCCGCGTCAGGTGCGTGTGAACCGACGAGGGAACCGGGTCGAGGAGGCAGTCCTCTTCGTGCCGATCGACTGGTGGCCGCGCCCCGAGCACATCGGTGCGGCACGACGTGATTGGCTGCGGTTCTGGTCCGCGCTGGCCGAGGTTCGAGACAATCTGCGAATCGGTGGCGGGCTGTCGTGCTTCAGCGTCACCACGGCCATGCCGCCACAAACCCCTTGGAAAACAGGGGAATGACGACACCGTTGACAAACGAACTTCTACGAGGCTTGACTGTACGCCATGAGCACTACTGCGCCCGGAGCGGACATCCCGCCCCGGGCGCTTTGCGTTTGGAAACGCCATGATCTCGATCTCTGGGAACATCGACAGGCTCGTGCGCCAGCTCGATGACGTGCAGGCCCGACAGATTCCCTACGCCCTTTCGCGGGCGCTGAACGACACTGCAACGGATGTGATCGAGGCCGAGAAACAGCACATGGGCTCGGTGTTCGACCGCCCGACACGGTGGACGCTCAACGCCTTCCGGGTGGAGCGGTCGTCTAAGTCGAACCTCGTCGCCACGGTCGAGCGGAAGACAGCGGTCGGTCGGCGCTTCTACCTCGAAGTCCAAGCCGAGGGTGGCGCGCGACCGCAGACCGGGCTTGAGCGGGCGATGGGTTATCGCCTCAAGTACGCAGGACAGATCGTCGCAGTGACGCCGGCGGCTGGCATGCGCCTGACCGCGGCGGGCAACATGTCACCCGCGATGGTGAGCCGCGTGATGTCCGCCGTTCAGGTTCAGTTGGACCGGCACCAGAACACGACCGCCGCGTCGCGCAAGCGCTATCCGTCACGGGCCCAGTACTTCGTGCCTCGCCCTGGATCGAAGTTGTCGCCGGGCATCTGGGAGCGGCGTGGTAAGCGGACGCTGCGCAAGGTGATGCACTTCACCACCGCGGTGCCGACGTACACGCCGCGCTTCAAGTTCGAAGAGGTCGCGGCCCGGAAGTCACGTGAGACGTTCGAAGCGAACTTTTACCGCTGGCTGCAGCACGCGCTGGCCACCGCGAAGTAGGCGACGGGTCCTTCCCTAAAGGCCACGCACGCGGGTTATTCGCGCCCCGGTGCATTTGGGTGAGACTGGGAATTGGGGGGTGAATTTTCGGGTTGTTGTTGTTGTCCATCACGGGCGCATGGGAAGCAAGGAAAGTAAGAGACGATGAGGACCGATGCGGACCTGGCAGCGTTGCGGGCGAAGCACCCGTTGCCGGAGTCCGTGAAGGACACCGACGTCAATCGCTACCAGCTCGCCCAGGCGATGGATGTCAGCGAGCCGACGATCACGAAGTGGTTGCAGGATCTCGAGAACCCGCTGCCGGTCCTTGAGGTCGGAGGCAACGGTCGCGAGTACAAGTTTCGGCTCGCCGACTGCTACGCCTGGCGCATGGAACGGGACGCGGCCGAGCTCTCGGCGCGAGAAGAAGCGAACCGATCGGCTGCTCAGTTGGCCATGCTGTTCCGCAATGCCGAGGGCGATACTGACGACAACGATAAGGTTCTGACCGCGCGTCAGATCAAGGATGAGGCCGACGCGGACTATGCCCGGAACCGTGCTGCGGAGTTGCGCGGCGAGCTGGTCCGGGCGTCGCGCGTTGAAGAGCTGTTCGAGGTGATGATCAACGAGTTCCGCTTGTCGATGAACACGCTTGCCGACTTCTGCGAGATGGAGTTCGGCCTCGGATTGGCCGAGGTGGACAAGATCCAGCGCCGGTCCGACGAGGTCCTGGTGCAGTCGCGCGTGAAGTTCCACGAGCTGATCGCAGAGCGGCGAGGTGGCGCGGTGTCACCATTGGCGGCTGAACAAGGTGAGATCAGCGTCTGATGGTCCAGATGACGGATGCGGCAATCGGCCGGCTCGGTGTCTTCGCACCGCTGCCGCCGTTGATGACGCCAGAGGAACTGCTCGAAAACGCGCTGCCAGTGATGGATCCGCCGAGTCGAATGAGCGTCACCGACGCGGCCGAGCGCTATATTCGGGTTCAGGCGCAAGGGGCGTGGCAGAGTTTCGATCGGTCGATGACGCCATACATGGTCGAGCCGAGCGACATGACGCAGTCGCGCCGTTTCAAGACCCTGGCTTTCGTCGGGCCGTCGCAGTCCGGCAAAACGATGATGCTGCAGGCCACGGCCCTGCACGCTCCGATCTGCGACCCGAACCCGGTCCTGATCGTGCACATGTCGAAGAGCGACCGCGACAAGTGGGTGGAGGAGAAACTGAACCCGCTGATCCAGAACAGCCCCGTGATCCGGGATCGCCTTGGCCGGGCTCGCGATGATGACACGTTCAGCCGAAAGCGGTTTCGCGGGATGCGGCTGACCATCGGATACCCGACGCCGACGATGCTCTCGGGCGGCACTTACAAGATGGTGCTGCTCACGGACTACGATCACCACCCGGCGGTTCTCGGCGGCAAGGACAACCCGGAGGGCACGCCCTACCGCATGTCGCTGCAGCGTGTGAAATCGTACCTGAGCCGGGGCCTCGTCCTGGTCGAGAGCAGCCCGGCCTACCAGGTCACCGACCCGAGCTGGCGGGTGCGGGAGACTGCCCCGCACGAGATGCCACCCGTCGGCGGCGGTGTGGTCCAGATCTACAACCAAGGCACGCGCGGCCGCTGGTACTGGGAATGTCCGGATTGCTCGGGCGAGTTCGAGCCGCGTTTCGATCGTCTGCACTATGATGATGCCCTCGAGCCTGGTGAAGCCGGTGAGCGGGCGGAGATGGAATGTCCACATTGCGGCAGCCTGATCGCGCACCGGCACAAGATGGCACTGAACCGCGCGGCTTTGGCTGGGCGCGGCGGTTGGCGGCACGAAACCACGGATGGTCAGCTGGTCTCAATCGACGACGCGGCGATCCGCAAGACAGACGTGGCGAGCTACGCGCTCAATGGCGCCGCCGCGACCTTCGCAAGCTGGCGCGATCTTGTGGCGAACTACGAGGAAGCTCGACGCAAAGCCGAGCAGCTCGACGACGAAACCGATCTGGCGACTGTGCACTACACCGAGATCGGCGTGCCCTTCAGCCCGAAACGCGGCGACGACGGCGATATCGGGTCCACGTTCCTCAGGGATGAGGGGCACGATCTCTCCCGTGGCGTTGCACCGAATTGGACGCGGTTCATCACCGTGTCGGTGGACGTTCAAGGCACCTACTTCGCGGTCCAAGTGACGGCTTGGGGCGAAGGCGCTCGCGCACAGGTCGTGGATCGGTTCGACATCACGCAGCCGCCGGCCGACGCTCCGAGCGCCGAGGTCGACGAAGACGGCAATGGCCGCACGCTCGATCCGGCAAAGTACATTGCGGACTGGCAGGCACTCATCGGCCTCGGCCAGCGGGTCTGGCCCGTCGAGGGCGAAACCTACGGCCTCCGGGCGGCGGGCCTGAGCGTAGACTTCCAAGGTCGCCCTGGTGTTTCGGACAATGCCGAGGTGTTCTGGAAAGCTCGCAAGAAGGCCGGCCAAGGAACCCGTTGGTTCGTCACACGCGGCCATGGCGGTTTCCGTCACGCTGCCCGGCGGTGGCTCGCCACGCCGGAACGCAAAGCCGGAGGCGGCAAGGGCCGCTCGATCAAGATCCTGAACTTCGCTTCGGACCAGGTGAAGAACACGATCGCCGGGATGCTCGCGCGCGGTTCTACAGCCGGGGGATCATCGCTGATCCTGCCGCGCTGGATGACCGATGACGGCCTCGAGGAGTTCATCGCCGAAGAGCGGACGTCGAAGGGTTGGGTCAAGAAGCCCGGTGTCGTCCGGAACGAAGGAACCGACCTTTCGGTGATGGCCCGTGTCGTCGCCGAGCAGCTTGGCATGCTTCGGATCAACTTCGAACTCCCACCGGCCTGGGCGCTCGGCGGGCAGCAAAACACCTATGCCGTTGCTCTTGAAGACACCGAGAACGGCAAGGCCACTGACACAGGCCCGGCACCGCGCCGCGTGCCGCGTAAGCTATTCTGACAGGGAGCCAAAATGGCCGACTATACCGAGAACGATCTCGCCGCCATCCGGTCGGCGATCGCGAAAGGTGTGCGCAGCGCCCAGATGAACGGGGAACGCGTCGAGTTCCGCGACCTGTCTGAGATGCAGCGGATCGAGCGGAAGATCATGGAAGATCTGGGGCTCGTCTCTTCGGGACGCATCCAGGTGCCTACAACGAAGAGTGGTTGGCGATGAGCGGGCGCGACAAGCGGCGTCCGCCGCTGGCGAACCGGATCAACGACCTGATTGCCACGCTCGCGCCTCGTGTCGCCTTGCGCCGCGAAATGGCACTCGCTCAACGCCGGGCGCTCGCAACGATGAGCGGGCACTACGATGGTGCAGGCCGCACGAGCCGGGCATCGGATTTCCGGTTCAATCGCACCGATGCGATCGAGGCCGGGCGGGCTGACCGATCGCGCCTTTCGTGGATGTCGCGCGACATGTTGCGCAACAACCCCCGCACGGTGCGCGGCCGCCGCCAGTTGGTGAACCACGTTGTGGGTGCGGGCATCATACCCTCGGTTCACGCATTGGACGACGATGAGGAAGTTCGCACCCGTGTCGAGGCCGTGATCCGTCAGCATGGTTCTGCCCGACACTGGGATGTCGATGGTCGGCTGAGTCTACTCGGTCAGCAGGCCCTCGGGTTCGGGACGATCGTCAGCGACGGCGAAGTGCTGTTTCGGCGCCGATACCGGCGCCCGTCGGATGGTCATCCGCTCAATTTTCAGGTGCAGGTTCTCGAAGCGGATTTCCTGAACGAGATGATCGACGGCAAGCTTCCGAACGGGAACACCGCGGTCCAAGGGATCGAGTTCGACGGGATCGGGCGACGTGTCGCCTATCATATCTACGCGCAGCATCCCGGTAGCCGTTGGGGCGCCATGCCGCCCACCAAACGCGTTGCGGCCGAGAACATCATCCACGCGTTCGACCCGGTTCGGCCGGGGCAACAGCGCGGGGTGAGCTGGTTCGCTCCGGTCGTCACGCTCCTGCACGAGCTTCAGAAGTACCAGGACGGTCAGGTGAAGCGGCAGGAGATCGCCGCCATGTTCGCAGCGGTCTGGAAAACCGCCGATCAGCCGCAGGAGATTGGCGAGCTCCAACCCGGCTCGGTGCTCAACATCGGTCAGGACGATGAGATCACCTGGACGGATCCGCCGACCGTCGAGGGCTACGACCCGTTCATGCGAGTCACCGACCGCACGATCGCGGCCGCCCTGGGCCTGACCTATGACCAGTTCACCGGCGACACCAGCCAGTCGAATTACACCTCGCACCGGGCCGGGCGCATGGCGACGGACCCGAACATCAAGGACTGGCAGCAGAACCTGATGATCGCCCAAGTCTGCGACGGGTTCGCGCGGTGGATCGAGGAAGGCCTTCAGGACGTCGAAGGCATCGACCCGGACGCCTACGAGATCCGGTGGACACCGCCGGCCCGTCCCGTTGTCGATCCGACCAAGGACGTGAACGCCGACAAAGCCGAGATCGAGGCGGGGCTCGCAAGCCGCCGCGAGAAGATCCGCGAACGCGGCAAGGACCCCAAGAAAGTCGAAGCGGAGATCGCCGAGGAACGCCGCGCCGCGCGCAACGCCGGCGTCGGCTACTCCACCGATCAGAACGATCCCCCGCCCGATGAAGACGACGAAAAGGAAGGAAACTGACATGGCCCCCACCGTGCAGATCGCAGCCAGGGTGTTCGATACGCCGCTCATGATCGATCCCGAGAAGGGGGCGGTCATCGTCCAGGCGCTCGGCCCCCGTCTTCTCGGCATGGCGACCGACCGTTCGCTGGACGTCCTTGGCGTCGAGCCCTCGGCTGATCGCTGGGAAGCTCGACCTGAGGCGGGCTCGATGATCGGCGGCAGCCTCTATCGTGGTGTGAAGAAACACGGCGCCTATCTCAATGTGCAGGGTGTCGCGGTGATCCCGATTACCGGCACCTTGGTGCGGCGCGGGTCCTATGTCGGCGAAAGCTCCGGCATGACGAGTTACGAGGGCCTGAGCGCACAGGTCCGCGCCGCTGCGGATGACGAGACGGTGCGCGCCATCGCCTTGGAGATCGACAGTTTCGGTGGTGAGGCTGCCGGCATCTTCGAGCTGATGGCCGACATTCGGGCCGCCCGTGAGAAAAAGCCTGTTCGCGCCTTCCTTGCTGAATACGCGCTCTCCGCCGGATACGCGATTGCGTCGCAGGCTGACCGGATCACGATCCCGCCCTTCGGCAAAGCCGGATCAATCGGGGTGGTCGTGATCCATGCCGATTACCAGGAGAACCTGGAGAAAGCCGGCGTGAAGGTCACGCTGATCCATTCGGGCAAGCACAAGGTCGACGGCAATCCCTACGAGCATCTCAAGGCCGAGGTCCGTGACCGTATCCAGCAAGAGAACGACGCGATGTGGCTCGCCTTCTCTGAGGCCGTTGAAGAAGGCCGACGCGGTAAGCTGACGGCCCAGGGCGCGATGAAACTGGAGGCTGGCGTCTTCACAGGGTTGGAGGCGGTCAAGCGTGGGCTGGCCGATGAGGTCATGGAGGCGCGTGCGGCATTCGAGCAGCTCGTCGAACAGCTGAACCCGCCGATCCGGAACGCCGCTGTCCAGTCGGCAGCAGCTGCTGTGTCGGCCCTGGCCGAAGGGCGCCTGCCCGCCGGCAGCCGCCTGATGGCAACGACCCAAACCGAAAAGGCAGACCTTGCCGATTGGATCGACGGACACATCGCCGAGCTCGGAGATGCATCTGGGCTGAGCTCACTTGCCAAAGACCTGCGCGCGGCCGTGGCCGGCGTCGCATCAAATTGCAGCCCCGGCTGCGAAACCGGGGCGGAAGCCCCATCATCCAAGGAGACTGACATGACGAAAGATGTCACCAAGCCGGACGCTGAAGAGCAGAAGGTGAAGACTCCGGCCGTCCCTGAGCGGACTGCCGAAGAGGCCGTGCAGCTTGAGCGCGAGCGTGCCTCGAAGATCACTGCGAAAGTCGCCCAGGCGGGGCTCCCGTCGAGCTTCGGGCAGAAACTGATCTCCGATGGCGTGTCCCTTGAGGCTGCCTACGATAAGATCCTCGACGAGAAGGCGGCCAAAGCTCAGGACGGCGGCGACATCAACGGTGTTACGCCGACCGCCAAGGTGACGGGTGACGTGGTCGATCGGACCGCCGAAGGCATCACCAAGGCGCTTTATGCCCGTGTCGGGCTCGATGGTGGCGAACGCAACGAGTACACCGGGATGCAGCTGCGCGAAATGGCCCGTGCGCAGCTCACCGCGCGTGGCATCAGTGTTCAGGGGGGCGCAATGGCTCTCGCCGGAGCGGCGTTCTCGCCGGCTGCGGCATCCGGCGGCATGCACTCAACCAGTGATTTCGGTAACATCCTTGCCGATGTCGCCAACAAATCGATGCTGAAAGGGTTTGAGGAAACCGAGGAAACCTTCGAGCAGTTCACCTCGACCGGGACGCTGGGCGACTTCAAGCCGACCAAGCGCGTCGGGCTCGATGCCTTCCCGTCGCTGACCGAGGTGCCGGAGGGGGCCGAGTTCAAGCACGGGACGATCGGCGATCACGGTGAGAGCGTCGTGCTGGCGACCTACGGCCGTCTCTTCGCGCTGACCCGCCAGACGATCATCAACGATGATCTCGATGCCTTCAGCCGCATTCCGATGAAGATGGGCCGCGCCGCGCGCCGTACTGTGGGCGATCTGGTCTTTGCGATCCTGACCGGCAACCCGGACATGTCGGATGGCACGGCACTGTTCCATGCCGACCATGCGAACCTCGCGGGGTCGGCCGGGCTGCCTGGCGAAGCCACAATCAATGCCGGCATCACCGCGATGGCGACCCAGAAGGACCGGGGCGGCAACGCGACCGCGCTGAACATCCCGGCGGCCTACCTGATCGCCGGGCCCAACAATCGCTCGGCTGTGCTGCAGGCACTCAACAGCGAGTACGCGCCGGACGATACCGACAAGGTCGGCACCGCGAAGATGCCGCGCGCCTACAACACGGTGCGCGATGCGGCCAAACCGATCTTCGATGCGCGGATCTCCGGAAACGCCTGGTTCCTCGCGGCCGACCCCAGCCGGTTCGACACGATCGAGGTCAGCTATCTCGACGGCATCGCGCTGCCTTTCCTCGATCAGCAGGACGGTTGGACGGTCGACGGCACCGAGTTCAAGGTGCGCCTCGACGCGGCTGCGAAGGCCCTCGCCTGGGAGGGTCTTTATAAGAACGCCGGCTCCTAAGGCGTCCGAGACCTTGCCAACCTGAGGGCGGCCCAAGTGGTCGCCCTCAGTCGTTTTCGACTTCGATCAAAGGATCAGAACAATGCAGAACTTCGTTCAGAATGGCGCCGTGGTGGAAGTGCCCGCGCCCTATGCCGTCACCTCGGGCGGCGGCACCCTCGTCGGCTCGATCTTCGGGATTGCGCAGGCGGATGCCGAAAGCGGCGCGACGGTCGCTCTGGTGCGCTCGGGTGTCTTCACTCACGCCAAGACCTCGGCTCAGGCGTGGACCGTCGGTGCCAAGCTCTACTGGGACGACACCAACAAAGTGTTCACCACGGCGGCTTCCGGAAACACGCTCGTTGGCACGGCTCTGGCCGTGGCGGCCAACCCGTCGGCGACCGGGACCGTGCTGCTCGACGGCGCCGCCCGGTAATGTCGATCTTTGACGGTATGGCGGGCGTGCTGAACGGTGTGTTCGGCGCGCCCGTCACCGTTACGCCGGAGGGCGAAGCTGCAGTCGAGATCCGAGGCGTGTTCCGCGAGAACCCGGTCACGGTCCCTGATGCGGACGGGCGCGAGGTGCTGTCGGTCCTGCCGGTTCTGAGCGTGCCGCGTAACGTGGCTGAAACGCTTGCCTCGGGAACGGTCGTGAACCCGGGGAACGGACGCACCTACAGCGTCGTGAACAGCCTGCCGTCCGGATCGCCCGCTGGGGACGGCTTCATAAACTATGAACTTGAGGAGATCTCGCCATGACGAAAACCCACCGTATGAAAGCGCTGATGGGTCTGCCCGCAGCCGGCAAGCGCCCGAAGGTTAAGCGCGACGAGACGTTCGAGGCGTCTGACCAAGAACGCCTTGACCTGCTGCAGAGCGGACGCGCGGTCGATGACGCGCCCGACACCAAGTCCAAGGACAGCGCGAAGTCGTGACCCATCCGCGTAAGGCGTACCGCGACGCGGTGCGCACTGCTCTGTCCGCCCATGCTGACCTGTCCGGCGTGGAAGCGTGTCGAGCCTGGGCTTTGCCCAAGAATGACGAAGACCTGCCAGCCTTCACCGTGGTGACCCGCGACGAGCGGATCGACATGGACACCGGAGACAGCGCGAGCCGCAATGTCGAGCTCGCTGTCGTCCTGAAGTGTGCTGGCGGCGAAGAGATCGAGGATACGCTCGACGACTTCTCCGAAACGATCGAGGCGGTCGTGATCGGTGTACTCGACGCCTGGCCGACCGAGCTTCCGTTTTACCAGGCGACGCGCGTGCTCACGCAGATTGAGGGCGGCTCGAAGAAACGGATCGGCACGCTCGAAATCCATTTTGCCATCACCCGCTACGCGGACGAAGGCGCTCAATCCTGAAACCCGCCATCCAAGGAGTACCGACATGGCACGACACACCGGCAAGAACGGCACGGTGAAGGTCGACGACACCGACATCGACGGTCTGGTCTCGTTCGACATCACAGAGGAAATTGGTGTCGAGGACATCACCGCTGCCCGCGACACCTGGGAGGATCATGACACGACCCTCAAGAAGTGGTCCGGATCGATCACGATGCGCCTCGACCATGTGGGTGACGGGCAGGACCTGCGTGCTGGCGATCAGATCGCCTTCCAAGGCTACACGGAAGGTGACGCGACGGGCAAAACCTACCTGTCCGGCACCGCGACCGTCACGAGCCATGGTGTGAACCATGAGTACAAATCGCCCGTGGAGCGCACCTACGCGATCACGGGCAAAGGCGCGCTCTCGGTCGCGACGGTGGGTGCGTGATGAGCGATATCCTTCAGATCATCTCCGAGCGCCACGACGCTCAGGCGCCCACGGCCGTCGAAGTGCCCGAGTGGGGCGTCACGCTGTACTTCACGCCACTGACGGCGGCTGAGCGTGCAGCGATCCGGAAGGGTGTGAACCCGGACGATGACGGCGAGATGCTCGTCAGTGGGCTCATTCGCAAGGCTCGCGACAAGGACGGCAAGCCGGTGTTCGAGGACAATGCAACGACGCGCGCGACGCTCGTCGGTAAGGCCGAGTTCTCGGTGATCCGCCGTATCATGAACGAGGCCAGCGCTGCCTCGCCAGTCGGCACGGCGGACGACGTAAAAAACGCCTGATGGGCGACCCGGCCGCGCAGCACCTGCTGTCGGTCGCGGTCGCCCTCGGCAAGTTCCCGCACGAGGTCGCGGCTGAAATGTCAGAAGCACAGATCGCCGTGACCGCAACCTATCTTCGCCTGAGAGAGAACTGATCCGACATGCTCGACGACCTCAAGTTCACCATCCATGCGGATCAGAAAACCGCGGCCGCATTCGGGAAGATCAAATCAGATCTCGGCCGGCTGAAGGGCGAGCTGCGCGGTCTCGGCGGAGAGCTGCAGCGCACGGACAACATTGCCATTTCCGCTGCCGACAGTCTGGAGAGTGTCGGGCGTAGCACCGGTCGCCTTGGGGCGATGTCCCCTGCCGCGGTGAACAACCTCCGCAACCTGTCCTTCCAGTTCAACCAGATCGGACAGCAGGGCCTTGCTACAGGAAACTACATGCAGGCCCTGTCGATTCAGATTCCTGATATCCTTGCGGCATTCGGGTCCCTGCCACTCGTCATCGCGGGTGGCGCTGCCGCACTGGGTGCGTCGCTCATTCCCTCGCTCATCGGGGGGGCCGAAGCGGCGCAAACCTTCGAAGACGCGATGGCGGATCTCGACAGTCAACTTGCGTCTTCGAGCGAGGTCATTGATCTGATCTCGGACGACTTCAGCGGCCTGCGCGAGCGGTTGGCTGGGACCAGGGAAGAGATCGCCTCGTTGGGGCAGTCCATTGCCGACGTATCACTGCGCCAATTGCGTGCGGAAGCAGATGATCTGACCAGTTCGTTGACGAGGATGTACGATGGAAACTCGTTGCTGAACCGCTCACGGCGGGAAGAACTTCGTGCCGCTTTCCCTGAAATCGGCTCCAGCGTCAACGATCTCGCTGTCAGTTTTGAACGGCTTGGCCGCGCAGATTCACTCGGCGATAAACTCCAAGCCGCGACAGACCTTCGGTTACTTTTTCTCGATCTTGTCGGGCCTGTCGAACAGATGACCGATCGGCAGTTCGAGATGTACTCTTCGATGGCCGATACTGAAGAGGTGCTTCGGGCAACCCTCCGGCGAGCGGAGGAAACCGAAGACGCGTTCGACAATGCCGCATCAGCGGCGGCAAACATTAACGACCCCTTGATCTGGGTGATCGACAACATCCGGACCGCAGCAAATGAAGCTGCGTCCCTCGCTAGAGGACTGCTGCAGGCCGCCCAACTCCGCGCCATGTCGACCGAGAATAGGTCCGACTTTCTCGGGTCGGAGCTCACATACAGTGGTCGCGGGTCGGGCGTTTACGAGATGGGATTGGGGTCAAGCTATTCGCCGCCGGACCTGAGCGATGTCTACGATGAGTTCAAGCCATCGGGATCACAAGGAGGGTCTTCCGGCGGCCGCGAGGTCGACGACATGGCGCGCAGTTTCGAGCGGCTGCGCACCCAGCTCGACCCCGCCTACAAGGCAATGCAGGACATGGCTGATGCCCGGGAATCGCTCAACTGGGCGCTCCAGTCTGGTAAGATTTCCGAACAGGAACACATTGATCTGCTCGCGCGCGCCAAAGACGAATACATGGCGACCGGGGACGCCCTAACGGACTACGCGCAGCAGGTCGGCGACTTCTTCGGCGATTTCGCAGTCGTGATCTTGGACAATATCGATAGCCTCGATGACTTGAAGACTGCCGTAAGCGATTTCGTGCGATCCGCTGCGCGAGACCTTTTGAAGTTGGCGATCTCGGCCGGTTTCCAGGCACTTATGAAGCTAGCCTTTGGCGGCAGTGGCGGGTCATTGTTCGGAGATATTATCGGAGGGAATGGCGGTCGTGGCGGCGGCGGTCTCCTGAGCTTCTCAGGCGGCGGCTACACCGGAGGCGGGCCGCGTTCCGGTGGCGTCGACGGCCTGGGAGGGTTCCCCGCGATCCTACATCCGAACGAGACCATCGTCGATCATACCAAGGGCGGTTCAGGTGCGGCCGTGCAGGTGGTGATCAGTAGCGATATCCCGGAAGGCACGGTGCAACAGAATGATGGTCGTGTCGAAATCCAACTCGGCAAGATGATAGTGCAGATGATCGAATCCGGCATGCTGGATCGCGCCCATAAGTCACGCTACGGTTTGTCACCGCGCGGGCGAGGCGCTTGACCATGGCTGTTGCGTCCTGGCCTTCGGACCTGCCGTTCATCGACCAGCTTCAGGGGCTCTCTCTCAGTGGGCCGGATGGGAACCGCCGGACCTTCGTTTCCGATGCGGGCACGACCAAGACCCGGGCCACGACCACGGCCGCAGAACGCGCGATCGGCGGTCGGACACGCCCCCTCACGCCCGCCGAGTTCGAAGCCTTTGAGAACTTCTGGAACTATGAGCTCGCCCAGGGCACGTTGTCCTTCGCAGCTCCACACCCGTTGACCGGCAGCATGACGGTCTTCAAATCGGACGGATCGGCCTATGTCCCGATGGTTGTGGGCGCTGGCAAAGTTCGGGTCGCCCTTAGCCTGGTGATCCTCCCCTGATGCCCTGGCTCGATGCGATCAACGACCCGGAAACCGCCGAGGTCGTTCTGACCCTTGTGACGCTCAACCACGCCGACTGGGCGGATCCCGTGCGCCTAGTCAATGACGTGACCGACATCGTGTCGGACGGCGAAACCTTCACGGCGGCCGGGTTCCAGATCTCGATGCCGGATCAGTCCGAGGATCGAAGCTCGGCGATGCGCTGGCAGCTGATGGATGTGGATCACGACATCATCGCGCTCCTGCGCACGACAAACGACGTGATCGACATCGAGGTGAGCTTCATCCTCGCCTCGGATCCCGACACGGTACAGGTCGGCCCGTTCGAGGCCGAGATCCGCTCGGCCGACATCTCCTATGGCGGGATTTCCGGGGCGCTCGTCGTCTATCCGGTGATGGAAGAGGTCGCCAATGCGACGTTCCGGTTCTCGACCGGCGACTTTCCGGGTCTCATCTGATGCACTGGTCGGAGCGCTGGCTTGGCTTTGCCTATGAGCCACTCGGACGCGGGCCAGATCGGTTCGACTGTCTCGGCCTGTTCCTGGCCGTGCAGTCGGCCGAGTTCGGGCGAGATCTCGGCTACGGTCTTGTGCCGCTCGGCCCGGCCGAGGAAGAGGCGCGCCTTAGCGCCGTGCCGTTCTGGCGCCGGGTCGAGGTGGCACGCGCCGGTGATGCCGTGCTGGCCACGCATGGTCGGGGCTGGCACGTCGGGGTCGCGCTCGACAATCGCATGATGCTGCATTGCACCGAGCCTGCCTCGGTCGTCGAACCATTCCGCTCGCCCCGCTGGGGCAAGCGGCTCGAGGGTGTTTACACGTATGTCCATTGAGGTGCAGGTCCGCGCGCATCCCCTGGTGGGTGAGGCGCGGCTGACCACAGTCCCAGCTGGTCTGACGCTCGAGGGTGTCGTGGCTCAGGTCTCGCCGCAGCTGAAGCACGCGCAGATCGTTCTGGTGCGCGACGGGCATGCATGGCCGGTCAAGCCCGAGCACTTCGCCTCGGTGCGCCCGACGCCCGGTACGACGGTCATCGTGCAGCCGAAGGTGGGGGCCGAGGCGCTGTTCGGTCTCGCCGTGACCTGGCTGACAGGGCTCGGGCTTTCGGCAGCCACAGCGACCCTCGTCGTTGCGGGCGCGGCGGTCGTGCTGTCGGTCGGCACATATCTCCTCACGCGTGCGTTCATGGGGGCCGACGCGGATCCGTCGGGCCGCACGGCCGACAAGGAAAACCCGATCCTGCGCGGGCTGCAGAACGTCTACCCGACGATGGGCACGCCGGTGCCAATGGTTCTGGGGCGTCACCGGATGGCGGCGGTCAAGACCGCGAGCGGCTACACGCAGTATGTCGGGCAGAAAACCTACCGGATCGAGCGCATGACCTTCGGCGTCGGGCCGGTTGCACTTGATGAGCTGAAGATCGGGACGACCGAGATCTCGAAGTTCAAGGACGTGCAGCTGCAGTTTCGCAATGTCGATCAGGCCGAAACGCTCGCCCGGATCCCGGCGCTGGCCGACATGGATGTCGACTGGCTCGACGACGATGACGCGATGACGCTCTATTCGCGCGATGTGTTCGAGGATCCCGAGAGCGCGAAGCTCGACTACAATGTGCGGGTCACGCGCACCACACCCGAAAACACGATCTCTGCGACGGTTCGGTTTTACTTCGCAGGGCTGGTGCTGCTCGACGACCAGAACGAGAAACAGCCGCGCTGGCGTCAGATCGGGATCTACTACCGGCCCGCGTCGGGTGGCGCTTGGACCACGGTCAACGAGTTCTGGTACAAGGGCAAGACGACCGCGATCCTGCGGTTCGGCCGCACGATCCGGTTTCCCTATGCGGGCGAGTGGGACGTGTCGATCATCCGGCTGTCGGAGGATGACGAAGAGACCAACGTCCAGGACGACAGCTATCTCGAGGCGCTGCAATCGGTGCAGCCGGGCACCCTGCCGTCTCCGAGTGGGGTCGCCGAGATCACGATGCGGATCAAGGCCACCGATCAGATCAACGGCGCGCTCGACCCCGTCAACGCGGTGGTCGAACAGATGGCGCCCGTATGGAACGGGGCGAGCTTCTCCGATCCGGTACCGGTGCGACACCCGGCCGACATCTACGTGAACCTTCTGAGATCCGCGATCCGCCGGCGTCCGGTGCCCAATAGCAAGATCGATCTCGACGGGGTCCGCGCCTGGAAACAGGCCTGGCCCGACTGGCGCTGCGACATGGTAGTGACGCAGGATCTGCAGCTCGGCGATCTCTGCAAGCAGGTGCTCGCAACCGGTCTCGCCATGCCGATCCATCGCGAAGGCAAGTACGGTGTGCTGACAGACCGCGGCGCCGAGCCTGCGGTGCAGATCTTCAACATGCGCAACACATCCGACATGCAGGCGACCTGGACGCCAGCGCCGGACGTCCACGGCCTGAAACTTGCCTTCACCTCGGAAAAGGCAGGCTGGGAGACCGATGAGGTCACGATCTACGCGAACGGCTACTCGGCCGCGAACGCGACCAAGCTCGAGCCGATCGAGTTCCCCGGCCTCGTGCGCGGCGAGACCGAGAGCGTCGGCCGGATCGCAAAGCTCGGGTATTACCACCTCGCCCAGATGAAGCTGCGCACGACCGAGGTCAGTTTCACGACCGAGCTCGACCACCTGGTCTGCGGGCGCGGCGATCCGGTGATCTTCACGACGCCGGTCCTGCGCAACCAGGTTGGTATGGGGCGTGTCGCCGCTGTGACCCGTGCATCGGGCGAGATCGGGACGCTCACGCTCGATGATACCTTACCGGGAGTTCCTGACGGCTATGACGCGTTTGTCGTCCTGCGCGGCTCGAACGGCGCCCTGCAGTACCTGCGCGGGATCAAGGCTGGTCGGGACTTCACGATTGAGGCTGGGAGCGGCATCGCGCTCGACGGCGGGGCGTTCGACGGCGATCTGATCGCACGCGGAGATCTCGCGACGGTCTATCCGGCCGAGACCGAGGCCGCGAAATGGCTGGTGAAGGACATCGCGCCGGACTACGGCGAGCGCGCCCGTCTGACGCTGGTCGAGGCGACCGAGGTGCCGCTCGATGACCTGTCGCGGCCCTTGCCCGAGTACGATCCGAAGGTGATCTCGATCAACGAGGCGATGAACCTCACGAGCTCGATCGAGTTCAGCGGCGGGCAGCTCTTCATCGTCGTGCGGTGGGAGGCGCTGGATTACGGCCAGACGCGCAGCTACCGGGCCGTGGTCGAGGATGGCGAGGGCGATCCGGTCCTGACCTGGTTCGGATCCGACACCGCCGTGCGCGTGCCGGTCGAAGAGGTGATCTCGGACACCTACACGGTCACGGTCGCGGCCGAGCAGCCGGACGGTCGCTGGGGGCCGTTGAAGTCGATCCAGGTCAACACCGCGCCGCACTTCACGGCACCGGATACGGTCGACGGGTTCGTGAGCCAGGTCGCCGCCGGTCAGATCCACTTGGCCTGGTCCAAGGGAAATTCGGTCGTCGACTATTACGAGCTGCGATACAGCCCGGCGACCTCGGGCGCGACCTGGGCGAGCTCGGTGCCGCTCCTGCCGAAGTTTTTCGGTACGCGCACCTCGGTGCCGGCGCGCAACGGCACCTATCTGGTCAAGGCCGTGACCGGTGCTGGCACGCAATCGACGGCGGCGAGCACGGTTGTGATCACCTCGGCGGGCACGCTGCCGAATGCGATCGAGACGCTCACGCTGGCGCCCACGTTCTACGGCAACTTCGATCCTGGCCTCTCGGTGATCGAAAACGAGCTCCTGTTCGCGTCGGATGTCGACCTGCTCGAGATCGATGACCTGCTCGAGGAAGACAACCTCGTGACCTACTACCGCGAGGCGACGCGCGCGGTGTTCACGGCCGACGAGGTGATCGACCTTGGCGCAGTGGACACGGCGCAGGTCTCGGCCGAGATTTCGGTCCTCGCCTATTACAGCGGGTTCGACATCCTCCTTATCGACGACCTCACGCTGACGCCCGACCTGCTCGGCGCCGCCGACGGCTCCTGGAGCCTGACGCCACAGATCTCGGTGACCGACGACGATCCGTCTGGTTCGCCCAGCTGGTCGGACTGGCAGGATCTGGTTGTCGGCGAGTATCGCGCGCGCGGATATCGGTTCCGTCTCGTGTTCGAGGCGAGCGATCCGCAGATCCTCGTGGCCGTGTCGTCCTGCGACTTCATCGTCGACATGCCGGACCGCGTCGAGAAGGGCGCAGACGTCGATTGCCCGATCGGCGGCGTGACGGTGACCTTCGCGACGCCGTTCCGCGTGGCGCCCTCACTGGTCATCGACGGCCAAGGTCTACCGACCGGGGCGCGCTCGATCCGCACGGCGGTCACGGCCTCGAGCTTTCACCAGAAATTCGTCGACAGCGGCGGATCCGACATCGCGGCCAGCTTTGACTGGCACGCGATCGGATACGGACAACAGTAAGGAGCATGATCAGTGTCGGAATATAACGGCATCACCGAGGCGACATCGCCTTGGTCCGGGCTCACGGCGCAGGCGAACTTCCTGTCGCTTGTGAACCATGTGCTGACCCAGGGCGCCAAGGCATCGCGGCCGACCGAGCTCGGCGGTGGCGGGATTTGGGCCAAAGACATCGGCGGTGGGGATTTCGAGCTCTACCTGTACGACGGCACGACCGACCACAAGATCCCCTATGTGGACGGTGCGGACAGTGGCGCCCAAGCGCGCGCCGATCTCGGCCTCGGCTTCGATGGTGGCGCGTTCGCCGGTCGTCTGATCAGCGTTCAGATCTTCGACGTGGCAGGCTCCGAAACCTACACCCCGACGAGCGGGACCGCGAAGGCGCTGGCCGAAGTCATCGGCGCGGGCGGCTCTGGTGGTTACGGCGACGGGACCGGCGCGGGCAACGTAAGCATTGGCGCTGGCGGCGGCGCAGGAGCGCGGTGTCAGGTGTTCTTCACCGTCGACGCTGACACCTATTCGATCTCGATCGGTGCAGGGGGAGCGGGCAGCACGTCATCGACGAACAGCGGCGGCGACACGACCATCGTGTCCGATGGCGACGCGGGCGCGGGTCTCGATATCACGGCAGACGGCGGGACTGGCGGCGGCACGAGCACCACGAACGGAGCAGTGACCCGATCAGGTGGACCTGGCGGCGCGGCCTCTGCGCCTACCGGAACGTCGGTCATCTCCCACAAGGTACACGACGGGAATTCTGGGGGCGGAGGCTTTGGCTTTACGGCTGGCGTTTGGAGCAGTGTCAACAACATGGTGTTCGGCGGCGCGGGCGGTCCATCTTTGTTTGGCGAGAGCAAGGGCAACGAACGTGCGTCGGGCTCGGCCAACGCTTCGTCGGCAGGCGGCGATTGCAGCGGCAACGGTGGCGGCGGCTCCGGCGCTGTCGCGGTCGGGAACCCCGGCAGTGTCGCGGGCGGCGACGGCGGCGACGGCATCGTCGTCATCTATGAGTATTCGGAGTGAGCCATGACCCAGAAACGGAAATACGCGTTCATCTCTGATGGCGCCGTCGCGGCGGTGCGGAAGTACGTGCCTGGGCGCCAGCCCGAGGGTGTGGTCGAGGTGACCAGCCAGACGGGCGACGCTGGCACGGGCTGGGCCTGGGACGGGTCGACCTTCACCGCGCCGGCGCGCCCCGACATCCCGGCAGGCGATTTGCCAAGCCTCGTGCGACAGGAGGGCCGACGCCGTCTCGCCGCACTGGTCGAAGACTACACCGACCTCGAGCGCGAAACCTGGAAGGGGCAGCTGGCCGAGGCGCAGCTCGTGGCGGACGGCGGATCGTCCGCTCTGATCTCTGCGCTGGCCGTGCCCCGTGGGCTGTCTGCGGCTGATATGGCGCAGGTCATCATCGCAAAAGACGCGGCCCTGAAAGCGGCGATCGGCCCGATCCTGGCCGCGCAAGAAGCGCTTCTGAACGCCGATCCGATTCCGCAGGACTACCGCGACGACACCCATTGGCCGTGATGCGGGCCCTGGACTCTGAGACCTAACCAAAAGGCTAGTCATGACCCTATCCACAGCCACGGTCACCGGTACGGTCCTCCTGCCGGACGATACCGCTTTATCGACGGTCGATCGGATCGAGTTCACTCTGTCTGGCGTCGAAACCGATACCATTACCATCTTGCCCGAAACGGTCTCGGCCGATGTCGACGAGAACGGTGACTTTTCCGTTTCGCTTTGGCCCAATGGGTCCGGATCGCGAGGAACAAGCTACGCCGTCGCGGCCGTGATCACGGAGAACGATGGCCAGTACGAGCGCAAAGTGCAGCTCGGGACAGTCACGGTCGCATCTGCGACGACCTACACCCTCGCAGAACTCCTCGACGCCTCCTAGGCGCAGAACCTCCAACAACAATAGGACGAAACTCCGGCTCGCGTGAGCCGGTCAGGAAAGGAACGACCATGCGTGACCCTCTCGCCCCCTATGCCCAGAACGCCATTGATCGTGCCGCGGCCATGAGTGGCTATGTCGACTATTGGGTGATCCCGGATGTCGACGACGACGCCGACAATATCCTCGACAAGGCTGACGAAGCCACCATTGGCACGGCGATCCGCGCGAACGAGGATTGCACGATCGCCTATCACGATCGCCACGGAAACGCGCACTCTGACACACTCGTCGCGAACGTGCCCCTGATCACCTCGATCCGTCGTTTGCTCGACGACGGCACCGACGACACGTCCGGGAGCTTGGTGATCAAAGTCGCGATCGCGCCCTGATCTGGAGTTCCAGAAAATGAAGCTCGCACTTCTGAATTCGGTGGTCGTCCCGCGGTGGGTGTTTGGCAACCCTTTCGCCGTATACGCCGCCAACGGATTTGAACCCGATATCGTCAACGTCCCTATCGACGGTAAGTACAAAGGCACGGGCGGTTCGACCACGCTTGCCGACCTGACGAACCACACCCGCTCGGGCACAGCCACCTACCTCGACAACAACGGCGTGTTGCAAACGGCGGCGGACGGTGTGCTGCGCAGTGCTGCCTATCGGTATGAGAGCGGGGTTCTGGTGGGTCCGAGTGTGCTGACTGAGCCAGCAGCGACGAACTCAGTCGTGAATAACAGGAGCCTCAGTGGATGGGGTGGTGCGGCTACGGCCACACAAGATGCAGTTGGCGTTGACGGCGTTGCGAACAAGGCCGCGACGGTCTCTGGCAGTTTCGCGTCAAGCCGAGGTAAAGCTTACACAATCGCGGATGATGGAAATTGGCAATGTGCTTCACTTTTCATCAAGAAAGAAACATCAGTAACAGCCTATCCGGGCTTTTCGTTTGTTCTTTCGGGAGGTACGAGCGTTCGCCAAGACGTGACTATTGACCCAATCAGCGGGGCAGTGCTTGGCCGCACAGGGTTCGCAGATGGCGTAGCCTATATCCAAGATTGGGGGGATTTCTGGCGCGTTGTTGTGGCGGTGCAAAACAACAGCACTGGAAACACGACAGCGCAGGTAAGTATATTCCCAGCCGTTGCTTCCACTTTCAGCGACACATGGGGAACGTCTGGCCCGCAATCCATCGTGGTAGACTTCGTGCAGGGCGAAAATGGCGCGGTGGCTACGTCTCCCATTGATACGTCAGGCGGTTCGACAGCCACCCGCGCTGCCGATGTGTGGACCATCCCCGCCGCGAACATGATGGACTACCAGACGCCCACCTACATCGGATCGGAACTGGTGACGAATGGGACGTTCGATACGGACACAACGGGGTGGGTTGCAAGCGCATCTGCGGTTCTGACTGCGCCATCCGGTAGGCTGCGTGTCACATCTGATGCCAGCTACCAATACGGCTATCAAGCTTTAACAACCGAAGTCGGGAAAGTGTATTCCCTGCCAATCACCGGATACGCAGGGACTGGAAATTGGAATGCTTGGGTTTCTGCGACGGTCGGCGGTGCGGCTATAGCAGACACCGGGACACAGACCACTGATACAACGGTCACGCTTACGTTCGTAGCTACCAGCACGACAACTTACGTCATGTTGCGGAACCGGAATGTTGGCGTTGTTGCCGGAGCCTACGCGGAGTTTGACAACGTGTCCGCCCGCGAAATCGAACCCCTCGCCGTGTCCATCGCGCACAAGGGGGCCATGACGTATGCGGATACCGGGGCGTCAGCCGATATCCGACACTATGACTGGTATCAGAACGGGTCGAACTATATCCGGGCTCAACTTTCTACCATTACGACGCGGACCGGGCAGACTTCATTCCTTCAAGTAGAAGGTGGAACGCTTGATAGCGTTTCTGGTGGGCAAACGGACTACTCACCCGGCATCAACGTCCCATTCAGCATCGCCTCTTGGCACGCCTCAAACGGCATGAATGGCGCAATTGAGGGAACGGCTCTGACCGAGAAAAGCACCCCGACCTCCATTGCAGACCTGTCCGCTGCTGACTTCGAGATTGCCCCGCTTGGCGTGGTCTACACCGACCGGCTTTTGATCTGGGGCACGAAAATTGGCGACACCGGCATTGAGGAAACCAGCGCATGAGTATCACCATCCAAGACCTAGACGGCAACGATGTGGAAGTGTTCGCAGCCTTCGACGGCGGCTCGCTTCGTTGCATGACCCGCTCACCTGACAGGGCAACATTTGAATCCGTGGCATTGTCCGTTGGCCTGATGGAATACGCGAATGCCGGAAGCCCGGAATTGCGTGACGCAGAGACAGGCGAAGTGCTTAGGGAAGCCGTTGAGCCATCCGGTCCGCTTCGCCCCTTGCGCGGCATCACCATTGCCCATCTTGGCTCGCTTGTTCTCACACCCGGCACCTATGACGACGAGGGCGATGAAGTCACCGCACCCGTGCTGGACACCCGACATCACGCGAATTTCTGGCTTCCGCCGCACATGGTTGAGCGTGGGCTGTGGAAGAAATGGGCCATAGCGTGGTCGCACCACGGCGAGCAGGTCGCGGAAAGTAACAAAGCCGAAGATGCGCTGGCGCTGAACGGGATTGAGCTGATCGACCCGGCGACAGTTGCGTCGCCGTCGAACGTCTTGGCGGGCTTCTGAGACAGAGCGCCGCCGGGATCACCCGGGCCTGACGGCCCAACACCACCCAAACCCGAAAGGACACTCCCATGAAACCGTTGCCCACGTGGCTGCGGCTGCTCTTGCATGCCGACTCCATGATCTTCGCCATCCTCGCCGCGATCTGCCTGCTCGCGATCACCTTCGTCGCGCAGGGCAACGTGAACCCCGTGCCGCTGTCGTGGGGGATCCTCGTGTTCATCGTCCTCACGCTCGTGTTGCGCAATCGAGACCAAGGCATCGCCTCGCGCACCGATGACCGGGGGCGCTGGATCCGCACGTTGATTAAGTACGCGCTCGCGATCGGGGTTGTCGTGGCCGCCACGCTCTACGGCTCGCGGGCCGAGGCCATGAGCGAGCCTCCGGCGCCCGCGAAGGTCACGCAGGCCGCGCTGCTCAGTCCGAACGTGACCGAGGCCAAGACCTTCGCCTATTGCCGACCGAAGATCGTGGCCTTCGAGGGGTTGCGCCTCAAGGCCTACCTGCCGACGCCGAATGATCGGCCGACGATCTGCATGGGCGCGACCCATATCGACGGCGTGCCGGTCCGCATGGGCCAGACCGCGACGATGGCGCAGTGCAACGCGATCCTCGACGATCACATGCGGCTCTATCGGACCGGCTACATGAACGCGCTGACCGAGGAATCCCGGTTCCAGCGCCTCAACACGCTGCGCGACTGCGCCTTCACCAGCTGGACGCTGAACATCGGGATCGGCGCCGCGCAGCGGTCGACGGCTATCAAGCGTCTCAACGCCGGGTGGATCGAGGGGGCCTGTGACGCGATGACCTGGTTCAACAAACAGGCGGGCCGCGTATTGCCCGGACTGGTGATCCGGCGCGGCAAGGAATGGGACGACTGCACGGTCGGTCTCTGATGGCTGCGCTCGGTAAGAAACTCCGCGCGCTCGAAGGCGGCCGTGTCGCCTTCAAATGCCCCGGCTGCGACTACATGCACCACGTCCGTGTCGAAGGCGTGGGCCGCCCGATGTGGACCTTCAACGGCGACGGGGATGCGCCCACGTTTTCACCGTCAATCCTGGTCACCTATGACGGAACTGACGCCGGGCAGGACGATGCACCGCCTGCGCGCTGCCATTCCTTCGTGACTGACGGCCGCATCCGGTTCCTCAACGACTGCACGCATGCGCTCGCTGGGCAGACGGTTGATCTGCCCGATCTGCCGGGGGCGGACTGATGCGCCTGTCGCTCATCCTCGGCGCGCTGGCGGCCGCTCTAGGGGCCGGGTGGATGATCTACCACCTGACGACCCGCAACGCGGATCTGCGCGAGGATCTGCGCGGGGCCGAGGCAACGATCGAGAATTACCGCGAGGCGGCGCGGGTGACGAACGCCCAGATCGAGGCCGAACGCGCACGCGCCGCCGCGCTCGAGGCGACGATCGACGAGTTATCCAACCTTCAAGGGGCCGATGATGCGCTTTCCGATTATGGCCGCGCTGTTCTTGACCGCGTGCGCTGAAACCACCGTCGCCCGACAGCCGATCCCGGCGCCGCTCCTGGAACCGGTCGAGGTCCGATGCGCGCCGGGATCGACCGAGCGCGCCCTTGGGGAATGCGCGCTGCGCCTGCGCGCCGGGCTCGACACCGCAAACGACAAACTGACAGCGATCAAGGAGCTGGTGACGGAATGACGGACATACCCGAAGGGAACTGGGCGTTGCTCGTCGACCGCCTTCGCCGTGTCGAGTTGAGCGAACAGACGCTCGCGGCCGAGGTGGACGAACTCAAGGCCAAGATCAACGAGCGTGAGCAGGAACGGCAGGCTGAAGAACGCAAGCGGTTGCTGGCCGGCATCTCGTTTCTGGGCTCGATCATCTTGGCGCTGTTCGGCGTGATCTGGGCCTACCGGGCCGTCATCTTCCAAGGGAGCAAATGATGCCCCACTCGAAAAAGAACCGACATCTGCAGTACTTGGTCTACATCCTCGCTACGCTGGTCGCGCTGATCGGCGCGCCCCTGATCCTGTGGCTTACGAACCCAACCGAACTCTATTACCGGCACGTCTCGACGTCTGTTGAGCAAACCGAGGATGGTCGATGGATCGCCTACATTACGCGCGAGCTGCCCCGCGGGTCTGTGAAGGGGCGGTGGAACCTTGAGGTGTGGATCCGGCGCGGCGAAATGTCGTCGGTCTGCCACAAGCCTTGGTCAGGCGTCGTGACCTATGACGAAGGGAAGGGGCCAACGGTTTCCTATGAGCTGCCTGACCGTGTGCAACGGTGCATGAATGCCGCGCCGCCGATCTCGCTGATCTGGACGCGCCAGATCTTCCTGTTCGGTTGGTTGCCGCTCGCGCCCACCGTCACGAACGTCGAGATTGAGCCGAGCGTTACATCTGCGGATCGGGACGGGTAGGCGGAGACACTCCGGGATGGCTTCAAAGGTTGGGCGACTGTAATATGGTTTCATGTCTGATCTCGGCGAAGCCAAATCTTGTGGTGCCTGCTCGGCCTGTTGCACGTACCTTCCAATCAAAGACAGGCTTCTGTCCAAGCCAACCAACTTACCCTGCAGACATCTAGACCCTAGCGGTGGGTGCGGCGTATACGAACAGCGCCCAAATCCCTGTGTCGCATGGAACTGTGGGTGGAAATCGATCGAAAGTCTGGATGCGCAGTGGCGCCCTGACAAATCTGGAGTCCTAATAAGGAGTCCAGATACTGCCACAGCATCAATTGTCTTTCTGATCATCGACCGAGACAAAGTGGTCAAGAGTCTAGGTTTTGTGGATTTTTTGGCAGCGCTCATCGTCTCGGACGACGCCCCAAACGTTACCTTGTCTAGGCCTGGTCCAATTGGCGTGCTGCCGTCTACCATAATGGTAGATGATCACCTTAGGCCGTTCATCCTGAAGCGAGATCTACAGGGGCTAAGGGAGGAATTGGGACGTTGTATTGACGCTTTGGATTCTCATGAGTGGCAGCCTGATGGCATCGTAGATCAGTCAAAACTCGACCCCTGAAATGGCGCCGCCGGTTGCCGCTTAGTATCCCGGCCTTCGCAGGGCCCTTTGCTGCGCCACCATCAAGGCTCGCACACCACTGTTCGAGGGGCAATCGAGTTTGCACCTTGCATTCTAAGCCATTGATTTCCATAGAGCCGGTTTTTTGCAGGTCAGCCGGAAAAACCGTTTACAATCAATGGTGGCGGCGCTCCTCCCCAGCGCGCCACTTTCCTCTCATCGTCGATTGAGATGTTCCGATCCGGGACGTGAGAGGTTTTGGCCGTGCGTCGGACATGAAAAAACGCGGGTCGCCCCGCGTTGTTCGTATCGTGCGTCAATCGCACCGTTTCATGAAAATAATCAAACCTGCGGTGTCAGGCCCTGCAAAACACAGGGCGAGCCGGATCGATCAACCGATCCGGTGCAGCCGTTGGATGAGCGTGACGGCGAGCGCCATGATCCCGCCGGAGACGACGGCGACCGGGGCGAGGGGCAGGTCGAGGATGACCGAGGCGCAGGCCGCGACCGCACCGGTCGACAGAAGCGCGGCGCCGTACATGATCGCATCGGAATCGATGATCGAGTCGTAGAGCCGGTGAACCGGCGTGCCGGCACCACGCACCGTAAGAGTCTTGAGCAACGCGCGCGCTTCCTGGACATCCTGGTTCCAGGAGGGGTCGTTGAACTCACGGATCAGTTCGTTTTCCGCGCCATCGGTCTGTTCCCGGCTCGGCAGCAGCCGGGCGACATTATGCCCCGCATGCAACTCGGGAAGCTGCCACGGCGCGGCGTCGTTTTTCTGCTCGAAAAGGTTCATCACTGTGTACCGCCTATGTGTCTTCTAAAATGGTAAGGGTGTCCTTACCGATAGGCAGGTTAACCAGTCTACTGGAAAAACGGTATTTTCAACAAAGCTTCTAAACGAGATGTATCGTCGCGAAAGCCACGACGAAATGTCCGTTTTTCGTGACGGATTTGTGCCGGGGGTGAGACGGTCGTGGCGCGGATGTGGCCAATGTCGAACCGGGCTGCCGGATATCCGGCGAAGTATCGTTTACCACCCCAGTGATTCGTGTTGTGGCGCCTGAGTATGCCGCGCCGTTCACCTGACTCGCGCCGTAAAGCGCGCCATCTCGCGGTCGGTCGGGGCATTGCCGGTGTAGGTCTGCACATAATGCGGAAACCGGGCGAGGCGGGTGGCAAGGTCTTCTTCCACCTGCATCGAGATATAGCCGATTTGCACAAGATAGATTGTGCGCGCCCGCACGTCGGCCTCGGCGGGGGCGAAGCCATAGCGCGAAAAGAGCGCCCGGATTGAGGCGAGGCGGGTTTCGTCCGCTTGGGCGACCTGCGCGCGCACGGCGTCGGACTGGTGGGCCCAGCCGCGAATGGCAAAGTCGAGGCGGGAATCGAAGCTTCCGCGCTCCAGAAATTCCCCGATCAGGTTCAGGACGGCTTCTTGGATGGTTTCCGAATAGGCCTCGCAGGCGGCGACGAGCGCGCCGGTGTTGGTGGCTTCCCAATCCTGCAAAAGCGCGTCCATCACGGCGGCGCGGTCTTTGAAGAACCAATAAAAACTGGTGCGCGACAGGCCGATCCGCTCGGCGAGCGGCTGGATTTTCACGGCCCCGATGCCGCTTTCGATCAGGGCCGACTTGGCGGCGTCGAGCCACCCTTCGCGTGATCCGCGCCAGCCGGTTTCGGTCATGTCCTGAGCATCGTTCATGGCGGCGATCCTATGCGGGGCGATGACAGCAGACAAGTGAAATAGACAGTATCGTCATCAAACTTGACATAAGTGAACATTTTGTGGAATCGATTGCTCAGCCACGGAGGTTTCCATGTCCAACGACCCGCTTCTCCAGCCCTACCAGCTCAAGCATCTGACGCTGAAAAACCGGCTGATGATCTCGAGCCACGAACCTGCCTATCCCGAGGACGGGATGCCCAAGGACCGCTATCGCGCCTATCACGTGGAGCGCGCGCGGGCCGGTGTGGCGCTGACGATGACGGCGGGGTCGGCGAGTGTGGCCCGCGATAGCCCGCCCGTGTTCAACAACATCCTTGCGTGGAAGGATGAAGTCGTAGGCTGGATGAAGGCGCTCACCGACGAATGCCATGACCACGGGTGCGCGGTGATGATTCAGCTTACGCACCTTGGACGTCGGACGCGGTGGGACAAGGCCGACTGGCTCCCGGTCGTGTCGCCCAGTCACGAGCGCGAGCCGTCGCACAAGGCGTTCCCGAAAAAGGCCGAAGATTGGGATGTGGCCCGGATCATCGAAGATTACGCCGATGCTGCCGAACGGATGCAGGCGGCGGGGCTCGACGGGATCGAGTTGCAGGCCTACGGGCATCTGATGGACCAGTTCTGGTCGCCCCTGACCAACACTTTGGACGGCCCCTATGGTGGCGATCTGGACGGGCGCCTGCGCTTTACCTTCGACACGCTCAAAGCGATCCGCGACCGGGTCGGGGACGCGTTCATCGTCGGTGTGCGCTACACCGGGGATGAGGATCTGCCGGGCGGTCTGACCCGTGACGACGGGCTGGAGATCTCCAAGCGGCTCAAAGACAGCGGGATGGTCGATTTCCTGAACGTGGTGAAGGGGCATATCGACACCGACGCGGGGCTGACCGATCTCATTCCGGTTCAGGGTATGCGTTCAGCCCCGCATCTGGATTTCGCTGGCGACATTCGCGCTGCGACGCAGTTCCCCACCTTTCACGCCGCCAAGATTCAGGACGTCGCAACCGCGCGCCATGCCATCGCGTCCGGCAAGCTCGACATGGTCGGGATGACCCGCGCGCATATGGCCGATCCGCATATCGTCGCCAAGATCATGCGGGGGGAGGAGGATCGCATCCGGCCCTGCGTCGGCGCGAACTATTGCCTCGACCGGATTTATCAGGGGGGCATGGCGCTCTGCCTGCACAACCCCTCGACCGGCCGCGAGATAGAGCAGCCGCATGAGATTGCGTCCGCCGAGACCCGGCGCCGGGTGCTGATCGTGGGCGCTGGGCCTGCGGGGCTGGAGGCGGCACGGGTCGCCGCGCTCAGGGGCCATGAGGTCATCGTGCATGAGGCCGCGAACGACCCCGGCGGGCAGGTGCGTCTGACCGCGCAGACCGCGCGCCGGGCCGAGATGATTCAGCTGATCCAGTGGCGGTTTGGCGAATGTGAGCGGCTGGGCGTCACCTTTCATTTCAACAGCTTCGCTGATGCGGGCACGGTCGCGGGCCATGTGCCGGACGTTGTGATCGTCGCCACCGGCGGGCTGCCGCATGTCGAGGTGCTGCGCGAGGGCGACGACCTCGTCGCCTCGGCGTGGGACATTCTGTCGGGCGACGTGCGCCCCGGCGCGAACGTGCTGATCTTTGACGATGCGGGGGACTATCCGGCTTTACAGGCCGCCGAAAAGATCGCGGCAACCGGGGCCAAGGTCGAGGTGATGACCCGCGACCGCAACATCGTGCCTGAGGTCATGGCGATGTCGCTCACCCCTTCGCTGCGCGAGCTTCAGGCCCGCGACGTGACCTTTACCGTCACGTGGCGGCTGGATGCGGTGACGCGGGAGGGCAACGAACTCCTCGCCGAGGTGGGGAGCGATTATGGCGGGGTCCGGCGCACGCGGAGGGTGGATCAGGTGGTGGTGAACCACGGCACCCGGCCGTTGGACGACCTTTATTTCGACCTCCGCCCCGGTTCCTCCAATCTGGGCGAGGTCGATTATGAGGCGCTCGTTGCCAATGCGCCGCAAACCGTGGCCACCAACCCCGACGGCGCGTATCAGCTTTTCCGCATCGGCGATGCCGTGGCCGCGCGCAACACCCATGCGGCGATTTACGACGCGCTGCGGCTCGTCCGGGCCTTGTAGGCAAGGGCCGGGCGGTGTTCGCGGGGCGCACAGGAATTGAGCGCGGATCGGCAGGGAATGATGCTGGAACGCACAACGATGCAGAGCCAAATTTCGCGCAGGTCGCGTTAGGTTTTTCGCGTGTCGGATTCCGCCCGTTGCAGGCGCAGAAAATCGTGTTTTGGAAACGCAGGAATGGCGCGCGCCGGGCCGACTGACTCGCGAGCTTTCATAAAACGGAAACCTCACCCCGCCGGGTGCATGCATCACCCGCGGACCATATCGGAGAAGTCACATGTTGCGCGACTCGGACGTTCTATCGCAACTCATGCGCCGCAAGCCGGGCTATTCGCTGTCGCAGGACCTGTATTGCGACGCGGGCACCTATGCTGTCGATCTTGAGAACATCTGGTATCGCGAATGGCTGTTCGCCGTGCCCGCCGTCGAGGTGGCCAAGCCGGGCAGCTATGTCGTTTACGATGTGGGCGCCTATTCGGTCGTGATCGTGCGCGGGAATGATGGCGAAATCCGCGCCTTCCACAACTCCTGCCGTCACCGTGGCTCGGTCCTTTGCAAGTCCAAGAAAGGCACGAACCCCAAGCTGGTCTGCCCCTATCACCAGTGGACCTATGAGCTGGACGGCAAACTCCTGTGGGCGCGCGACATGGGGCCGGATTTCGACGCCTCCAAGTTCGGGCTGAAGCAGGTGCATTGCCGGGTGATGTCCGGGCTCGTCTACATCTGCCTTGCCGACCGCGCGCCGGATTTCGACGGCTTCGCTGCGGTGGCTGAACCCTATCTCGCCCCGCACGATCTGACCAACGCCAAGGTCGCGCATCAGTCCACGATCATCGAAGAGGGCAATTGGAAGCTGGTGTGGGAAAACAACCGGGAGTGCTATCACTGCTCGGGCAACCACCCGTCGCTCTGCCGCACCTATCCCGAAGACCCGAAAATCTCGGGTATCTCCGAGGATGGCACCTTCCCGGATGTGGTCGAAAAGCATTGGGCCCGGCTCGAAGGGGCCGGGGCGCCGTCGCGGTTCCAACTGGATGCGAACGGCCAGTTCCGTCTGGCGCGGATGCCGCTGCTCGCTGGCGCGCAGTCCTACACGATGGATGGCAAATGGGCGGTGGCCAAAAAGCTGGGCCGCGTGACGGACGAGACGCCCGGCACGCTCCTCAAGTTCCATTACCCGACGACCTGGAACCACTTCTTGGGCGACCACGCCATCACCTTCCGCGTGACCCCGATCGGCCCGATGCAGACCGAGGTTCAGACCACCTGGCTCGTCCACAAGGACGCGGTCGAGGGGCAGGACTACGACCTCAAGCGTCTGACCGAAGTGTGGGAGCATACCAACGACGAAGACCGCGAAGTGGTCGAGAACAACCAGCGCGGTATCCAGTCGCCCGCCTACGAGCCGGGGCCCTACTCGCCGACCCATGAAAGCGGCAACATCCAGTTCGTCGACTGGTACGCCCAGACCCTCATCCGCGCGATCACCGGTCCCGCGGTCATCGCGGCGGAGTAAGATATGGCCCTGCAGACCGACCTGACCGCTTCTGCCGACGCCGCGATCTGGCGCGATGAGGAAATGCTGGAATGCTGCGCGGTGGTGCCCGAGGCGCCGAACACCGCGTCGTTCAGCTTCATCGCGCCGTCGGGTGCCGCGTTCAAATATGAGCCGGGGCAGTTCGTCACGCTGGAGCTTCCGGTGCCCGGCGGCACGGTCTGGCGCACCTACACGATCAGCTCGTCGCCCTCGCGGCCGCTGACGCTGTCGGTGACGGTCAAGGCGCAGGCGACATCCATCGGTACGCGCTGGATGCTCGACCACCTGCGTCCGGGGATGAAGATCAAGGCCACGGGGCCTGCGGGCATTTTCACCCTGCCGACGCGCGAGCGGAAGAAATACCTGTTCATCTCGGCAGGCTCCGGCATCACGCCGTCCCTGTCGATGACCACCTATCTCTATGACCGTGGCGCAGGCACCGACATCGTGTTCCTGCACTGCGCCAAGCGGCCGAGCGAGATCATCGCGCGCCAGCGGTTGGAGATGATGGCGGCCCGCGTGCCGGAGCTGAAGCTCTACTTTCTCGTCGAAGAGGACGACCCCTACCACGTCTGGACCGGGTTCCGGGGCCGTCTGAACCAGCTGATGATCGGTCTCATTGCAGGCGACTATATGGAGCGCGAGGTCTATTGCTGCGGCCCGGAACCGTTCATGGATGCGGTGCGCGAAATGCTCATTGGTCTCGGCTACGACATGGACCGCTACGCGCAGGAAACCTTCGTCGCCCCGGTCAAGACGGAAGAGCAGCTTCCCGACCCGGACGATCTGGTGCTCGACGATGCCGCCGAGGCGAGCGTCACTTTCGCGCGCTCCGACATGACGGCGGATTGCACCGAGACCGACACGATCCTTCAGGTCGCGCGCAATTCGGGCATCGTGATCCCGTCCGGCTGCACCTTCGGCGTCTGCGGCACCTGCAAAATCAAAAAGACCTCGGGTCAGGTCCACATGGTCCACAACGGCGGGATTTCCGAGGACGATATCGAAGCAGGCTATGTGCTGGCCTGCTGCTCGCACCCCATCGGTGCGGTCGAAGTCGAAGCCTGAGCGGGCGGCCTAGTCGGCCGTCCACCCTCCGTCCAGCATCATCGCGCTTCCGGTCATCAGGCCGGAGGCGTCCGAGGCCAGGAACACGGCCGCGCCGGTGATGTCGCCGACCTGTCCGATGCGCCCCAGCTTGATCTTGGCCAGCACGCTGTCCAGAAACGCCTGATCCTCAAGGAACGGCTTGGTCATCGGGGTTTCGATGAAAGTCGGGCAGATCGTGTTCACGCGGATGCCATGTGGCCCGAGTTCCACCGCCAGCGCCTTGGTGAAGCCCTCGATGGCCCATTTCGACGCGCAATAGAGCGTGCGATTGGCCGCGCCCACATGGCCCATCTGCGAGGACATATTGATGATCGAGCCTTTCACGCCGTCGGACACCATCTTGGCCGACACAGCTTTTGCCGCAAAGATCGCCGCCTTGACGTTCAGGTCGATGACCGCGTCGTAGTCGTCTTCGCTCACCTCGGACAACGGCTTGGGCCGGTTGGTGCCCGCGTTGTTCACGAAGACATCGAAAGCGGGACGCTCGGCGATGAGGGCGGAGAAGCCCGCAATGTCGGTCACGTCCGCGACCATCGCGTGCGCCGTGAACCCCTGATCGCTGAGGGTCTTGGCCACGGCTTCGACCTCGGCCCCGGTCCGGGCGCAGAGCGTGACCTCGGCCCCGGCGGCGGCGTAGGCCTCGGCAATCGTGCGACCGATCCCCCGGCCCGCGCCCGTCACCAAGGCCCGCTTGCCCGCGAGCGAGAAATCCGGCGCACTCATTCGGCGGCCTCACGATAAGGCGCGGCTTCGCCATAGGGCACGTTGATCCCGCCGTAGCGGCGCACGCGGACGTTGCACTGTTCGGCATGACCCACGAACCCCTCGAGCATGCACAGGCGTGAGCCGTATTCCCCGATGAGCGTCGCGGCCTCGTCGCTCGTCACCTTCTGATAGCTGTGGGTCTTGAGGAACTTGCCGACCCAGAGCCCGCCGGTATAGCGCCCGGCCTTTTTCGTCGGCAGCGTGTGGTTGGTGCCGATCACCTTGTCACCGTTCGCCACGTTGGTGCGCGGCCCGAGGAAGAGCGCGCCGTAGCTTGCCATGTTGTCCAGAAACCAGTCGTCGCGATCCGTCATAACCTGCACATGCTCATAGGCCATGTCGTTGGCGACCGTGAGCATCTCGTCATAGGTGTCGCAGAGGATCACGTCGCCATAGTCGCGCCAGCTCAGGCTCGCCGTCTCGGCGGTCGGCAGAATTTCGAGCAGGCGGTCGATCTCGGCCAGCGTCGCCTCGGCCAGCTTGCGAGAGGTGGTGATGAGACAGGCGGGGGAGTTGTAGCCATGCTCGGCCTGACCCAGGAGGTCGGTCGCGCAAAGCTCGGCATCCACCGTGTCGTCGGCGATCACCATCGTCTCGGTCGGACCGGCGAAAAGGTCGATGCCGACGCGGCCGAAAAGCTGCCGTTTGGCTTCGGCGACAAACGCGTTGCCGGGGCCGACGAGCATGTGAACCGGGTCGATGCTTTCCGTCCCGATGGCCATCGCGCCCACCGCCTGAATACCGCCGAGCACGAGGATTTCATGGGCGCCGCCCAATTGCATCGCGGCGACGATGGCGGGGTGGGGCGCGCCTTTGACCGGCGGGGCCGAGGCGACAATGCGCGGCACGCCCGCAACGGATGCGGTCAACACCGACATATGGGCGGAAGCCACCATCGGGAACTTGCCGCCCGGCACGTAGCATCCGACCGATTGGACCGGGATGTTTTTATGGCCAAGGATCACGCCCGGCATCGTCTCGACCTCGGTATCGGTCATCGTGGCGCGCTGGGCTTCGGCAAAACGGCGGATCTGGGTCTGGGCGAACTTGATGTCCTCCATCTCCCGCGTCGTGACCTTTTGCATCGCCGCCTCGATCTCGGATGGGGTCAGCCGGAACGCCTCGGGCGTGTAGCCGTCGAACTTCGCCGACAGGTCGCGCACGGCAGCATCGCCCCGCGTCTCGATGTCCTTGAGCGTCGCCTCGACCGTGCTGCGCACCTTGGCGTCGTCCTCGGCGCGTTCGGTTTCGGGTTTGCTGCGTTTGAGATGTTCGATGGCCATGCGGTGTCCTCCTCGTGTCCGTTGGCAATCACCTAGGGCCAGCGGTGCGAGTCGGACAAGCGGGCGGATCGAGAGTGAAAAATTTTCAAGCGGTGTCGCGCCGCATCATTTCGACCGGCAGCACGCGGATCGTGCCGCCCATGTCGGGATCGGCCTTTTGCGCGTCGATGAGCGCGAGTGTTTCGGCCACCATCCGGCGCAATGGCTGGCGGATCGTGGTCAGGCGATAGGATGGCCAGGCGGCCATCGGAATGTCGTCGAACCCGATGATCGCGATGTCGTCTGGCACAGACAGTCCGACCTCGCGCGCCGCATCGACGGCGGCGAGCGCCATGACATCGTTCAGCGCAAAGACCGCGTCGGGCAGGGTGGTCGCGGTGAACATCGTCTGCGCGGCAGCAAAGGCAACATCGTAGCGATAGGCGCCCTCAGTGGTCGCGAAAAGCGGCAGGTCCAGCGCGTCGAGCGCATCGCGGAAGCCCCGGCTGCGTTCGAGATGGGTCGATGTGTCCGCGCTCCCCCCGATCATCGCGATCCGTCTGCGCCCGAGGCTGGCGAAGTGGTGGGCCGCCATCCGCCCGCCCGCGAAGTTGTCGCAGGTCACGGCGGTCATGGCGGCATCCGGCTGCACGCGGTTGAACAGGATCACGGGCATCCCGGCTTCGCGACAGGTCCGCGCGATCCGTGACGACATATGGGCCGAGGTGACGATGGCCGCGTCCGAGCGGTAGTCGAGCACCTGCTCCAGCACCGCATCCACATCTTCGTCCGGCGGTACGGTGTGCAGGATCAGCCGCCGCCCCGCCGCGTGGATCGCCTGCGACAACTCGGTGGCGGCCACAGGGTAGAACGGGTTCTCAAGATCGCCTGCGACCAGCGTGATCGTCCCGGTCGTGACCGACGCGATGGCCTGCGCCGAAGGGGAGGCATAACCGAGCGTGCGGGCGGCTTCGAGCACGCGGGCGCGCTTGTCGTCGGACAGGGACCGGTCGGCGCGAAAGGCGCGCGACACGGCAGCACGCGACACGCCCGCGCGCTCTGCCACCTCCTGCGCAGTCACCTTGCGAACCATCCCACACCTCTCGTTATCCGATCCGAGAGTGAAATAATTTCAAAGCGACGCCAAGCCCTAGGGCCAGTCGGCAAACCGCGTCGTGCGATCCTCGACCGTGCCCGTCCTGACCAGCCCCCCTTTGCGAAACGCCCCCGGCGTCTCGCCGGTCATCGTCTTGAAGAAGTGGTTGAACTGGCTCGCCGAGGAAAAGCCCAGCATCGCCGCGATCCGCTCGGCCGACAGGGCAGTGCGCTGCAAGAGCACCCGTGCCTCATGCATCGAGCGTTCGCGGATCAGGCGCGCCGGAGGTTTGCCGACCATGCGCACGCAAAGATCGTGCAGCCGGTCATAGGTGATCCCCATCGCTTCGGCATAGTGGTGCGCGGTCCAGCGGGCGCGAAAATGCGCCTCGACCAGATTGCGGAAGCGGTTGATGTCGCCCATCCCC
Organism: Pseudomonadota bacterium; assembly: GCA_036154315.1. Lineage (GTDB taxonomy): Bacteria > Pseudomonadota > Alphaproteobacteria > Rhodobacterales > Rhodobacteraceae > Maritimibacter. The sequence continues at coordinate 101,765 of JAYZLL010000059.1, forward strand.
TGCCGCCGGGTTTCCTGCGGAATGACGTCGCGGTCGACGCTGCGCCAGAACAGCACGAGCAGCAGCCGGATATAGGCCGACACCGCGCTTTCGCTGCCGAACTGCGGGGTCGTCGCCTCGAGCGTGATGCGCTGAAACAGCGCGTCGAGCCGCTGGCCCAAAATGTCGCTGCGCTCGAACGTGGCGACAAGGTGCTGGGTCGCGAACATGCGCAGGTCGGCGCCTTCGGCGGCCAGCCCGATGGCGTCCTCGAAGATCGGGGTGCCGAAAAACAGGTAGTAGCCCGCGCTTCCCGCCGCGATCCTGAGCCGGGTGTGTTCGTCCAGCGGACCCCAGCGCAGGGCCGGGCCCGACATCTCGAATTCGCCGTCATGGGTCTCGGCGACCGCATGTCCGCTGTCGAGATAGAAGACGAACCATTCGTGTTGCGAGGCGGTCGAACGGGCCGAAACCACACGCTCCTGCAACGCACATTCTATGTGTCCCGCGCGGAACCGCGAGAGTGGCGAATCGAACATGGACTCCTCCCAAATCCGTGTTTCCGATCCACCTTACCCAGTTTTTGGCAATCCATGCCCAGATTTCGGCATTATTTTTCCCGTGAGCCTCGGTCATGCTGAGTTTCACGGTCAAGGCGGGGCACACTGCCGGACCCAGGGAGGAAAATGTTCGAAGCCAAGCTTCATATCCGCGGCGCGGGTGTCGACGCACGTGACGGTGCCGTCTTTGAGCGCCTGTCGCCGGTCAGCGGCAACCCGGTCACGCGTGCCGTGGCCGCCGGGCCGCGCGACGCGCAGGACGCCGCGAATGCCGCCGCCGCCGCGTTTCCGATCTGGCACGACATGCCCAACGACGAAAAGCGCGCGCTTCTGGCCCGCGCCCGCGACGCGCTCCTCGCCCATACCGAGGACTTCGTCGAGATCGCGCGGGAGGAGCTTGGCTCGACCCCCGATTGGATCCGCTTCAACGTCGCCATCGCGGCGGACGTGTTTAACGAGGCGATGAAGATCCCCGATCTCGTGAGCGGGTTCGAAGAGGTGTCTGAGCGTGACGGTATCCGCTCCACCCTGATCCGTGAGCCGGTGGGCGTCGTGCTCGCCATCGCGCCTTGGAATGCCCCGGTAACGCTGGCGGTCCGGGCCATCGTCTGGCCGCTCGCCTGTGGCAACACGGTGGTGTTCAAGGGCAGTGAGCTTTGCCCGATGCTGCATTCCCGCATCGTCGACGTGCTGTGCGAGGCGGGGCTGCCCGAGGGCGCGCTGACCTCGGTGATCCATGCGCCCGAGATGGCGGAACCGGTGGTCGACGCGCTTGCCGCCCATCCGGCGGTGCGGCGCATCAACTTTACCGGCTCCACGCGGGTCGGGCGGCGTGTGGCCGAGATCGGGGCGCGCTATCTCAAACCCTGTTTGCTGGAGCTGTCAGGCAAGGCCTCGCTCATCGTGCTGGACGATGCCGATGTCGAGGCCGCCGCGCTGGCCGCGACTTACGGCGCCTATTTCAATCAGGGCCAGATCTGCATGGCGACCGAACGGGTCGTGGTGGTGCATGAGGTCGCCGACCGCTTTGTCGCGGCGATGGAGGCGCAATGCGCCGATCTGCTCGCCCGCCACAACCGCGCCAAGGTGGGCGATCTCATCAGCGCCGATGCCGCGCGCCGGGTCGGTCGGCTCATAGACGATGCGCTCGCACGCGGGGCCACGCTGGTCGTGGGCGGCGAGGTGTCGGGCGCCTACGTACAGCCCACGCTCCTCGATCGGGTGACACCCGAGATGCAGATTTACGGCGAGGAAAGCTTCGGTCCCGTCGCGGCCATCATCCGTGTCGAGGACGAGGACGAGGCGGTCTCGGTCGCCAACGACACACAATACGGTCTGGTCGCCTCGGTCTTTACCGCCGACGAGGCCCGCGCCCGCGTCATCGCGCGGCGGCTGGAAACCGGTGTCTGCCACATCAACGGGCCCACGGTTTATGACGATCCGTCCAAACCATACGGCGGCGTCAAGACATCCGGCTATGGCCGGTTCGGCGGACAATCCGCCATTCAGGAATTCACCGAGCTCCGGTGGATCACCGTCCAGGAGCCGAGAACAGATTACCCGTTCTGGACGTAATCAAGGCGCGCAGGACGCGCAAATTCAGGGAGGAGACACATGAAACGGAGAACTTTCTTCAAGGCGACGACCACGCTGGCAGCAACGCTGGTTGCCGGTGCAGCCTTCGCTGCCGACCCGATCATCGTCGGGGCCGTGGCGCCCAAGACCGGCCCGCTCGCAGGTGGTGCCGCCGTGACCCATTGGCCGAACATCGCGCTCTGGGTCGAAGAGGTGAACGCGCGCGGCGGACTGAACGTGGGCGGCGAGCAGCGGATGCTGGAAGTCATCGAATATGACGACCAGACCAACCCTGCCGAGACGATCAAGGCGGTGCAGCGTCTGGCGACGCAGGACAACGCCGACATCATCCTTGCGCCCTATTCGACGGGTCTGAACATCGCCGCCGCGCCGATCTATGACCGCCTCGGCTTCCCCCAGATCACCTCGTCGGCGGCCACCGACCAGATCGGTGAACTTTCTGGCCAGTTCGACGATATGTTCTTCCTTCTGGGTCGCTCCACCGACCTTGCCGAAGACGCGGTCGAAGTGCTGTCGGACCTGCGCGAAGCCGGTGAGATCGGCAACCGCGTGGCGATGGTCAACGTGGCCGACGCCTTCGGGATCGAGCTGATGGCGGTGGGAAAACCCGCGCTTGAGGCTGCCGGGTTCGAGCTGGTTTACGAGACCTCGTATCCGCTCGGCACGCAGGATCTGTCGCCGGTGATGAAGGCCGTGAAAGCGGCTGAACCCGACGCCTTCGTCGCGTGGTCCTATCCGCCCGACACCTTCGGTCTGACCGAGCAGGCGATGATCGAAGAGCTTGATGTCAAAGCCTTCTACACCGCCGTCGCCACCGCGTTCCCGGCCTATGCCGGTCGCTTCGGCGCAGCCGCCGAGGGCGTTATGGGGATCGGCGGCGTCAACACCGCGTCGCCCGAGTTCATGGACTACGCCGCGCGCCACGAGGCTGCGACAGGGGCCAAGCCGGACTACTGGGCGTCGGGCATGATGTATGCCTCGCTCCAGATCCTCGAAGAAGCGATCGAAACCACCGGCACGCTCGACATGGCCGAGGTGACGCAGTTCATCAAAGACAACGCGTTCGAGACCGTGATGGGCACCATCGACTTCGACGAGCAGAACTCCAACACCGCCTACTGGACCGTCGGTCAGTGGCAGGGGGGCGAGTTCAAGGGGATCAAGGAAACCGGCCGCGAAGGTGCGGTCGCTCCGGTCCTGAAATCCGGCTGGGAATAACCACTCACGACAACGGCGGGTCCGGCACAGTCCGGGCCCGCGCCCTCACCCGGAGACGTCATGGACATCCTCATCACAGGTCTCATCCTCGGCGGCACCTATGCGCTCATCGCGCTGGGGCTGAATCTGCAATACGGCGTGTCGCGCATCATGAACCTCGCCAATGGCGAGATGCTCGTGATCGGCGCGTTTGCCGCCTTTACACTGTTCACCGTGGGTCAGGTCAGCCCGCTGCTCACGATCTTTCTCGTCGCGCCGCTAGCCTATGTGCTGAACTGGCTGATCTATCGCTTCATGCTGCAGCCCCTTGTCAAACGCGCCAAGAACCGTGGGATGCTCGAGGTCGACGCGATCCTCACCACCTTCGGTCTGTCCTTCGTGATGGTGGGTCTGATGATCTGGGCCTTCGGGGGTGACTACTTCAGCTATTCCTACCTCGCGCGGCCGATCACAATCTTTGGGGACAACTACGGCCTGAACCGCGTGGTGGCGTTCATCTGCGCCGCGATCCTGTGTGCCGCGCTGTTCCTGTGGCTCAACGTCTCGCGCGCCGGGATGGCCATTCGCGCCGTCGCCGTGTCGCCTGAGAACGCGCGTCTCGTGGGCATCGACGTGCCGAAACTGTCGGCCCGCGCCTTTGCGCTGGGCGGCGCGGTGACTGCCGTGGGCGGTGCCGTGATCTCGACCTTCCTGACGCTCGACGCCTCGACCGGTGTGATGTTCACCATGAAGGCGCTGATCATCGTCATCATGGGCGGGGTGGGCGACGTGCGCGGCACGATCCTCGCCGCGCTGGTGCTGGGCGTCGGCGAAACCTTCGTCGCCTCCGTGATCGACCCCGGCCTCACCCTCGTCGCGGCCTATGCGCTCTTCATCCTGATCCTGCTCTTTCGCCCCCAAGGCTTCTTCGGAAGGAAACCGACATGAAGCAAGCCGACTGGAAAAACCTCGGCTGGGGCGCGGCCCTGCTGATCGTCGCGGCGCTGCTGCCGCTTACGAATGACGGCTACCTGATTTCGCTCGGCGTCTCGATCGCGATGTACACGGTGCTCGCGACAAGCTGGGCGCTGTTCTCGGGGCCCACGCACTACATCTCGCTCGCCACTGCCGCGTTCTTTGGGATCGGCACCTATGTGATGGGGTCGGGGATCGAGCATCTGCCCTACTGGGTGCTTCTCCCCATCGCCGGGCTGATCGGCGGCGTGATCGCCGCGCTCGTCGGCCTCGCCACCCTGCGCCTGTCCGGCGTTTACTTCGTGATCTTCACGTTGGGCTTGGCCGAAATGACGCGCCAAGCGGTGACGTGGTATCAGAACCAGACCGGCCACAAGGGCACCTATGTGCTGACTGACCTCACCGATCCCGACATCTACTGGCAGCTTCTGGGTCTCGCCGCGCTGGTGTTCCTGCTCGGGTGGGCTATCGGCCGCTCCAAGCTCGGCTTTGCGCTGCGCATCATCGGGGATGACGAGGATGTGGCGCGGCATGTCGGCATCAACACGGCGCTCTCGAAGATCGCGCTCTTCGTCGTCTCGGGGGCCACGGCGGCCATCGTCGGCGCCATGATCGCGCCGCGCTATATCTACATCGAACCCGCGACCGCCTTTACCCCGATGCTGTCCTTCCAAGTGGTCATCATGGCGCTTCTGGGCGGCACCGGTCGGCTCTGGGGCCCGCTCGTCGGGGTCATCCCCTTCACACTGTTGTGGGAGGCGATCTCGTCCTCCTTCCCGAACCAGACCACGCTGCTTCTGGGCCTCAGCTTCCTCGCCATCGTCTATCTGCTGCCCGGCGGTTTCGTCGGCCTCTATGACCGTCTCAAGGGCCGCGCGGCCAAGCGGAGTGCGATGGCATGATGGCGAACACGGTCATATCGCTCCGCGGCGCGACCAAGCAGTTCGGCGGGCTGGTCGCCGTCGACAACGTGAGCTTCGACGTGCGCGAGCACGAGGTGCTGGGGCTGATCGGCCCGAACGGATCGGGCAAGTCCACGACGCTGAACCTCATCTCCGGCGCGCTGCCCGCGACCGACGGCGAGATCAGCCTGCGCGGCGGCACCATCACCGGGCTGCCCGCACGCCAGATCGCGCGCAAGGGCGTGTCACGGACGTTCCAGCTCGTGCGGCTCCTGCCGTCGATGAACGTGCTCGAGAACGTCATGGCGGGGGGCGTCTTTGGCCACCGCCGCCGCTGGGGTCAATCTGCCGAGCGTCACGCGATGCAGGTGCTCGAAAAGATCGGGATGGCGGACAAGGCCAAAGCCCATGTCGGCCAGCTGACCTATATCGACACCAAACGGGTCGAACTGGCCCGCGCGCTGTCGGGCGAGCCGGAGGTTCTGCTCCTCGACGAATGGCTCGCCGGGCTGAACCCCACCGAATTGACCGAGGGCATCGACCTCATCCACCGGCTGCGCGACGAGGGGCGTACGATCATCCTTGTCGAGCATGTCATGGATGCGATCCGCTCGCTCTGCGACAATTGCGTGGTCATGTCCTCGGGCAAGAAAATTGCCGAAGGCTCGACCGAAGCGGTGCTGTCGGACCCCGAAGTCATCCGCGCGTATCTGGGGGATGACGATGCTTGAGGTGAAGGGACTTTCCGCCGCCTATGGCCAGCACCCGGCGCTGAACAACGCCTCCGTGCGCGTCGGCAAGGGCGAGATCGTGGTGATCCTCGGCGCGAACGGCGCGGGGAAATCGACGCTCTTGAAGGCGATCAGCGGTATCTGCGAAGGCAAGGTCAAGGGATCGGTTCGCATGAACGGGCATGAGCTCGTCGGCATGAAGCCCGACCGGATCGTCGAGGAGGGCGTCGCGCTGGTGCCCGAGGGGCGGGGCATTTTCGGCGATCTGACAGTCGAGGAAAACCTCACGCTAGGCGCCTACTCCGAACGCGCCAAGGATGCCGAGCGCACCAACCTCGACCGGGTCTATGCGCTGTTTCCCAAGCTTCTGGAGCGGCGCAAACAGGTCGCGCGCACCATGTCGGGGGGGGAGCAGCAGATGGTCGCCATCGGCCGCGCGATGATGTCGAACCCGGCGATCCTGACTCTGGACGAACCCTCGCTCGGCCTCTCGCCGCTCTTGTCGAAAGAGCTGTTTCAGAGCCTTCGGGCGGTGCGTGAAACGGGGATCGGGATCTTGCTCGTCGAGCAGAACGCCAAGGCCTCGCTCGCCATCGCGGATCGGGGATACCTGCTCGAGAACACCGAAATCATTCATGAGGACGCGGCGGGGAGCCTTGCCAAAGACCCTGCTGTCCAAAAGGCTTACTTGGGCGGCGCGGCGGCCAAGGGCGGGGCGGGCAAAACCAAGCCTGACGCCATGCCTGCGCCAAGCGGACCGCGCGCCGCGAAAGGCCCGTCGCCCTCGGACATCGCGGCCCAAGCGATGAGCGGCCTTGCCCCAGCGCGGCCCGCCAAACCTGCGCCCGCGCCGGAACCCGCCCCGCGCCCTGCACCGCCACCGGCCGCGCCGGTCGTCAGACCTGCGCCCGTTGCTGCGCCCACACCCTCGGGCATCGACACCGCCAGCATCGTCGCCAAGGCGGCCAGCCAGTCGTCGCGTCGCAATGGCCCGCCCGCGCTGCCACCGCGCCCCGCGCCGATGCCGGAGCCGCCGAAACCTGCGCGCACCAGCCAGCCGACCCGGCCCATGCCGGACCTTGGCCATCACAGCGACCGGCTGCGCGAAGTGCTCACCGAAATCGAAACCGCCGCCCAACGGGCCCGCGACCGTTCGCGCACCCGTGCCCGCGGCAAACCCTAAGGGAGAGGAGGCATCATGCTCGACAGTCCCAACACCGCGCCCAACATCAAGGGCATGTATATCGACGGCCAGTGGACGCCCGCGTCCCGCACCTTCGACGACCTGAACCCATCCGACAATTCGCTCTACGCCCGCATCCCCGACGGTTCGCCCGAGGATACGCGGCGCGCCATCGCGGCGGCCAAGGCGGCGTTCCCGGCGTGGTCGGGTCTCGCCTTCCACGAGCGTGCGCACTACCTGCTCAAGATCGCCGAGGTCTGGGACCGGCGGCAGGGTGATTTCGTCAACGCCGCCGTGCAAGAGGGTGGCGGCTGGTTCGGCAAGGGGATGTTCGAGGCCGGGTATGTGGCCGAAGTGTTCCGCTCGGCTTCGGCGCTCTGCTACCAGAACATCGGCGAAGTGCTCCCCTCCGAGCACCACAAGTTCATGATGGCCACGCGCTTTCCCTTGGGCGTCGTCAGCGTCATTTCCCCGTGGAACATGCCCGGCATCCTGACCTCGCGCGGCTTCGCGGCGGCGCTGGCGGTGGGCAACACCGTGGTTCTGAAACCGTCCGAAGACACGCCATACGCAGGCGGATTGTATTTCGCCGAAATCCTCGACGAGGCAGGTATCCCGCCGGGCGTGTTCAACGTCGTTACCTGTAGCCGCGACAGCGTGGGCGCGGTGGGCGACGAGATGATCGAGAACCCGACCGTGAAAGCCGTATCCTTCACCGGATCGACCGCCGTGGGCCGCCACATCGCGGCCAAATGCGGCGCGCATCTGAAAAAGGCCTGCGTCGAACTGGGCGGCAAGGATTCCATGATTATCCTCAACGACGCCGACCTCGACCACGCGGCCAAGGCCGCCAACTTCGGCTCGTTCATGCATCAGGGGCAAGTCTGTATGTCGACCGAAAAAATCCTCGTGCAGGAGGGGGTCTATGACGACTTCATGCGTCAATTCCTCGCCCGGGCTGCAAAGCTCAAGACCGGGCACACGAAGGACAAGGACAACGTGATCGGCCCGCTTGTGAACACGCGGCAGGCGCTGCGCGTCAAGGCGCTGATCGACGATGCCGTGGCCAAGGGCGCGACCGTCGAACTGGGCGGCAACGCGTGGGACAATTTCGTCGAACCCACCGTGCTGACCAACGTCAACACCGACATGGACATCTGGCATGATGAGACCTTCGGTCCCGTCGTCATCGTCGCCCCTTTCCGCACCGAGGACGAGGCGATCGCGCTGAACAACGACACCGAATACGGGCTGACGGCGGCGATCATGACGCGGGACGAGGCCAAAGCCCTGCGCATGGCCGAGCACATCGAAACCGGTATCTGCCACGTGAACTGCCAGAACATCAACGACGAGCCGCATGTGCCGTTCGGCGGCACCAAGGCCTCGGGCGTGGGTCGCTACGGCGGGCGCTGGTCGCTCGACGCGTTTACCGAGCTGCGCTGGATCACCCTCGACCGCGGCGGGCGTCATTTCCCGCCGGTCTTCTGAGAAAGGACACGCCATGACTGCGATTGGATGGATCATCCTCCTTGTCATCGTCGCCGCCATTCTGATCGCGCTGGCCGCGTGGTTCTATGAACGGGCGACGAACGAGATCAGCCTCGTGAAAACCGGGGTCGGGGGCCGCAAGGTCGTCATCGACGGCGGCACGCTGGCGATCCCGTATTTTCACGAGATCAACCGCGTGAACATGCAGACGATCCGTATGGATGTGGTGCGGCGCGGCAATTCCGCGCTGATTACAAAGGACCGGATGCGGGTGGACGTGGGGGCCGAGTTCTATGCCTCGGTCGTGCCCGAACCCGAAGCCATTGCGCGCGCGGCCCAAACGTTGGGGCGGCGCACGTTCCAGCCGGATGAGCTGAAGGCGCTCATTGACGGCATGATGATCGACGCGCTGCGCACGGTCGCGGCGCAGATGACGATGGACGAGTTGCATGAGAACCGTGCCGAGTTCGTGCGCGAGGTGCGCGACATTCTGGGCGAGACTCTCGGGCGCTACGGGCTGCAACTCGACAGCGTGTCGCTGACGGATTTCGACCAGACGCCGCTCAACTCGCTGGACGAGACCAACGCGTTCAACGCGGTCGGGATGCGCAAGCTGGCCGAGGTCATCGCCAAGTCGAAACGCGAGCGCGCCCAGATCGAGGGCGACAGCGAGGTCGAGGTGCGGCGCACCGCGATGGAGGCCAGCCGCCGGAAGCTTGAGATCGACCTCGAAGAACGCCGGGCCGAGATCGCGCAGGCGCAGGAGGTCGAAACCCTGATGGCCGCGCAACTGGCCGAGGTGGCGAGCCGCAAGGCCGATGCGGAACGCTCCGCAGCCCATGCCCGCATCCGGATGGAGCAGGAGATTCAGTCCGCCGACATCGCGCGCGAACTGGCGATCCGCGAGGCCGAGATCGCGCAGGAACGCGCGCTTCAGATTGCCGAGCAGGAGCGGCAGATCCAGATCTCCGCAAAGTCGCAGGAGGAAAGCCGCGCCCGCGCCGATGCCGATACCGCGCGTGCCGAAGCCGTGAAGGCCGAAGAAGCGATCCAGACCGCGCGCCAGATGGCCGAGGCCGAGCGGCGCAAGGCCGTGGCGCTCTTGGCGGCCCAGCAGGACGCCGAGACGGCGGCCACCCGTGCGCGCATCGCGGCGGAAAGCGACAAGGCCACCGCCAAGGACCGGACCGAGGCCAAGCGCGAGGAAGCGGAGGCCATGAAGCTTCTGAAACTCGCCGAGGTCGAGGCCGAGGCCGCGCGGATCAAAGCGCAGAACGCCCGCTCCGACGCGCTCGCCGCGCTGGAGATGGAGAAGATGCGCCTCGACGCCATGCCCGGCATCGTGAGCCAGATGGTGAAGCCTGCCGAAAAGATCGACAGCATCACGATCCACAACGTGAACGGCCTTGGCGCGCGCGGGCAGGGTGGGGGCGAGCGCACCGAACCCGGCTCGCCCGTGTCGCAGATCGTGGATTCGATCCTCGACCTTGCGGTGTCGGCCCCGGCGATGAACCGGCTGGGCGAGGTGATCGGCGGCCATGTCGCCGGCAAGGATGAGAACGGCAAGGCCGACTAGGCCTGCCCGACGCGCGGCGGGTCGGGGGAGGACGGCTCGCCGCGCGCGCGTAAGACCTGCGCGCTATTTCATGCGCTTGAGTTTGCGGATCGGGACCGTGTCGGCCAGCCGCGCGAGGACCCGTTGATTGGGCAGCGCCGCCTCGGCAAAGGTCGTCGCCACCCCACGCTGTTTCGCGATCAGGCTGAACACGCTCTGGTCGTGCCTGTGTTCCTGAAATCTCGGATGGTTCCGCGCCTCGGACGGGGCGTCGTCGATGAAGCGGTAGTTCTGCTCTTCGCAGACCGACAGCCACTTTCGCACGAGATCGATCGAGCGCCGGGACTTGCGCAGCAGGATACACCCGGCCCAAAGCTGGCCCGTGGACATGATCTGCACGTCCCCCGCGACGCCCAGCCTGTGCGGCAGGTCCATCTTGTTCCAATGCGATTCCAGCCAGACCTGCGAGAATGCCAGCACGCCCTGACGGCTCGCCCGGCACATCTCGACATATTCGTCGAAGCGGTCGACGGCGATGGCGTTGAACACGCATCCGACGTCGGCATAGACGACGATATCCGCTTCGTTCGCCGCATTAAGTGCCGCAAGGATCAGGTGCGGTTTCCACAGCCACCAGCCGACCCCGCGCACATCCGGTGTCAGGATCCGGGCGTGGCGTCGCGCGAACTCCGGTTCGAGATCGGACAGGCCGCAGACCTTGACCGACGCGAACCTGTCCATTGCGCGGACCTCGTCCCTGAATGTGCCGATCCGGGGCACGAACGCGCCCTCGGCGAAGCTGACCAGATGCAGGGCCGGGGGCTTGGTTCGGTGTGCGTTCAGGCCAAACAGGGCAAGTCCTAACTCGGTATTCATGAGGCCCTGCGCAGCCAGAGCCCCGTGACAGGTCCAACCGTGGTGCAGGAGCGCCAATTCGAAATCAACGACCGCAGCAGGGCATTGGACCATATGGGACAAAGCGTTGCTCATAGGTACCAATCCACCGATGCAACTGGGCTAACCCGGGTGGTAGGGTGCGTTGGAAACACCTCGCACAATGTGCGGGCCCGATCCGGTATCGCGTGTCCTGACGGTCAGGGGCCGGGCGTCACACCAGTTCGTCCAACAGCCTGCGGTCGAAGGCCTCCAGCGCGTGCCAGTCGCCGCGCGCGACCTTGTTCGCCCAGTCGGGATTGGCGAGCATGGCACGCCCCACCGCGATCATGTCGAACTCGCCTTGGCGCAGACCCTCGGCGATCCGGGCGATCTGCTCGGGTGCCGGGGCGGCCTTGATCTTGCCGTTCTGGGACTTGAGGTCGTTGCTCAGCGTCACCGACCCCACGGCGATCGTGGGCCGTCCGGTGACCTCACGTACGAGGCGCGCCAAGGTGCGCTCGTCGCCTTCGAACGCAGGCTCCCAGAACCGGCGCGTGGAGACGTGAAAGAAATCCGCGCCCGCTTCGGCCAGTGGCCCGAGCCAATCGGCAAGCTCCGCCGGGGTCGTCGCGTTCTGGGCGGTGTAGTCGAGTTGTTTCCACTGGGACACACGAAGCGACAGCGCGAAATCCGGGCCGACCTCGGCGCGGGCCGCTTGCAACATTTCGCGGGCAAAGCGGGTGCGCGCCAGAAGATCGCCGTTGTAGCCATCCGTCCGGTCATTGGTGCCGGGCCAGAAGAACTGGTCCGGCAGATAGCCGTGGGCAGCGTGAAACTCCGCGCCGTCGAACCCCAGAGTTTGAGCGGTCCGGCAGGCCTCGGCAAAGGCCCGGATCGTGGCGTCGATCTCGCCCGTCGTGATCGCCGCGCCAAAGGGGCGCCCCGGCGCAGCCAGACCTGAAGGGCTGACCCGGCGCATGTCCGGGGCGAACCCGTCCTCCATCCCGATCAGCGACGGGGTGAAGGCGCCGACGTGCCAGAGCTGGATCATGATCGCCGAGCCATGCGCATGTACCCGATCCACGATCCGCGACCATCCGGCGAGTGCGTCCTCGCCCCAGAGCACCGGGACCCGATGGCTGAAGGCCCCGGTCTGATCCGGTGGGCAGCCCTCGGTCACGATCAGCCCCGCTCCGCCCTCGGCCCGGCTGGCATAGTAGTCGGCCATCGCCGCGGTCGGCACGCCGGAGGGCGCCATTTCGCGGGTCATCGGGGCCATTGCCACGCGGTTGCGCAGGCGTAGGGGGCCCATCGTCACCGGCTCCATCAAGGGGCGCGCGATGTCCGACATCTCGGTCGCTTCGACAGTCTGCATCTTGCTACCTTCCAACAGTGTCGCCATCGGTCATTCCGCCGCAGCGCGGGAGGTGAACCGGATCGGAAGCTCCTTGAGCGGCAGGGTCAGGAAGTTCGGATTGTGGATCGGCTCGACCAGCGGGCGGGCCAGTTCGATGTTGTCGAGCCGCCGCAGGATCGCGAGGATGCCCTCGGAAATCTCGGCCTTCGCCAGGATCGCGCCGATACAGAAATGCGGGCCAGCGCCAAAGGCCAGATGCTGCCCCGCGTTCTTGCGGGTCATGTCGAAAGCGTGCGGGCATTCGAACTTTTCCGCATCCCGGTTGGCCGCGCCGTAGCGCACGATGACGACCGAATCCTTCGGAATCAGCGTCCCGGCCAGCTCGACGTCGCAGGTGGTGCGACGACGCAGGCCCTGCGTCGGGCTTTCAAAGCGGATGACCTCGTCCACAAAACCCCGGATCTGCTCTTCGTTCTCGCGCAATGCGGACATCTGGTCGGGGTTGAGGATGAGCTGGCGCAGGGCATGGCCGATGGTCGTGGTGGTCGATTCGAAGCCGCCAGCGATCAGCTGCGCCATGATCGATTGAAGCTCACCCATGCTGAGCGGCTCTTCGTCTTCGGCGTGGGAATGGACGAGCTTTGAGATCAGGTCGTCCTGCGGGGTCTTGCGCCGGTCCTCGAACACGTCGTGCAGGAAATGCTGCGCCTCGAGCTCGATATCCGCATTCGCGCGAAGCTGGTCCTGCGTCATCACATAGGACGCCGGGGCCAAGAGCGATTCCGCCCATTTGCGGAACGTGGTGACCTCGCTCGCGTCGAGCCCCATCTGTTCTGCCAGAATGATACCCGGAAGCTGGACCGCAAAATCCTCGATGAACTCGCATTCGCCGCGCGCCTCGAAGTCGTCGATGAGGCGGTGCGCCACGTCCTGAATATGCGGCGTGAGGTTGCGCACGGTCTTTACGGTAAAGACCCGGTCGAGCAGCCGCCGGTAGCGGGTATGGGCCGGAGCATCGGTGCGTTGCAGGGTCGAGATATGCGGCCAGCCGCGCTCTTTGAGGTAGTCGTGCAGGAAGGCCGCGTTTTCCGGCCCCTGAAGCGACGCGCGGTCCACCTCGTTGGAATAGGTCTTGGGATCGGTCAGGACCGCGCGCAGATCGGCATAGCGGGTCACGATGTAGAACCCGGTCTCGGGCATCTGGTAGATGCCGGGCGCGGCTTGGATCGCTTCGTATGCGGCGAAGGGATCACTCTGCGTCATGGGGTCGAGAAGGCTGATTTCGCTCAGGGCCTTTGCATGATCATCCATGGCAGGCTCCGCTCGTGATGGGCGTTGTCGAATTGGTCATGGCGTCCTCCCGTTGCCGTTCCTCTCCGGGTCTCCTTCCCGGATTGTGAGATCAAATGTATCCAAGTTGCTTATAAGTATACAAAAATTCCAGACATGCGTCGTCCCGTCAGGCCACCGCGTGCGCCCCTCGCAGAATTTCGACTTCGCGTCGGGCGATCCGGCGTAGGTCTGCCTCGCTATGCCGGTCCGGGTCGACGACGTTCATCACGCTCAACCCCGTCACCATACTCACCAGTCGCAGCGCCGTATCGCGCGCGGACACGCCGTCACGGGTCGGACCGAATTCCTCGGTAATCATCTCTTCGAACAGCTGCTCGGTGCGCTGAATCCACTTCGCCTGAACCCCGGCCATTTCGCTGCGGGCGATCCCGGAGGCGAGATAGGCGCAATAGACCAGCCAATCCTCGCGCCCGTCCGGGCCGATGGGCAGCAGCGCCACGGTCGCATCCGCCAGCGGATCGGTCGACTTAGCCATGATTCTGTCCAGCCGCGCACCGCGTTTCGCGGCGACGCTTTCATAGGTGAACGACAGCAAAGCGGCTTTGCTGTCGAAGTAGTGGGTGATGATCGAGGTACTGAACCCCGCCGCCCGGGCGACCGTGCGCAGGCTCGTCGCCTCGAGCCCGACCTCGGCAATCTGCCGGGCCGTCGTTTCGGCCACGAACATCTTGCGAGACTGGTGATCAACCGCAATCGGCATATCAATAACCCTTGACTTGTATACAAAACAGTCGTTACACAACATCTGTTGCACTAACGGGAGGAGGTGTCAACGCCATGATCCAAGCGCGCCGATTTGCCGTTAATCCGGCTGACGAACCTTGTTTTCAAGGCTTTGGTTTCGGCGGCGTGATCCCCGGCCAGGGGATCGCGCCTGTCAGGTGGGTCAGGGCGACAGTCTCGCCAAAACTTCTTCCAATACCCGATCGCGACGGATTTTGCCCGAAGATGGGCCCCGCGAGGACAAATGACGCGGCCATAAGGAAAGCTATGTACACGTAAGCCAGAGCGTTTCAGTTAACGCCACTTTATTCAAGTTTTCGCGGATCGGGCGCCATCTGGCGGCCCGGCAGATTTGTATAGTCTCCGCTTTCCTGAAGAATAAAAAATACAATAAAACCTATTGAGTATACGTAAAATCGGTTAATAGTACATCAGCGAGAACAATCGCTCGGGTGCGAGATGGAACGGTTAGCCAGTGCCCGACATGCAAAGGGAGGACAGCATGAACAAATTCGTTTTCAAGGCGGTGGCCGCCATCGCAGCCTCGACCGCCACGGCGCAGGCCGAGGACTACAAGGTCGTCATTCTGCAATCGCAGACCGGCGGCGCGGCCTTTATCGGGGCACCACTTTCCGAAGGGGCCCGTCTGGCAGCCGACGAACTCAATGAATCCGGCTTCTTTGGCGAGGGCAACAAGCTCGTCTATGAAACCGTCGATGATGCGACGGACCGGACCCAGACCATGTCGCTGATGACGCGCTACACCGCCGACCCCGACGTGTTGACCATCATGGGGCCGACGAGCAGCGCGGTCGCTGGTGGTGCCGCCCAGATCGCCGAGGAGCGTGAGACGCATCTCTTCGCGACCGGCAACAGCATGGAGGTGCTGGAAGCGGGCAAGTGGGGGTCGATCTTCACGCAGCCTTACTACGTGACCACGCCGTCGATTGCCGACTATGCGATCGACACCCTCAACGTCACCAAATGCGTGACCATCGGGATCAAAGAGATCGAAGCCTATGTCGCGCTGACCCGCGATTTCGAGAAATACGTCACCGAACGCGGTATCGAACTGACCAGCAGCGAGGGCATCTCGGTTAACGACAGCGACTTCTCGTCGCTCGCCACCAAGCTGGCAGGCGGAGATCAGGACTGCATCTACATCTCGGCCCCCGGCGCGCAGGGTGCGAACGTCATTCTGCAGCTCAAACAGGCGGGTCTCGATCCGTCGGTCGCGATCATGGGCCACACGGCCTTTGCCTCGCCCGCCTATATCGAAAAGGGCGGCGCGGCGGTCGAAGGCACCTACATGATGGGCGACTGGGCGCCGGGCGGTTCGAGCGAACTGGGCGAAGCCTTCGACGCGCATTACCGCGAAACCTACGGCAAAGAGGCCGACAACTGGGCCGCCATCGGGTATTCCGCGATGCGCGTTCTCGCGCAGGCGATCAAGGACGCCGGGCCGAATCCGACGCGTGAAAGCTTCAACGAAGCCGTCGGAAACGTGCGTGACGTCGAGGTCGTCGTCGGCGGGCTGAACTTCAGCTACGACGAAGAGCGCATTCCCTACTACGGGATGAACGTGCTCATGGTGCAGGACGGCGCTTTCGTGGTGGCGCCGGAGTAAGCTGGCGCCGCGCGGAGGGTGCCTCAGGGCGCCTTCCACATTGTTCGATGAACCCTTCCGAGCATCTGCCCGGAAGGGTTTTTCTTATTCTGAGGCCTCTTAGGCGGCTTTAATGGCCGTGTTGGCAACCTGCGCCGTTCGCGCGGCGCTGGCGCCTGCGATGCGGCCAAAGACGATCGCGTTGGTGATCGAATTGCCACCGCCGATATAGCGCTCGCCCATCACGCCGCCGGTGGTTTCGCCGGCCGCATAAAGCCCTTCGATCACCTGATCGGCCCGGTCGAGCACCTGTCCGTCGACGTCGATCCGAATCCCCGTCGCGGTGAGGCAGACGATCGCCGAGCGCAGCCGCGCGGCGTAATAGGGCGGGGTGGTCAGTTGGCGCAGGTGATCGGTGCCCTTAAAGAACATGTCGTCCTCGCCGCGGCTTGCAGAAGCGTTGTAGGACTCGATCGTCGTCGCGAGCGCGCCGGGCCGGATCCCCGCCTTTTCGCCAAGCTCGGCCAGCGTGTCGGCGGAGAAAATCCGCCCGTCCTTCGCCAGTTGCGCAAGCCGCTCACCGCTCCACTGCGGATTGGACCACGGGTTCTTCACCGTATGCGCGGGCGGTTTCGAGGCCAGTCGCGCCGCCTCGTCGAACACCGCGAAACATTCGCTCGCCGGTTGGGCTTTGACGACGCCGGATACCACCGAATACTCGGTCGTCTCGTCGATGAACCGGCGACCGTCCCGGTTCACGTAGACCAGCCAACCGGGCATGTAGGGTTCCGTGTCCCGCGCAAATCCGGGGGTGATGAGAAGCAGGCCACGGTCATGGCCCACGACCTCGCCCCCCGCTGCCGTCGCCATTTCGATCCCGTCGCCCCGGCAGGTGTCGACCCCGATGTACCAGGCCCAATCTGATGCCGAGGCGGCCTCGGGATAAAGATGTGCGAGCATTTCGGGGTTCGCGCCGAACCCGCCGGTCGCGAGCACGACGCTGTGCGCCGTGACATCCGCGCCATCGACGCGAATACCGGTGACGCGCCCGGTGTCGTCGCGCAACAGGTCGCGGACCCGTGTTTGCAAGGCCACGTCCAGACCTTTCTGGCTGATCGCGGCTTCGAGCGCCTGCGCGATGCCCGCGCCCTGCTGTTCGCATCGATGCCCGCGTTTGATGCCGTCGACGCCGGATTGATAGAGGTTCGCGGCGGGGAACTCGGCCCCCATGCCTTCGAGCCATTCCAACCCTGCGGCTGCCTCGTCGCAGAGCCGACGCACGAGCGACGGTTCGACGCGATACTGGTTGAGGGTCATGTAATAGCGGAACATGTCGTCGGCACTGTCCTCGATGCCCTGCGCGCGCTGTGCCTCGGTCCCGGCCGCGTAATAGACGCCGCCAGACAGCGCAGTCGATCCGCCAAGACTATCGCCCGCCTCGACGATCAACACGCGGGCCCCCTGATTGGCCGCTTCCACTGCAGCGGACATGCCCGCACCACCGCCGCCGATGACGATCACGTCGTAATCCATGTGTGTCCTCCCAGAATGAATCAACTGGCCTAAATGTATTCTTAGAATCGGCAAAAATATACAAAAACTGGAGATCCACAGACCGGCGCGTTACGCGGCTGATTTGGAGGAGCAGGGGCTCAACCCTGAATCGCGTGCATGATCTGCAAGGAATTGGATTGCTCAGGCCACCCGCCGAGCAAGACCCGACGCGCCGCATCGAAGGGAACACCTTTCAACCGACCGATTGACAAGCTGCGCCCGATGCGAGACGGTGCCCGCACATAACCAGGGGTGCTCCTTCTCGGGGCTGAGATGCGCAATCCGGCGCGAACCCTTTCACAGCTGATCTGGATAATACCAGCGGAGCGAGGTGCTATCATGTACGTAGGCGCGCAAGTGTCGCTTTATCCGATGACGTCCGATTTCGTGGCGGTCATCACCTCCGGGCTCGACGCCCTCACCCCCTACAAAGACGACCTGAGGATCGAGACCGACGATATGTCGACGCTCATGGTCGGCGCGCCAGGGCCGCTGCTCGACGCGATCCGCGATCTGTTCGCGGCTGTGGCCAAGCGGCCCGATCATGTGACGATGCATGCCACCCTGTCGCGGGGCTGCCCCGGCGAGCCGGACGATCCGAGCTGCCATTATCGGGAACTCGACCGCTCGGACGAAGAGCCGCTTGCCGCCCGGCAGGCGCTCGCCGCCGACGCCGTGACCAAGGCCCCGACACTGGGTGTCGAGATCGACCTGCAGTTTTCGCTCTACGTCATGGGCGAAGGCGACCATATGGACGAAATCTGGGGCTGCATTGAATTCCTGAAGGAAAGCGGCACGTTCCACAAAGCCAAGAACTTCTGCACGCGGCTCCGCGGCGACGCGGGGCCGGTGTTCGAAACGCTCCGGCAGGCGTTCATCCGGTTCGGCCCCGGCGAGGGGCATGTGACCATCGATATGACCACATCGGCCAACAGCCCCAGCCTCGGCTGAGGGGGCCGCGCGGGCGGTTCTCGCCCGCGTCCGGTGTTTCATGTTGTATCTGCGATATATCTATCCAGCCGTAGTGCTGGCCGCCCTCTTCCTTGCGGGGTGGGAGGGCTATGTGGCCGTCTCGGGCGCATCGCCCCTGATCCTGCCCGCGCCCAGCGACGTGGCCAACGGCCTCTGGGTCGAACGATCCGCCATTGCCCGCCACGCGACCGCGACCATCGGCGTGGCGGCCGTGGGCTTCAGCCTGTCCGTGCTGTTCGCCTTTGCCGTCTCGGTCGTGCTCCATTTCACACTCTGGCTTCGGCGCGGCATGATGCCTTTGCTGGTGGCAAGCCAGACGGTCCCCATCGTCGCCCTCGCGCCGCTCATGGTGCTGTGGTTCGGCTTCGGCCTCTTGCCCAAGGTGCTGCTCGTCATCCTCGTCACCTTCTTCCCGATGGTCGTGAGCCTCATGGCGGGCTACGCGAGCCAGCCGCGTGCGTTTCGAGATCAGCTCGTCTCGATGGGCGCGCGCCGGTCGGAGGTGTTTCGCCGCGCCACGCTCCCCTCGGCCCGCGGGCCGTTCTTTTCCGGTCTGCGCATCTCGGCCACCTACGCCATCGTCGCGACGATCTTTGCCGAATACGCGGGCGCGCGGCAGGGGCTGGGGATCTACATCCTGACCGCCAAGAACAACTTCCGCGCCGACCTCGTCCTCGCCGCCGTGGTCGTCTCGGCCACGCTCACGCTCGCGCTTTTGGCCGCGATCTTGGTCGTCGAACGCGCAACGGGGCGCAGATACCGGAGGGCGACCCATGCTTGAGGTTCAGGGCCTGACAATCCACGCAGGCGGGAAAGCTCTGGTCCAAGACCTCTCACTTGCCCTGCCGGACACTTCGCTCACCTGCCTGATCGGCCCCTCGGGATGCGGGAAAAGTTCGGTCGTCAAATGGCTCTCGGGTGTGCTCGCGCCTGAACTGACCGCAACCGGCACCGCGCGGCTGAATGGGGACGACATCGCGCCGCCGCACCGCGACATCGCCTATCAGCCGCAGCAGGACACGCTGTTTCCGTGGCTCACCATCACCGAGAACGCGAGCCTCGGACTTGAGATCCGCGGCAGCCGCCCACGTGAGGCGCGCGACCGCGTGCGCGCCCTGTTCGACACCTTCGGTCTGCACGGGCACGAAGACAGCTTTCCCGACCAGTTGTCCGGCGGCATGCGCCAGCGCGCGGCCTTTCTGCGCACCATCGTGCAGGACACGCGGGTGCTGCTGCTCGACGAGCCGTTCTCGGCGCTCGACGCCGTCACGCGGCTTAAGATGCAGGACTGGCTTATCGCCCGGCTCGACGCGGAACCGCGCACCGTGCTGATGGTCACGCACGACCTTTATGAAGCCACACAACTGGCCGACCGCATCCTCGTGATGGCGGGCGGTCCCGGTCGCATCACCGCCGACATTCCGATCACCACCCCGCGCGCGGCGCGGTCCGAGGCCGCGCTGGCCGAGATCCGCTCGACGCTCAGAACCATGCTACTGGAGGAGACCCCATGAAACCCACCGCATTCACCCTGGCCGCCTGCCTCGCGGCCTCCGCCGCTTGGGCCGAAGACGTGAGCATCGCGCTCGACTGGACTCTCAACACCAACCACATCGGTTTGGTCGTCGCACAGGAGAACGGGTATTTCGACGAAGCCGGGCTGACCGTCGAAATCCTCCCCTATTCCGACAGCGCCTCGACCGCGCTACTGGCGGCAGGCGCCGTGGATTTCGCCTATATGACCGCGCTCGGCTTCATGAGCGCCAAGGCAGGCGGCGCCCCGATCACCGCGCTCTGGGTCACGATGCAGCGCGAAGCGGGCCGACTGGTCTACAACTCCGACCACCCGGACATTTCGAGCCCCAAGGACCTCAAGGGCAAGACCTACGCGGGCTTCGGCAGCGCGTGGGAGGATGCGCTGATCTCGACCATGATCGAAAACGACGGCGGCACCCCCGACTATGACACCGTGACGCTCGGCACCGGTGCTTATGAAGCACTGGCGTCCGGTGCGGTCGATTTCACCCTCGAAGTCGCGACGTGGGAGGGCGTGAACAGCGAACTTCTGGGCCGCGACCAGTCGCACTTCCTCTACAACGACTACGGCGTGCCGGAACCCCAAGGCGGCTACATCGGCACCCAGACCGCCATGCTTGAGGATGATCCGGCGACCGTCGACGCCTTCATGGAAGCGACGCGCAGGGGCTATGAATGGGCCGCCGCGAACCCCGCCGAGGCCGCCGAAATCCTGATCGCGAACGGTGACTTTCCGAACGGGGATCTCGTGCGTGGCTCGATGCGTGTGATCGACGAGGGCGGCTACCTGACCGACGGCACCACCACGGTCGGATTGATCGACCCTGCGCGGCTCGAAGACATGGCCAAGTTTCTCTACGACAGCGGCGTGCTGCGCAGCACGGACGGTGAGCCGCTCGCATGGCCGGGCGACGTGTCTGGCTGGTTCGATCAGGGATGGCGCGACGAGTGAAGCGAGCGGGGCAAGCGGGCGTGCGGCCTGCCGTTCATCGACCGTTGTGACAGGCGTCCAGCGACGAGGTCTACTTGGAAATGGACGCGGAATGGATCACGTGTTGTGCTCGGCCCAAGGCTTTGGGTCGGGCGCAGTCACGGCATACACTCCCAATTGGTAGCCAGCCGGGTCTTAGTTATCTCGTCCAGTACCCGGAGAGCGTGTGGGAAGTAGCCTTTAGGGGCTAATCCCGTGACGACGAAGAACCCGTCCAGTTCCTATTCGGTGTCATCGCGCCCCATCATACGCCAGAACTCCCGATCCAGTTCCTCGTGCCAGCGTGTCTGGACGTGGTGAGGTGGGCATGTGGCCACATCGAGTGTCACACCACTCTAATGTTCAGCTAACATGTTGAACTGGAAGGATTTGGTGGAGCCTAGGGGAGTCGAACCCCTGACCTCTTGCATGCCATGCAAGCGCTCTCCCAACTGAGCTAAGGCCCCGATGACGGCTGTGCCGTTCGTTCGCGGTGTTTAGGCGAGGCTCCGATCGGTTTCAAGCGAAAAAATCAGGCCTCGGGCGATTTGATTGCGCGGGCCTGCCGGCTCGCTTTCCACCACTCCGAAACGAAAAAGGCCGGGCGCGTCGGCCCGGCCAAAATCCGTCATGTCAGACGATCACTCGTCGTCGTCGGACGCCACGTCCGCGATGTCGTCGAGCGACACGTCGTCGTCTTCGTCGTCTTCGAGAACGTCGTCGCCGAGATCCACATCGCTGTCGTCATCGTCGTCGATCACGTCATCATCGTTATCGATGAGATCGTCGTCCTGCGTATCGTCCTTGCGCGAGTTCTTGTCGGCCTTGTCCGCCACCATCGTCCGGGTCTTGCCGGTGTCGATCTCGACCACTTCGCCGGTGTAGGGCGAAACGATCGGGTTGGCGTTCAGGTCATAGAACCGTTTGCCGGTCGTCGGGCAAACGCGCTTGGTGCCCCATTCTTCTTTGGGCATGGATAACCCTTTCCGTCATCGTGTCGTCATGCGAGAATCTGGGTGCAACTGCCATATGTGCAAGAGGGTGTCAAAGCCTTTCAAAACCGCACTGGCATAATGGGCGAGCGGGGGCCGGAAATGGGGCTGAGGCAGGCATTGTTCGGGCGGACCGACGACAAGGCGCCGGGTGTGATTCGTGTCGATGGATCGCCCGAGATCAGCGTGCGGCTGAAACGCTCGGCCCGTGCGCGTCGTCTTTCGCTGCGGATTTCGCGATTGGACGGACAGGTGACGCTGACCCTGCCCAGCCATGTGCCTGCGCGCGAGGCCGAGGCCTTTGTGCGCGAGAAAGCCGACTGGATTCGCGGGCATCTCGCTGACATGCCGGGGGAGCTCAGGCCGATGCCGGGCGACACGATCCCGTTCGAGGGCCGGATGTGTGAGGTCGTCGCGGTCCAGCGCCGGGGCGTGGCGCAGGTGGGCGACCGGATCGAGGTGCCCCTGAGCGGTGTCGAGGCGACGCCTGCGCGGCTGGGTGCGTTCCTCAAGGTCGCGGCGCGCGAACGACTGGTCGAGGCGTCCGAGCGCCATGCCGCCACCATCGGGCGCGAGATCGGCAAGGTCACGCTGCGCGACACGCGCTCGCGCTGGGGTTCCTGCACCCATGAGGGCAACCTGATGTATTCGTGGCGGCTCGTCATGGCGCCGCCCGCCGTGCTCGATTACGTGGCCGCCCACGAGGTGTCGCACATGGTCCATATGGACCACTCCGACGCGTTCTGGCGGCAATGCGCGGCACTGTTCCCGGACCACAAGGCGCAGCGGCGCTGGCTCAGGACCGAGGGTGGGGCGCTGCACCGCTATCGTTTCCGCGATTGACCTGCGCCGGTTTTGTGATCACGAGTAAGCATGGACCAGCCAGCCCCCACTCCGATCCAGCCGCCCGATCCGGGCATTGCTGCCCATGAACGGGTCTACCGCACGCTGCGAGGTCGGATCATGGCGGGCGAGATGGAGCCGGGCGTGGCGCTGACCCTGCGCGGTATCGGGCGCGAGTTCGACGTCTCCATGACCCCCGCGCGCGAGGCGGTGCGCCGTCTGGCCGCCGAGGGGGCGCTGACGCTGTCGTCCTCGGGCCGTGTGACCACGCCCGACCTGTCGCCCGAACGGATCGAAGAACTTGCGGCCCTGCGCGCCCTCTTGGAGCCTGAGCTTGCCGCCCGCGCCCTGCCACGCGCCCACTACGCGCTGATCGAGCGTCTGCGCACGATCAACGGGCGGGTGGCCGAGGTCGTGGCGAAGCATGACGTGACCGGATACATCCGCTCGAACCTCGAATTTCACCGCACGCTTTATCTGCGCGCGCAGGCACCCGCGATGCTGGCGATGGTCGAAACCGTCTGGCTGCAACTCGGGCCGACGATGCGTGCGCTTTACCAGACCCGCGACCGCTCGGACCTGCAAAAGCATCACCGCACGATCCTTGCCGCATTGGCGGCCGGGGACGAACCGGGACTGCGCCTCGCGGTGCGCACGGATGTGACGCAGGGGCTGAGGATGCTGGTCGGGCTGTGAAGATTACAAATCTGTAATCGCCTCTGCCGACGGAGTGCTGCCGCCCCCACGTTAGGGTCGGACAGGCAATCGAAAGGCAAAGCCATGACCGACACCTCACCGATCCGCAGGCAGCTTCTGGCCGCCTTTGCCGCGTCTCCCATCGTGCTGACCGGCGTTGGCGTCTTCCCCCGTGCCGCGCGGGCTCAGGCGAGCTCGGCCGGGCTCATCTCGCCCAACGTCTGCATGGTGATGCCCGAGACGACCGAGGGGCCCTACTACTTCGACCCCGGCCTCGTGCGTTCCGACATCACCGAGGGCAGGGCGGGCGTGCCGCTCGACATGTCCATTCAGGTGGTGGATGCGGCCTGCGCGCCGATTGCGAATGCGCGGGTGGACATCTGGCATTGCGATGCCGAGGGGAATTACTCCGGCTACAGCCAGAACGCGGGCGGCGATACCGAGGGCGAAACGTTCCTTCGCGGCACGCAGGCGAGCGATGCGCGCGGCGTGGTGACGTTCCGCACGATCTATCCCGGCTGGTATGCCGGGCGCACGACGCACACCCACTACAAGGTGTTTCTGGATCAGCGCACGGTGCTGACCAGTCAGATCTTCTTTCCCGACGCGCTGTCGCAGTATTTCTATCAGTCCGTCGCGCCCTACAGCACCCGTGGCGCGGATCGCGCCGTGATGAACCGGAACGACCGGATCGCGCGCAGCGTGGGCGACGGGGGCTATGCGGCGATCCGCGAGCAGACCGACGCCTATACGGCGCAGCTGGTGGTGGGCGTCGACGCCTGACCGAGAAACGGGAGGGCGATGTCCTGCCCCCTTCCGCGCTGTGCCCCGATGGGATGCAGCACAAAGGCCGGGGTCTTCCCCGGCCTTTTCTTTTCACCCCTGCAAATGAAAAGGCCCGGACGATTGTCCGGGCCTTTCCCACTTCACTGTCCAGCAAGGATTAGCTGGTGAACTCCGGATAGGCTTCCATGCCCAGCTCGGCTTTGTCGAGGCCCATGATCTCGTCCTCTTCGCTGACGCGCAGACCCATGATGGCCTTGAGGATGAACCAGATGATCGCGGAGACGACGAAGGCGAAGATACCGACGATGATGATCGAGATGATCTGACCGCCGAAGGTCGCGTCCGGGTTGGTGAAGATCACCGCGATGGTGCCCCAGATACCGGCGAAGAGGTGCACCGGGATGGCGCCGACCACGTCGTCGATTTTCAGCTTGTCGAGCATCGGCACGGCGAAGACCACGATCACGCCACCGATGGCACCGATGATGGTCGCGGCACCCAGCGACGGGGTGAGCGGTTCAGCGGTGATCGACACGAGACCGGCGAGCGCGCCGTTCAGAACCATCGTCAGGTCGACTTTCTTGTAGACGATCTGGGTCAGGATCAGGGCGGCGATGGCGCCACCGGCAGCAGCCGTGTTGGTGTTCGAGAAGATGCGCGACACGTCGGCCACGTCACCCACGGTGCCCATGGCAAGCTGCGAGCCGCCGTTGAAGCCGAACCAACCGAGCCACAGGATGAACGTACCCAGCGTGGCGAGGGTGAGGTTCGAACCCGGGAAGGCCGTCACTTTGCCGTCGACATATTTGCCGAGACGCGGGCCGAGGATCAGAGCCCCGGCGAGAGCTGCCCAGCCACCGACCGAGTGCACGACGGTCGAACCGGCGAAGTCGAGGAAGCCGAACTGGCTGTCGAGGAAGCCGCCGCCCCATTTCCAGGAGGCCTGGATCGGGTAGATGAAGCCGGTCAGGACGATCGTGAAGATCAGGAACGGCCACAGTTTGATGCGCTCGGCGAGCGTACCGGACACGATCGAAGCGGTCGTGGCACAGAACATCAGCTGGAAGAAGAAGTCCGAACCGGTCGAGGCGTAGCCATAGTCGTCGGCTGCGTCACGGCCAACGCCGACAGCTTCCAGAACCGCAACGCCGAAGGCGCCGAGGTAGCCGCCGGTCTCATCGGTGCCGATGGACCAGTTGCCCAGTGGATACATGAGGTTGTAGCCGATGAGGTAGTACATGATCGCCGCGATCGAGAAGAGCGCGATGTTCTTGGTCAGCTGCATGGTCACGTTCTTGGAGCGAACGAGACCGGCTTCGAGCATCGAGAAGCCCGCGGCCATCCACATGACGAGGAAACCGCCGATGAGGAAGAGAAGCGAGTTGAAGATGAAGATCGAGTCGGACGACGCGTCGGTGCCCGCGGCGGGACCTTCGTCCTGACCGAAGGCGACCATCGGCAGCAGGGTAGCTGCCGCGACGCCAAGCGGAAGAAGTTTCTTGAGTTGCATGTCGTTAGTTCCCCTTGTTCCCGCGCTTAAAGCGCGTCCCCGTCGGTTTCGCCGGTCCGCACGCGCAGAGCGCCCGAAACGTCCATGGTGAAGATCTTGCCGTCGCCGATCTTGCCCGTCTGGGCCGTCTTGGCGATGGTTTCGACGACCTGCTCGGCAAGCCCGTCCTCGACAACGATTTCCAGTTTGACCTTCGGCACGAAGTTCACGGCGTATTCAGCACCGCGATAGATTTCCGTGTGGCCAGACTGGGAACCGAAACCCTTGATTTCCGTCACCATCATGCCGCGCACGCCGATGGTGGTCAGCGCCTCGCGGACCTCCTCCAGCTTGAACGGCTTGATCGCTGCAATGATCAGTTTCACGTCATTCCCCTTTTATGTATGCGGGTGTGTCCCCCCGCGCGAAATCACGCCCTTAGCAAGCGCATCAGCGCCCTCGGCAACAAGGAATCCGCAGGGCGCGACTGCCCGCATTGTGGGCATATGCGTAAATTTTAATCAATATGCGCGTTCTGTGTGTAAGAATTGGGCGCACAGAAAAGCGGCATTTCAGCGGAGTCTCGCTGCGGGTCTCGCAAATGGTCCTGCGAGTCGTTACTCTGTGAAAAAAGAGCAGCTGAGACAGCGGACACATGGCACAGAACGGAAACCGGCGCCCGACGCTTGTTGCGGACAAGCGCTATGCAAAGCCGCAGAAAACAAAGAAAAAACCGACCAAGGGGCCGTCGGGTGGACCGCCGCGCAAACCGCGCAAGGCCCCCAAGCGCAAACCGCGTCGTAACCTGCCCCTGATCCTCGCTCTGCCGCTGGGTTTGATCCGCTGGTCCTTCAGAATCGTCTTCCGTCTCGGATTCGTGACCGCCGTGATCGCGGTTCTCGGGCTGGGTGCGGCCGTCTGGTACACCTCGACGACCATTCCCACGCTGAACGCGCTGGTCGACGGGCGCGCAAAGGGCTCGGTCACCATGCTCGACCGGTATGGCAGCACCTATGCATGGCGCGGCAACCAGTTCGGCGGGCTCGTCACCGCCGATACGGTCAGCCCGCACCTCAAGAACGCCGTCGTCGCCACCGAAGACCGCCGCTTCTACCGCCACTTCGGTGTCAGCCCGCGCGGGATCGCCAGCGCGGTGCGCATCAACATGTCCGAGGGGCGCGGGCCGCTCGACGGTCACGGCGGCTCGACCATCACGCAGCAGACCGCTAAACTTTTGTGCCTCGGCACGCCCTACGACCCGACTACGGGCATGAGCGAGGCCGAGTATGAGGCCGACTGCCGCCGCTCGTCGCTGGGCCGCAAAGCCAAAGAAGCGATCTATGCGATGGCGCTGGAGCTGAAATTCTCCAAAGACGACATCCTGACGATCTACCTCAACCGCGCCTACTTCGGCGGCGGTTCCTACGGGGCCGAGGCCGCGGCGGGCCGCTATTACGGTGTTTCGGCCTCCGAGCTCGGGCCGTCGGAAAGCGCGACGCTCGCCGGTCTCCTGACTGCGCCGTCGGTGTATTCGCCGACGAGCAACATGGATCGCAGCTGGGCACGGGCGCTCACCGTCATTTCATTGATGCAGCAGCAGGGGTATCTGACCGACGCTGATGCCGAATACGCCCGCAACAACCCGGCGCAGCTGTCCGAGGCCGCCGAACGCCGCGCCGGTGGCTATTTCGCCGACTGGGTGATGGGCGAGGGGCCGAGCTTCCTCACCCGCGACACGACCGAGGACGTCATCATCAAGACGACCTTCGACCAGCGCATCCAGACCGCCGCCGAAGAGGCGCTGGCCCATATCTTCGAGACCAAAGTGTCTGAAGGCTCCGAGGCGCAGGCCGCGATCATTGTGATGAGCGCCGACGGCGCCGTGCGCGCGATGGTGGGCGGGCGCAAGACCAAGGTGTCGGGCGCCTTCAACCGCGCCACGCAGGCGATGCGCCAGACCGGCTCGGCCTTCAAGCCGTTCATCTATGCCGCCGCGCTCGACCTCGGCTGGTCCTATTCCGACGTCATCGTGGACGAGCCGATCACGATCAACGTTCCCGGCTCCGGCCCGTGGTCGCCGCAGAACTATACGCGCAAATTCTACGGCCCCGTCACGCTGACCACGGCGCTCCAGAACTCGCTCAACATCCCGGCGATCAAGCTGTCCGAAGAGGTGGGGCGCGAGAACGTGCGTACCGTCGCCAGCTACTTCGGCATCGAAAGCGACCTCGCCGCCGGGCCCGCTCTGGCGCTCGGCGTGTCCGAGACGACGCTTTTGCAGATGACCGGGGCCTTCGCGGGCATCCTCAACGGCGGGTCCGCCGTGGTGCCCTATGGCCTGACCGAATTGTCCCTTCTGGGCGACAGCCAGCCGCTGATGGAACAGGCGGGCGGCATTGGCAAACGGGTGATCCAGACGGCAGCCAACGAGCAGCTCGTCTACATGATGAATCAGGTGATCGAGGCCGGTTCCGGTCAGCGCGCCAAGCTGTCGGACCGCGAGGCGGCGGGCAAGACCGGCACCACCAACTCGTCGCGCGACGCATGGTTCGTGGGCTTCACCGCCGACTACGTCGCGGGGGTCTGGATGGGCTATGACGACAACACGCCGCTCAAGGGCGTGACCGGCGGCGGGCTTCCGGCCGAGATCTGGAAAGAGGTGATGGAACGCGTCCACACCGACCTCCCCCCGCGCCCCCTGCCGATGATCCGGCCCGAAATGGCACCCGTTGTGGTGCAGGACGTGCCGCCCCAGCCGATCAACCCCGGCAACATCTTCAACGGTGGCGGCAACTCGAACAACCGCCCGCGTGAGGACAGCCTGATCGGTGTTATCCAGAACATACTCGGGATTAATTGAGGAAACCCGGCCCTTTTTCCAATGACGACATTGGACTGTCACGTTAACCAATTGTTGGGGAGCACTCGGCTATCGTCGAGTGGTAAGGTGATGAGGGCAGATGAGCCTCGATACAACGAATTCTGGTCGCACTGAACTTCGGGCTATCCTGCGCGAAAACCGGGGGCTGTTCTGGGCCGTGGGCGTGTTCTCGGTCTTCATGAACGTCCTGATGCTCACCGGGCCGCTCTATATGCTTCAGGTCTATGACCGGGTCTTGGGCAGCCGGTCCGAGGAAACGCTGATCGCGCTGACGATCCTCATGGCGTTCCTCTTCGCGATGATGGGCATCCTCGATTTCGTCCGGGGCCGGGTTCTCGCGCGCATCGGGGCCAAGTTTCAGGCCAAGCTTGACCACCGCGTGTTCACCGCCGTTCTGGAATACGATTCCCGCGCCAACCGGAAAACCGGCAACACCGACAATGGGTTGAAAGAGCTTGAGGCGGTGCGCAGGCTTTTGTCCTCGCCGGTGTTCGGCGCGTTCTTCGACCTGCCGTTCACGCCGATCTTTCTGGCGGGCATTCTGCTTTTTCATCCCTATCTCGGTACGCTCGCCCTCGTCGGTGGTGCGGTTCTGATCGCCATCGCGATCCTGAACCAGATCACGACATCGGCGCCCGCGCGGCAGGCGAATGCGGCGACCATGCAGTCCGACGCGCTGGCCGAACAACTTCGGGGCGAGGCTGAGATGGTGCGCGCGCTGGGCATGTCCGACGCGGCCTTTGCGCGCTGGTATCGGCAACGTCATGCGGCGCTGGCCGATGCGATTCTCTCGGCGGACCGCTCTGGTGGCTACACGTCGCTGTCCAAGACCCTGCGCCTTCTGCTCCAATCCGCGATGCTGGGCCTCGGCGCCTATCTGGTGCTCGAAGGCCAGGTGACCCCCGGCGTCATGATCGCGTCCTCGATCCTTCTGGGCCGCGCGCTCGCGCCCGTCGACCTGATGATCGGCCAATGGCAGATCGTGCAAGCCGGACGCCGCGCCTGGCGGACGCTGAGCGCACTTCTATCCGAAGTCGCCGAGCCCGGACCCCGCACCGCCCTGCCACGCCCGCGTGCCGTCCTGACCGCCGAAAACCTGACCGTGGTGCCGCCGGGCACGACGCAGGCCTCGCTGCGGATGGTCAATTTCGACGTCCAACCGGGCGAGGCGCTGGGCATCATCGGGCCGTCGGGCGCCGGGAAATCCACGTTGGCGCGGACCATTACCGGTGTCTGGAACGCTGCGGGCGGTCGCCTCCGACTGGACGGCGTCGCGCTCGATCAGTTCGATGCGGCCACGCTCGGCAAACACATCGGCTATCTGCCCCAGCGGGTGCGCCTGTTCGATGGCACGATTGCCGAGAATATTGCGGGGCTTTCGCTGACGCCGGATGACGCCAAGGTCGTCGAGGCCGCGAAAAAAGCTGCGGCCCACAACCTCATCCTGCGTCTGCCGGATGGTTACGACACGCCAGTCAAAGGCGCGGGCGGGTTGTTGTCCGGCGGCCAGTTGCAGCGCATCGGTCTGGCCCGTGCGCTTTACGGCGATCCGGTCGTGCTCGTTCTGGACGAGCCAAACGCCAACCTCGACAACGAGGGCAGCGAAGCGCTCAATCAGGCGGTGCGCGCGATCAAGGGTGAGGGCGGTGCGGTTCTCATCATGGCGCACCGGCCCTCCGCCATTCAGGAATGCGAGAAACTCCTCGTGCTCGACGACGGCATGCCCCGCGCCTTCGGTCCGCGTGACGAGGTGTTGCGCCGCACCGTACAGAACGCCGCGCAGATCGCCGACAGCAGCGCGCAACGCAAAGGGGGAGGGGTCGCCTGATGGCTCGCAATCTCACCAATCCGAAACCCACCAAGCTCGCGCGGATCGAACCGGCCAAGTCCACGGCGCCCGGCTGGGGCGACGACGTCGCGGGCGCATGGTCGGCACGCACCCACATGGTCGTCGGGCTGATCGCGCTTATGGTTCTGCTCGGCGGGTTTGGCACGTGGTCGGTCACCACCGACATTTCGGGCGCGATCATCGCGCCGGGCGGGATCGAAAGCGAACAGAACCGGCAGGTCGTGCAGCACCCCGACGGCGGCGTGATCGACAGCATCGAGGTGGCCGAGGGTGATCTGGTCGCGGCCGGTGACGTGCTGATCCGGCTCGACCCCGAACAGCTTCAATCCGAACTCACCATCGTCCAGAACCAGCTTTTCGAGCTGATCGCGCGCAGTGGGCGGCTCGAGGCCGAACGGGACGGGGCCGACGAGATCACATTCGACCCCCTGCTCGTCGAAGAGGCGCGCCGCCACCCCGACGCAAAGGAGTTCATGGATGGCCAGCAGCGCCTGTTCGACCAGCGCCGCGAAAGCCTCGCCTCCGAGACCGAACAGTTGCGCAAACGCATGTCGCAGATCACCAGCCAGAACGAAGGGATCGCGGCACAGCAGGCGGCGCTTCAGACCCAGTTGCGCCTGATCACCGAGGAGCTGACCAACAAACGCTCGCTGCTCGACCGCAACCTCGTTCAGTCGTCGGTCGTGCTGGCGCTGGAGCGCGACCGCGCCGCGCTTGAGGGGCAGAGCGGCGAACTCACCGCCGCCATCGCTCAGAACGAAGGGCGCATCACCGAGATCGAGATCGAGATTCTGAAACTCGGTCAGGCCCGGCGGGAACAGGCGATCGAGAGCCTGCGCGACCTGGGTTATCAGGAACTCGAGCTTGCCGAACGCCGCCGGGCCCTGATCGCCCAACTCGGCCGGCTCGACATCCGCGCACCGCTTTCCGGCGCGATCCACGCGATGCAGGTCTTTGCTGAACGCGAGGTGATCCGCTCGGCCCAGCCGCTGCTCTATATCGTGCCGCAGGATCAGGACCTCATCATCGCGGCGCAGGTCGACCCGATCCATGTCGACGAAATCCACGTCGGGCAGGAGGTGACGCTGCGCCTCGCCGCACTCGACCGTCGCAACACGCCCGAACTCATCGGGCGGGTGATGACGATCTCGGCGGATGCCCTGACCGAAGAGAACACGGGGCGCAGTTTCTACCGCGTGCGCATCGCGCTCGAAGACGGCGAACTCGAAAAGCTGCCGCCCGATACCGTGCTCGTGCCGGGCATGCCGGTGGAAAGCTATCTGCGCACGCAGGACCGCAGTCCGATCGCCTATCTGGTCAAACCTTTGGCGGACTATTTCAATAAAGCGTTCCGCGAAAGCTGATGCTTTCCCCCTCCGACGAAGCAGGCTAGCGTGCCGCCAAATCAAGGAGGCCTTTATGAGCAACTACGAAACCAAACTCGCCGGGCTCGGCGTGACCCTGCCCGACGCGGCAGCCCCCGCTGCAAACTACGTCGCGTGGCACGTGATCGGCGACATGGTCTATGTGTCGGGTCAGGTGTCGATGAAAGACGGCGCGCTCGTCACCGGCAAACTGGGTGATGATCTGGCGACCGAAGACGGCGCCGCCGCCGCGCGCCTCTGCGCCATTGGCCTGCTCGCGCAGCTCAAGGCTGCCTGCGGTGGCGATCTCGACCGCTTGAAACAGGTCGTGAAACTGACCGGCTTCGTGAACTCGACACCCGAGTTCGGCGACCAGCCCAAGGTCGTGAACGGCGCCTCCGACTTCCTCGTCGAAGCGCTGGGTGACGCAGGCCGTCACACGCGCTCGGCCGTATCGGCCGCCTCGCTGCCCTTCGGCTGCGCCGTGGAAATCGAAGGCATCTTCCAGATCAAATGACCCAGCTTCCCGCCGCCTTTCTGGGCGCACCGCTCGCACATCGTGCCTATCACGACAAAGCGTCCGGGCGCCCCGAGAACAGCCGCGCCGCCGTGCGCGCGGCGGTGGCGGCGGGCTATGGCATCGAATGCGACGTGCAACTCAGTCGTGATGGTGTCGCGATGGTGTTTCACGACTACGACCTCGCGCGGCTCACGGGCGACAAGGGCCCGGTGGCGCAGCGTAGCGCTCAGGACTTGGGCGCGATCACCCTGATCGGTGGCGACGAAGGCATTCCGACCCTCGCCGAGGTGCTCGACATCGTCGCCGGTCAGGTCCCGCTGCTTATCGAGATCAAGGATCAGGACGGCGCGATGGGGGCCAACATCGGCCCGCTCGAGGCCGCCGTGGCCGACGCGCTCGAAGGCTACACAGGGCCCGTCGCGGTCATGTCCTTCAACCCGCATTCCGTTGCCCGCATGGCCGAGCTTGCGCCAGATACGCCACGGGGCCTTACGACCTGCGGCTATAGTGCTGAGGACTGGCCGCTCCTCAACGCGACCACGCGCACGCTTCTGGCCCGTATCCCGGATTTCGACCGTGTCGGTGCGAGTTTCATCAGCCACGACGCCCGCGATCTGACCGCCCCGGTCGTCGCGGAGCTCAAAGCCAAGAGCGTGCCCGTCCTGTGCTGGACGATCCGTTCGCCCGCGGCCGAGACACAAGCGCGTGAAATCGCCGACAACGTGACATTCGAGGGCTACCCCGCGCCCCTCGCGACTTGACCCCGAGGGGGCCGGACCCTCACATCTGAGCTATGGACCAGCGCGCCATCGAAATCTGCACCCATGACAGCATCGACGGGATCGACCCCGCCGAATGGGATGCCTGTGCCTGCCCCGAAGGCAGCGCGCGGCCCGACGATCCGTTCACGACCCACCGTTTCCTCGCCGCGCTGGAACGCTCCGGGTCCGTCGGCCCCGGCACCGGGTGGCAGGCGCTTTATCTTACCGCCCATGACGAGGCGGGGATGATCGGCGCGGCGCCGATGTATGCCAAGTCGCACAGTCAGGGCGAATACGTGTTCGACCACAGCTGGGCCCACGCCTATGAGCGCGCCGGGGGGCGGTATTACCCCAAATTGCAGATCGCGGTGCCGTTCACGCCCGCGACCGGGCGACGGTTCCTCGTGAAACCCGGCGCCGAGACGCAGGCGACCGCGGCGCTCGTCCAAGGCGGGGTGCAGGTCGCGGCAGACAACGAGATTTCGTCGCTCAACATCACCTTCTGCACGGAAGCCGAGGCAATTGCGGGCCGGGCGATGGGGCTGATCCACCGCACGCACAGCCAATATCACTGGTTCAACGACGGGTTTGCCGATTTCGACGCCTTTCTCGACACGCTGTCGTCGCGCAAGCGCAAGGCGATCCGCAAGGATCGGCGCACCGCGCAGGATTTCGGGGGCGAGATCGTGGCGCTCACCGGTGATGATCTGAAGCCTGAGCACTGGGATGCGTTCTGGGTGTTCTATCAGGACACCGGCGCGCGCAAATGGGGCTCGCCCTACCTGACCCGCGCGTTTTTCGACGAGGTCCACAAGTCGATGCGCGACGACGTGCTGCTCGTCTTTGCGATGCGCGACGGGCACCCGGTCGCGGGGGCGCTGAACTTCATCGGGCGCGAAGTGCTCTACGGCCGTTACTGGGGCTGCACCGAACACCACCCGAGCCTGCATTTCGAACTCTGCTACTATCAGGCCATCGACTATGCGATCGAACACGGGCTGGGCCGGGTCGAAGCGGGCGCGCAGGGCGACCACAAGCTCGCGCGCGGCTATCTGCCGGTGACGACCCATTCGCTGCACTGGATCGGCGATCCGGGCTTCCGGCGCGCGGTCGAAGAGTTCTGCGAGCAGGAAGCGCGCGCGGTGGACGAGGATATCGAGATCCTGACCTCGATGGGGCCGTTCAAACGCGGTTGACGGCGTCCGCCGGGATCACCACATTCAATGAAACGAATATGGAGAACCGCAATGGCCTATACCCTCGACCGCACCATCACCGATGCCGATTTCGCCACCGTCGACGAACGCACCCGCAAGGCGCTGGGTGACGCGGGCTTCGGCGTGCTGACCGAGATCGACGTTCAGGCGACGATGAAGAAAAAGATCGACAAGGATATGGACGCCTACCGCATCCTCGGCGCCTGCAATCCGAACATGGCGTGGGAGGCGATCGGGATGGAGCCCAAGGTGGGCGCGATGCTGCCCTGCAACGTGATCCTGCGTGCGGTGGACGGCGGTGTCGAAGTGTCGGCGGTCGACCCGGTCGCCTCGATGTCCGGCATCGACAATGACGACCTCAAGAGCGTCGCAGGTCAGGTGCGCGACATGCTCGCCGGTGTGATCGCGGCCGTCTGAGGCCAGCGGAGCGGGGCGTGCGCCCCGCGCAGGATTTGCGCCGCCCCACCTTGCGGTGGGACAGCGCGGTGGGCGAGAGGGCCAGCCCTCTCGCGCTCTCCCGGGATATTTGGGACCGGAAAGAGGTCAGATGGCCTCGACCATCGCTTCGCCGCCCGACATGTCGCAGACGCCGGGGTTTTCCTCGGCCTGAAACACTTTCACCACGCCGTCTTCGGCCATCAGCGCATAGCGTTTCGAGCGGGCGATGAGGCCCACGGGCGGTGCGTCGAACCTGAGGCCCATCGCCTCGGTCAGTTTACATTCCGGGTCGCCCAGCATGGTGATGCCCGCCTCGTTTGCGCCGGTGGACTCGCCCCAGGCGCCCATCACGAAGGGATCGTTCACGGACAGGCACACAACCTCGTCCACGCCCTTGTCTTTCAGGGCGTCCATGTTGCGGATGAAGCTCGGCACATGGGCGGTGGTGCAGGTGCCCGTATAGGCGCCCGGCAGACCGAAGATCACCACTTTGCGGCCCTTGGTCAGTGCCGAAACCTCGACCGTTTCCGGCCCCTTTTCCCCAAGTTTTACCAAAGTGGCGTCGGGTAGCGTGTCGCCAACTGCAATTGTCATCAGGTTCTCCTGTTCGCGTTGCCATTTCATTACGGCTGGCGATATGGTCCGCACCAAACAGGGAGAGGCAAGTGAAAATGTCGGATATCGTGGTGATCGGGGCCGGACAGGCCGGTGCGGCGCTGGTGGCGAAGCTGCGGCAGCTCAAGTTCGAGGGCAGCATCACCCTGATCGGGGAAGAGCCGGTGCCGCCCTATCAGCGCCCGCCGCTGTCCAAGGCGTATCTGTTGGGCGAGATGGAGCTGTCGCGGCTCTACCTGCGGCCCGAGGCCTATTATGGCGAGCACGACATCGATCTGAAGACGAGCGCGCAGGTCGAAAGCATCGACCCGGCGGCCAAGACCGTGACGCTCGCCGGTGGTGATGTGCTGCACTATGGCCAGCTCGCGTTGACCACCGGGTCCACGCCCAACCGTCTGCCCGCCGCCATCGGGGGCGATCTGGGCGGCGTCTATACCGTTCGCACGTTGGCTGATGTCGATGCGATGGCGCATGAATTCGCCGATGGGCGCCGGGTGCTCGTCGTGGGTGGGGGATATATCGGGCTGGAGGCAGCCGCGGTCGCCGCCAAGAAGGGCATGAAGGTCACGATCATCGAGATGGCGCAGCGCATCCTGCAACGGGTCGCGGCACCTGAGACCTCGGAATACTTCCGCGCACTGCACAAGGCGCATGGGGCCACGATCCTCGAAGATGTGGGTCTGTCCAAGCTGGTGGGCGAGGGCCACGTGTCCGGGGCTGAACTGACCGACGGGTCGATGCTCGACGTGGATTTCGTCGTGGTCGGCGTGGGGATCAGACCCAACACCGGGCTTGCCGAGGCGGCCGGGATCGAGATCGACAACGGGATCAAGACCGACGCGCAGGGGCGCACCTCGGACCCGTCGATCTTTGCCGCCGGCGATTGCGCGTCGTTTCCTTACAAGGGCGCGCGCATCCGGCTGGAAAGCGTGGGCAATGCCATCGATCAGGCGGAACTCGTGGCCGCAAACATGCTGGGCGAGGCCAAAGACTATGTCGCCAAGCCGTGGTTCTGGTCGGATCAATACGACACCAAGTTGCAGATCGCCGGGCTGAACACCGGCTATGACCGCATCGTCACCCGCGATGACGGGACCGAGGACGGCAAGACGTCGGTCAGCTATTGGTATTATTCCGGCGACACGCTCGTCGCGGTCGACGCGATGAACGACCCGCGCGCCTATATGGTCGGCAAGCGTCTGATCGAAGGCGGCAAGAGCCCGGCACCGGAGGCCGTGGGCGACCCTGAGACCGACCTCAAGGCGCTTCTCAAAGCGTGAGGATCATCGCGGGGCAGCATCGCGGGCTGGCGTTGGCCAGTGTCGGCAAGGGCGATGCCGCCGCGCATCTGCGCCCCACGACCGACCGCGTGCGCGAGAGTCTGTTTTCGATGCTGACCGGCGGGCGTTTCGGCGATCCGGTGACGGATGCGGTGGTGCTCGACCTCTTCGCGGGCACTGGCGCGCTGGGGTTGGAGGCGCTGTCGCGTGGGGCCGTGCAGGTCACGTTCGTCGATGACGGGCGCGTGGCGCAGAAGCTCATCCGCGAGAATATCGCCAAGTGTCGGGCCGAGGGGCAGACTAGGCTGATCTCTCGTAACGCCACCCGGCTCGGCCCCGCGACCGACACGCCCGCCACGCTCGCTTTCCTCGACCCGCCCTATGGCAAGGGTCTGGGGGACAAAGCGCTCGCCGCCGCGATCGAGGGCGGCTGGATCGCCCCCGGCGCGACCGTCGTGTGGGAGGAAAGCGGGCCGGTAACGCCGCCCGCCGGGGTCCGGCTTCTCGATAGCCGCCGCTACGGCGACACCACGA
Organism: Pseudomonadota bacterium; assembly: GCA_036154315.1. Taxonomy (GTDB): domain Bacteria; phylum Pseudomonadota; class Alphaproteobacteria; order Rhodobacterales; family Rhodobacteraceae; genus Maritimibacter. The sequence continues at coordinate 139,146 of JAYZLL010000059.1, forward strand.
TCACGATTTGCGAGGTTTCCGCGTGACACGCCCCACGGCCGTTCTATTCGACTGCGACGGGGTTCTCGTCGACAGCGAGCCAGCAGGTTTCGATCTGCTCGAAGAGGATTTTGCCGCCCACGGTCTGCCGCTCGACCGGGACGAGATGGAGCGGCTTTTCGTCGGCTCCACCATTGCCGCGCTGGCGGATGAGGCACGGCGGATGGGGGCGGGGTTCCCGCCCGATTGGGTCGACGGGTTCTATGAGAAGCTTTACGCAAGACTGGCCGAGGGCACGGCGCTGTTTCCCGGCGTCGTGGACCTGCTCGACCGGCTGGATGCGGCGGGCATTCCCTATGCGGTCGGCTCGAACGGCACCACGCGCAAGATGCGCACGACGCTGGGCCAGCATCCGGACGTTTGGGCGCGGCTGAAGGACCACCTCTATTCGGGGCAGGAAATCGGCGCACCCAAGCCTGCGCCCGACCTTTACCTCAAGGCGGCCGAGGCGCTGGGCGTCGCGCCCGAGGGCTGCGTCGTGATCGACGACAGCGCCACGGGGTGCCGGGGCGGGCTGGCCGCAGGCATGCGCGTGATCGGTTTCGCGCCGGGCCACGTGCCCGACACGCTCGCCGCCCTCGGGGTCGAGATCGCGACGAGCATGGCGGATGTGGCGCGGCGTCTCGGTCTCTGACCTACTGCGCCGACACCGGGGCCTGACCGCGATCCGCGAGGATGCGTGCTTTGGCCGCCGGGCTTTTCCACGCGAAATTATCCGGCAGACCCAGACGTTGCGCGGCCCCCACGGCGGGGCTGTTTTTGGCGGGCACGCTGTTGGCGAGCTTGGCCGCCAGTCGCAGCGATAGCCGTTGTGTGAGCGTCAGATCGAACGCGGCCCCCAACTCCAGCCGCTCCCGCACCTCGCCCGGCAACAACTCCACCGCCGCATTGGCGATGGCCACGTAAAGCCCCTTTGGCACACCGCGCGCGGCCTTGCCCGACTTGATGATGTCCAGAAAATCGCGGTTGATCTGGTGCGGCTCGAACCGGGGGAGGAGCGAGCGGTACATCGCCTCGAAATCCTCGGGCTTGCGGATCGGCGCCTTGACCCCATAAAGCGACACGACCGGCACGCTTTCCTCGTAGAACTGGCACTTTTCGGCGTAGCTCAGGGGCGTCACGTAGCGGTCATAAGCCATCATGAACCCATAGGCGGCGGTGGCGCTGACCCAGTCGAGCAACTCGACATCGGTCGCGGAATAGGCCTCGCCCGACGGCGTTTCGCCCGACACCTTGGCGTGCATGTTGTTCACGCCCTTGATGACGCGGCGCGCGGCACTTTCCGGCCCGTAGATGCCGACCATCGCGGCCATGCCCGTGCGGCGCGACCGGCCCAGCGGATCGGTGGGATAGACGGAATGATCCCAGACGCCGGACCTGATCCGGGCATCCGCGAATTCCAAAAGCACCGCCGCGACGCCGCCGATGGCGAGCGAGACGGGGTTCTTGTAGACGGTCCAAGAGATCGAGTCCGGCGCGCACAGCGCGGGCTCCCCCTTGGGTTCGGTGAAATCGAGATTCCAGCCGAGATATGACTTCATAGGTTCCATAGGCCGCATCCTCCGTTGTCGGCCGTTGGTCCTTCCTCGCGGGCAGCATCGGGGCAACGCCCCTGACCGATCAAGGGTGACGCGAGGGCAGGCGCTGGACAGGCGGCGCTTTGCGGGGTTGGATGGCGGTATGACGATGCCCGATCATCACTGTCCCGGCTGCGGCACGCCGGTCAAAGCCTTCGCGCGGTATCCTTGGCACTTCTGCAAGTCGTGCCGGGCGCGGGCCACGGACAATGACGGTCAACCGCTTGAATTCGCGAACGAAAGCCTGTCTGGCGGGTTCATGTTCCGCCGGGTGGGCGAAGAGGACTGGACCCCTTGCGGCAGCGTCATCGCGCGGATCGACGGGCGCCGGGTCAAGGTGCATGAGGCCCGGTTCGGCGGTGTCGTCGCCGAGCCTGTGACCGAGGATATCCCCGGCAGCGCACCCTACCGCCAGATCGACCTCACCCGGCCCTGAGGCGAATCCCATAAAATTGAGAGCGTTAACAGCCGTTCTGTGGTAGTCTGCGATTATGGACCGAAGCCCGACGCGGGACGGTCATGCCAACGCGCCGCCTTTGGTCCGACTGTGCACGGACTTGAGGAGGAAGCCATGCCAAAGACCATCGGAAATCCACTGTCGTTCGGATTGGGCGCGCTCGGGCAGGGCGCGCGCACTGTCGAGGACGGGATCGGCACCATCGGCAGTCACGATCTGACCCTGCCCGTGGTGCGCACGATCACGCTCGCCGACCTGCGCATCGCGCTCAGACGCGGGGCCGCCGATTTCGCCGCGTTGCGCACCGACGTGATGTTCCTCGTCATCGCCTACCCCATCGTCGGCCTGCTGATCGCGGGGCTGGCCTTCAGCGCGGCCCTCGCGCCGCTCCTGTTCCCGATGGCTGCCGGCTTTGCGCTGCTCGGCCCCGTCGCCTGCGTCGGGCTCTACGAGATGTCCAAACGGCGCGAGATGGGTCTGCCGGTTACATGGGGCGATGCCTTCCACGTCGCCCGCGCCCGCGTCATGGGCCCGATGCTTACCCTCGCACTCTACCTCGTCCTGCTGTTCACGGCGTGGATCTTCTTCGCCGACATGATCCACGAGGCGACGATGGGCAAAGAAGTTCCTGCGAGCCTGTCCGCCTTCGCGGCCCAAGTGTTCACCACCTCGGGCGGCTGGCAGATGATCGTGATCGGCATGGTCGTGGGCTTCGTCTTTGCCCTCGTCACGCTGGTGACGACCTTCATCGCGGCGCCCATGCTGACCGACCGGCCTGTGGGCATGCCCGTGGCCATCGCCACCTCGATCCGCGCGGCGCGGGAAAATCCCGGCCCGGTTCTGGTCTGGGGTCTGATCGTGGCGGCGCTGCTCGCGCTCGGCTCGCTGCCGCTGTTTCTGGGCCTGATCGTCGTCCTGCCCATTCTGGGCCACGCGACATGGCACCTTTACCAGCGGATCGTGTTCTGGCCGGATGACGCTCAGGCGTAAGTCGGGTGGAATTTCCCCGCGGGCGAGAGCGTGAAGATCTCGCACCCGTCCGCGGTGATCCCGATGGAATGCTCGAACTGCGCCGACAGGCTCTTGTCGCGCGTCACGGCGGTCCAGTCATCGGCGAGCACCTTGGTCTCGGGGCGGCCCAGATTGACCATCGGCTCGATGGTGAAGAACATGCCTTCCTGCAGGATCGGCCCGGTGCCGGGGCGACCGTAGTGCAGCACGTTGGGCGGCGCGTGGAAGACCTGCCCCAGCCCATGCCCGCAGAAATCGCGCACCACCGACATGCGGTTCTTTTCCACAAAGCTCTGAATCGCAAAGCCGATGTCGCCAAAGGTGTTTCCCGGCTTGGCCGCTTCGATGCCCAGCATCAGCGCCTCATGCGTCACCTCGACCAGCCGCTCGGCCTTGCGCGGCATCTTGCCCGCGACATACATCCGCGACGTGTCGCCATACCAGCCGTCGACGATCACAGTGACGTCGATGTTCAGGATGTCGCCATCCTTCAGCTTCTTGTCCGACGGAATGCCGTGGCAGACCACGTGGTTGATCGAGATGCACGAGGCATGCTTATAGCCCTTGTACCCGATCGTGGCCGAGGTCGCGCCGGCCTCGTTCACCATCGCCTCGATCGCCGCGTCCAACTCGCCCGTGGTCACCCCCGGCTCGACCAGCGGAATGACCCGGTCGAGGATCTCAGCCGCCAGTTTTCCTGCCTTGTGCATGCCCGCGAAATCCTCGGGCTCGTAGAGGCGGATACCTTCTCGGGTGATGCGGGTCTTCGTGTCCAAGGGATGCTCCATGCGTGGCTTGGCCCCTTAAATAGGCAGAAAAGGCGCAGGACACAACGGATGCGGCCGCTTGCACGGGGCATGTGCGGCCCTTAGGCTCACCACATTCATACAGCGTCTTTTGATGAGGTCCGGCAATGCGCATCGTCTTTCTCACGCCCCTTCTTCTCGCGACCGCGCCTGCCTTCGCGGACGACTGCCTCGACGAGGTGCGCGCCATGTATCTGGACGAGGGCGGGGTGTTCGATCCCGTGTTCGAGATCCAGCATCAGGAGGTGAGCGTGAATCGCATGCCCGACGGGACCGAAGTGCCGGTCGTCACGGCTCGCTGGCAGGCCCCCGATCAGGTGATCTCTGCGTTTCCGGGGGGGCAATACATGCTGCTCTGGGGGCAGGATTTTTATCAGGGCGCGTCGTGGGACGGGCCTTGGACCGACACCGGGTCCGACAACCCTTATGACGCGATGGAGTTTGCGCTGGCGATGAACCAGTCGGCGGCGGCCAGCATCGAAAGCGCCACCTGCGACGGTCCGGTCGAAGTCGGGGGCCGCACGCTTCTGCGCTACGCCTATCACGTGCGGACCGAGCCGCCGGGGGGCCAATCGTGGTGGGAAAGCGATCAGGTGGTCTATGTCGATCCTGAAACCGGGCGCATGGCGATCACCGAAGAGCACAACCTCATGGAAAGCTGGGCGCCGGAGCCAAAGGGCTACGTCAAGGTGACGACCGCCGACTACGGCGCCGCGTTCGAGATCACACCTCCGGCAGAGTGAACGGCAGCCGCCCGCCCAGCGTCACGCCGCCGGGCGAAATCTTGCAGCCATGAGCCAGCACCTCGACCCCCGCCGTCAGCGCGGCCCGCACCGAGGCGGCATAGGTCGGGTCGATATCCGCCGCGAGCGTCACCGCCTGCGCATCGGTGCGCTGGACGAGGTAAAAGATCACCGCGCGATGCCCGGCCCGCGCCATCTCGGCCAGTTCCGCCATGTGCTTGGCCCCGCGCGCGGTCACGCTGTCGGGAAACTCGGCAAGCCCCGGCGCGCGCGACAGGGTCACCGATTTCACCTCGACATAGGTGTCCGGCCCGGCGCCTGTGAGCAGAAAGTCGATCCGGCTGTTCTGCCCGTATTTCACCTCGGCCCGCACCATCGGCGCGACCAGTTCAGGCACCTCGCCCGCCATCAGCGCGGCCTTCAGCATCCGGTTGGGGAGCGAGGTATCCACTCCCGTGAAATCGCCCGTGTCATGCTCAACCAGCCGCCAGCCGTATTTCAGCTTTTTCTTGGGGTCGTCATTCGGCTCCAGCCAGATCCGGCTGCCCGGTTCCGCAAGCCCCATCATCGAACCGGGGTTCGCGCAATGCGCCGTCACCTCGGTCCCGTCCGCGAGCAGACAATCGGCTAGGAACCGTTTGTAGCGCTTTACCAGCGTGGCGGGGATCAGGGGCGTGGGAAAATCCATTCGGTCCTTTTCCTAACTACGAGCATTTGGGGCAACACATCCCCTCTTCTCTGTTTCAAAAAACCTCGGGGGTTGGGGGCAGCGCCCCCAACCGGGTCGCCGGGCGCAGCCCGGCGAAACCCTTCACTCGCCGCAATCCACCGCGATCTGGCAGCCATTCCCGTCAAACCCGACCAGAAACCCCGGTGCGCCTCGCCGCCACGGCGTGGCGGCAACGGGGATCAGCCGCAGACCCTCCACCGCGCCGCAGGCCCCATTCGCTTCGCGCACCTGCCAGCCCTTCGACATAGCGATGTCGACCACCGCCTCGCGCCGGGTGCAGCCCCCTAGCGTGGCGGCGGCGTGGTATTCGGACAATTCGCGGTAATACTCCAGCCGCAATTCGGCGCGTTCCTTGTCGAGCCACGACTTCGCGCCGATCAGCCCCACGACCCCGATCGCGCCAAGGCCGATGAGCCGCCTAACGAGCGCGAGAGGGTTCACGGTCGCCCACCGCCTCGCGCCAGTGCTTGCGACACAGGCTGACGTAGCTTTCGTTGCCGCCGATCTGCACCTGTGCGCCGGCGGTCAGCACATTGCCCTCGCCGTCCTGACGCACCACCATCGTGGCCTTTTTCCCGCAATGGCAGATCGTGCGCACTTCGCGCATCTCGTCGGCCAGCGCGAGCAGGGCGGCAGAGCCGGGAAACAGGTTGCCCTGAAAATCCACCCGCAGCCCGTAGCACATGATCGGCACCCTGAGGTCGTCCACCACGCGGGCCAGTTGCCAGACCTGATCTTCGGATAGAAACTGCGCCTCGTCGATGAACACGCAGGTCACGGGGCTTGTCCCTAGCCGCGCCTCGATCTTGGCGAACATATCCTCGCCCGCCTCGAAGGTATCCGCGGCCTCGCCGATCCCGATGCGCGAGCCGATCTGACCTTCGCCTGCGCGATTGTCGAACCGCGCGGTGATGAGATAGGTCTCCATCCCTCGCTCACGGTAGTTGTGCGACGCCTGCAGAAGCAGCGTCGATTTCCCCGCGTTCATCGTGGAGTAGTGGAAATAGAGCTTCGCCATGGGACCGGATTAGCCCGCAGGCCCTCGCCGTTCAAGCGCGCTTACCAGCCTTCGCGCATATGGTCGAAAAGGGGCTTGTTCGGGCACAGGTTCGGCGCTTGCCTAGCGCCGCCCGCGTGATCGTCGAGCCACATCGAACAGCCGTCGGGGTCGCTGCAGGACGTGCACCGTTCGACAGCCCGGTCCAACTGGCGGCGCGTGACGATGTGCGCGTCGTATTCGACACCGAGGTCGAGGCTCAGGGTCTCGGCCATCCGTCTCATGGCGGCAGGCGTGCGCGGGCGGTCCAGATAATCTCTCATCGCAATCTCCCTTCACCGCCGATCATGCGGCATATGCGATCACGATCTTTGATCCATGACAAATCGGGCTGGCAAATCCTGCGGGGCGGCGTAGGCTGAGGGCATGTTTACCATCGAACACGACTTCGACGCGACCGTAGTGACCCTTGTGGACGAGGGCGAAGAGGGCGTCTCGCACCTGAAAGAAGACGTCATCATCAACGCCTTCGAGGATTGCGTGACCATCGAACAGCTCGAGCCGACGACGGACCGGGTGCAGGTCGTCACGCTGTCTATGGCACAGTTGCAGGACCTCGCCGCCGCGCTCGACCTGCCCGAGGGCGTCTATCGCCTCGCCCGGACCGAGGACGCGCAGGGCTAGGCCCCGGACGTCCCGTCCAGCCGGAACACTTTGTCGCGCGCGGTGGCGCCGCGCACCAGCGTGAGTTGCGATTTCGCGACGCCGAGCGCATGGGCCAAAAGCTTCACCACCGCCGCCGTCGCCTTGCCGTCCTCCGGCACCGTGGTCACGCTCACCTTGATCCGCCCGTCTGGCTCGACCATGACCGCATTGCGGGCCGCCTTGGGCGTCACGCGGACCGAAAGCTCGGCACCCGGCATGGCGAGATGGGACAGTTCATCCTTTTTTCATACCGCCTCATCCCCGATCCCACGCCCCCGATCAACCGGACATTTCCGCGCCCTGCTGTTGACGTGAGCCTGAAAAGTGCCGACATGCACCGGGATCGACAGGAGACATTCATGCCAGACAAGAACCCGGCGGCGCTCGATTTTCTGCTGACGCGCCGCTCCCGCCCGGCCAAGACGCTCACCGGCCCCGTGCCGGATCGCGAAGCGATGAAGACCCTTCTCACCGCCGCCGCCCGCACCCCGGATCACGGCAAGCTTGAGCCGTGGCGGTTCATCGTGCTGGGCAAGCCCGCGCTCGACAATCTGGCCGACATGGTGCCCGCGCGCGGCATGGCGCTGGGCGTAGAGCCGGAGAAGATCGAGAAATCGCGCCGCCAGTTCGCGGATGCGGACCTTGCCGTCGCCGTGGTCTATTCCCCCGTCGACTCGCCCAAGGTGCTCGAGGTCGAGCAGCGCTATTCGGCGGGCGCCGTCTGCCTGTCGCTCCTCAATGCGGCCCTCGCGGCCGGATGGGGCGCCAACTGGCTCTCCGGTTGGCCGAGCCACGACCCGGAGTTCGTGCAGACCGGCCTCGGCCTCGCCGCTCATGAGAGCATCGCAGGCTTCATCCACATCGGCACGGAAACCAGCGCGCCGCCGGATCGCCCGCGCCCGGACCTCGACAACATCGTGGCGTGGGTGGGCGTATGATCCTGAACGACTTCTTCAAGGCGCTGGGCCAGTTGGGCGACCGCCGGTTCCGCAAGGTCCTGCTTCTGGGCATCGGCCTCACCATCGCGCTCCTCGCCGTCGTCACCGTGGTGCTGGTCTGGGTCGCGGGGCTCTTTCTGCCCGAAGTCGTCACGCTCCCCTTCGTGGGCGAGGTCGCTTGGCTCGACTCGGTCGCCAGCTGGGCCATCGTCGGCCTCATGGTGATCCTCTCGCCGTTCCTGATGACGCCCGTGTCCATCGCCTTCATGGGCATCTTCCTCGACGAGGTCGCAGATGCGGTGGAGCAGCGCCATTACCCGAGCCTGCCGCCCGCCCATGACGTCACGATCCTCGACGGGTTGCGCGACGCGGCGAGCCTTATACTCATCACGATCCTCCTCGCGCTCTTGGCCTTCGGCCTGTCGTTCTTCATCGGCCCGCTCGCACCGGTGCTGTTCTGGGTCGTGAACGGCTATCTGCTCGGTCGCGAATACTTCCAACTCGCCGCCATGCGGCGTGAGGGCCGGGCCGGGGCCAACCAGTTGCGCCGCAAGGTCAACGGTCAGGTCTGGCTTGCCGGTATCCTCATGGCGATTCCGCTCACCGTGCCGATCGTGAACCTCCTGATCCCGGTCATGGGCGCGGCGACCTTCACGCACCTCTACCACCGCGTCACGGGCCGCGCGGCGGGCTGAGACTTCCCTCCCACACGAACCGGCGCTAGCGTTTCGCCATTGTGTGGGAGGTATTATGACCAAACCGATTGATCCGACGCCGCTCATCGGCACGTGGAATATGTCCGCTTGGGTGCGGGAGGTCGTGGCGACCGGCGAAACCTCGGACGTTTTGGGACCGAACCCCATCGGCTACATCGCCTATCACCCGGACGGGCGCATGATGGCCACGGTGTTCAACCGGGCGCGGCCCAAGCCCACGGGCGATCTGACCACCGCGCAAAAGGCCGAGCTCTTTGACACCATGCTGGCCTATGTGGCCGAATACGAGCTGCACGAGGACCGGGTGATCCACCATGTCGAGGCCGCGTGGCTCCCGGATTGGGAGATCGACCTGACCCGACCCTTCACCCTCGACGGCGACCGGCTGACCATCGCAGGCGCGCCGGGGGTCGATCCGCTGACGGGGCAGGAGGTGCTGTACCGGATGGAGTTTACCAAGGTGCCGCCGCGCATCTGACCTCTTGCATCCGGCCCGTTCCCGGCCACCATGACGCTATGAGCGATCCACTTCACGATGCGATGCCGCCCGATGCCATCGCCCATCCTTTGCCCGGCACCCGGCCCCTTGCGCCCGGCGACTGGCTGCGCCGCGACGAACGGTTCGCCACCCAGATGGCCCTGCGTGACGACCTGATCGCCAACCGCCGCGCCGCCGTCATCGACCTCAGGCCCGAGGCGCGGGAGGCGGCGGATGAGCTTCTTGCCCGCGTGATGGACGAAGTCGGGACAGGGGGCGACAGCTACGCGCGCCCGGATGGGGTGACGGTGCCCCTCGACCGAGCCGATCCGCTCGCCACCTTGGGGCGGCTCTGTCAGGAAGATTTCGCGATCATGCTCGCGGGCGAGGCTGAGCATTGGCTCGCCGGGGGCGTGATCTGCTTTCCGTCCCGCTGGACGCTCGCGCAAAAGATGGGCCGCCCGCTGACCGCGATCCACACGCCCGTGCCGCAGTATGACGACGGCATCGCCCGGCGCGTCCAGCGCCTGTTCGATGGTGTCCGGGTCGAGCAACCGATCGTGCGCTGGAACCACATCCCCTATCTGGTGGACGAGTTGCACAACCCGCAGCCGGAATTCACCGTGGTCGGACCCGAGGTGCCGCGCCCGTTTTTGAGACGTGAAAGACAGGTCCTGGTACGACTGCCCGAAACCCGGGCCGTCGTCTTTTCGATCCACACCTATCTGGTGCGGGCTTAGTTCGGGACCCGCTCGCCCAGATAGTTGTTCCAGTCGAGCATATCGACAGTCACGACCCCCGAGAGGATGACAGCCACGACCACCGCCCAGATCGGGAAGGCGAAGGCGCTCGTCAGAAGCATCGTGCGCCCGAGACGGAAGTTCGCGGGCGCGCCTTCATGCGTGCCCGGCACGACCTCACCCTCTTCGGCTTGCGTGCGCATGATGATCGGCAGGACGATGAACAGCGTCATGAACCAGATCACGACCAGAAGAACGGCACCGCCGGTGATGGACATCAGACTTGCTCCAACTCGATGAGGCAGCCGTTGAAATCCTTGGGATGCAGGAACAGCACCGGCTTGCCGTGGGCGCCGATCTTGGGCTCGCCGGTGCCCAGCACGCGGGCGCCATCGGCCTTAAGCTTGTCACGGGCGGCGAGGATGTCCTCGACCTCGTAACACATGTGATGAATGCCGCCCGACGGGTTCTTGTCGAGAAAGCCTTTGATCGGGCTGTCGTCGCCCAAGGGGTAAAGCAGTTCGATCTTTGTGTTCGGCAGTTCGATGAACACGACCGTCACGCCGTGGTCCGGCTCGTCCTGCGGATCGCGCACGGTCGCGCCCAGCGTGCCGCGATACTGCGCGGCGGCGGCTTCCAGATCCGGTACGGCGATCGCCACGTGATTCAGGCGTCCGATCATGTCTCTCTCCCTCGTAAGCGTCGCCCCCGCTTATGCCGAAGGGCAGGTTTCCACGCAAGGCTCCGGCGAATTCGTCGCAGGTGACCTTGGTGTTAACCGCGCATTCACCGAATCAATGCGTCACTGCTTGTTGAAAGGAGTACGCCATGCTTGATGATCTTTTTCCTCTTCAGCCGAAACCGACGGCTGGCAAACCTCTCTCGGGCATGACCGTGCTCGTCGTCGAAGACAGCCGTTTCGCGTCCGAGGCGCTGCGCCTGCTCTGCGTCCATTCCGGGGCGCGGGTGCGCCGGGCCGATTGCCTGACTTCGGCGCGCAAACACCTCAGGGTCTATCGCCCCAGCGTGGTGATCGTGGACCTCGGCCTGCCCGACGGGTCGGGGGAGGAGCTGATCCGCGAACTCGACGTGGCGACCCCACGCGTCCCGGTCATTCTGGGCCTCTCCGGTGAACCGGACGGCGAGGGGACGGCGCGGATTGCAGGCGCAAACGGGTTTCTCGCCAAACCGGTCGAGGGTGTGGGCGCGTTCCAGATCGCCGTGCTGAACGCGCTGCCCGAAGCCGACCGTCCTCAGGGTCTGCGCATGGTGCCGGTCGAGGATGTGCATCCCGATGGTAAGACGTTCGACGAGGATATTCTGAATGCCTGTGACCTCCTGGCCGCCGCGCGGTCGACCGAGGATTACGAATACCTCGCGCATTTCCTCCACGGCCTCGCGCTCTCTGCCCATGACGGCGAACTCACCGCCGCAGTCGAGGCGATCCGCGAGGACCGGTTGGACGAGGTCGAGGCACTGTTGAAGAAACGGCTGGGGGTAACCGACCGCTGATTACCGCTTGAGCGCGGGGTCCGACGCGACACGCACCAGTGCCGTCAGATCCGTGAGCCGCTCTTTCTGCCGCCCTTGGGCGTCGAAGTTGGCGGGGTTGAGCCAGACGGTGAACGCCTCTTTCAACGCGGGCCATTCGCTGTTGATCACCGCGAACCAAGCCGTGTCGCGGTTGCGCCCCTTCACCACCATATGTTGCCGGAACACGCCCTCATAACTGAAGCCCAGCCGTTGCGCAGCCCGGCGCGATGGCATGTTCAGCGCGTTGCACTTCCATTCGTAGCGCCGGTATCCGGCCTCGAACGCCCATTGCATCAGCAGAAACATCGTTTCGGTCGCCGCGGGCGTACGCTGGAGCGCGGGTGAAAAGGTGATGAACCCGACCTCGACCGACCCGATCTCGGGCGAAATGCGCAAAAGCGAACAGACCCCGACCCACTTGCCGCTCTGCGTGTCGCGGATCGCGAAGAAATACGGGTCTTTCGCCGCCGTCACTTCACGGACCCAGCGATGAAAGGACGAGGACGAGGCGAAGGGCCCGACCGGCATGTAATCCCACAGCGCGTCATGCCCGTCGAAGGCGCGAAACAGATCGGCCGCATGCTTGCCCGCATCCAGCGGCTCGAGCGCGACGAAGCGCCCCGACAGCGCCAGCCCCTCCGGGCGCGGCGGCGGGGTCCAACCTGTGACCACACGCCCCAAAACTCTCTCGTCCGACATTGAACCCCCGGATTATTAACCGTTTTCCAAGGGGTATTGTGTATCCCCTGCCGCTGTAAATCCCCCAAAGCGTGCCATTTGCGGCACCGGGCTTGCGCATTTCTGCCCCATTCCAGGGGCACTTAGGCAGTGTGGATGAACGAGATGGTTCACAGGCATCTCGTCCAGCAAAGGTCAGGAGAGAACGATGCAAAACGTGTTTGAACGTTTCACGAACCAGGACAACGGCAATGCCCTCGTGGATTGGACCGTTCTCTTTACGGGTCTGGCGCTCATGATCGTGTCCATCGTTCTCACCCTGTCCCCCGGTCACGACACGGTTTCGTCCGAGGCGGACGTGCCGGTCGTGGAACAGATGGCAGGCTGACCCACCGGAAATTCGAGGGACGGCGGCGCGGCTTTGCAGAGGCCGCGCCGTTTTCATTTGCCCCGCGTCAAAACCGGGAACCCGCATGACGGCCTTCGCGTTATTCGCCCAACGACGAATAGCAACGTAAAGGACGAGCCATGCCCTCGATCTACGACGCCATCACCGCGGACCACGAAAAGCACCGCGACCTTCTCGACCAGATCGCCAACACCGAAGGCGACAGCCCGGAACGCCGCAAAGCCTGGAACGCGTTCTATTGCGACATCAAAAGCCACTCGGCCGCCGAGGAAGAAGAGTTCTACTCGAAACTCATGGCCGAAACCTGGGGGCAGGACGCCGCCCGTCACTCGGTCCACGAACATGCCGAAATGGATGAAATCGTGGATGAGCTGAACGAGATGGACATGTCCTCGCCGGGGTGGCTCACGCGCTTCAAGACGCTCAAGCACGACTATGAGCATCACATGGAAGAAGAAGAAGACGAGGTCTTCACCCGCGCCAAAAAGGTGGTCGGCGAAGAAGACAACGACGCTTTCGGGCAGCGTTTCCTCGACCGCAAGAAGAAAGAACTCGGGCTGGTCCAGAAGAAGAAAGAGGACCAGCTGGAGGATTGAGGTCTAAAGGTGCACTTCAATCGGAAACGCCCGCGCAATGCCGCGGGCGTTTCTCGTTTCAGAACCGGAACCCCGGCGGATAATCGTGCAGCCCGTCGAAATCCGCCTTGCCGATTTCCAGCCCGCCCTGCCGGAGCACGGCAAAACCGATCGACAGGTGAAAGACGAAGTTGGGCATCGCGAACATGTTGAGGTATTGCGCCCCGCTTTGATCGAGATCGGCAAAGCCCGCGAGGTGCTTGATCCGCCGCGTCTCGGCCCCTTCGAACGTCGCCGGGTCCATCGTCACCAGTCGTTCATGGGCGAAATCGATCCGGGCAAGGATGCCTTCGCGGTCCATCGCGGCGCTCGGAAACTCCGGCACCGCCTCGCCGATCAGGGGAAAGGTCCCGCGCAGGGCAAAGCCCGCCGCCGTTGCGAACTGCTGGGCGGCCGAGAACATGTCGGGCGCCAACCGCGCCTCAAGCAGTTCCCCACGCCCGCGACACGCGGACACCAGCCCGCGCGCCTGTTCGAGGTAGTGCAGGAAAACCGGCACCGAAGCCTGATAAAGCGCCGGTGCCGCCATGTCAGTCTTTCGGCTGCTCGATGACGCGCAGGCTAAGCTCGCGCAGCTGATCGTTGGTCGGCTCCGACGGCGCGTCCATCATCAGGTCTTCGGCGCGCTGGTTCATCGGGAACATCATGACCTCACGGATGTTCGCTTCGTCGGCGAGCAGCATGACGATCCGGTCGATCCCGGCGGCACAGCCACCGTGCGGCGGGGCGCCGTACTGGAACGCGGTGGCGAGGCCGCCAAAGCGCTTGAGCACCTCTTCCTGCCCGTAACCGGCTTTCTCGAACACGCGGAACATGACCTCGCGCTTGTGGTTGCGGATCGCACCCGAAATCAGCTCATAGCCGTTGCAGGCGAGGTCGTATTGATAGCCCAGAACCGCCAGCGGATCACCGTCGAGATCGTCGAGGTTCTGCGGCATCGAGAACGGGTTGTGCGAGAAATCGATATCGCCGGTTTCCTCGTCCTTCTCGTACATCGGGAAGTCCACGATCCACGCAAAGGCGAACCGGTCCATGTCGGTAAGCCCAAGCTCTTCGCCGATCACGGTGCGCGCCTTGCCGGCCACACGCTCAAAGCTCTCAGGTTTGCCACCCAAGAAGAACGCGGCATCGCCGACGCCGAGGCCAAGCTGCTGGCGGATCGCTTCGGTCCGTTTTGGTCCAATATTTTTGGCCAGAGGGCCAGCAGCCTCAATGCCACCGCGGCCTGGAAAATAGAGGTCGATTGCCGTTTTCGCGTTCTCTCTGTCGATCCCATCACCGGTCCCAATCAAAGAAATGACTTCCTTTGCATACTGCAACTCACTATCCGCGATGTCGCTTTTGATACTTTCGAAGTAATCAATGTCGACCTCATCTTTTTCTGCCCAACCCCAGAGCAAATCGCCGAGCGAGTTGGGAGCATTCCGCTCACGCCAGAAGATGTAGCCCATCCCCGGCAGGCCCTCTTTCTGGGCAAACGCGTTCATCCGGTCGCAGAACTTACGGCTGCCACCCGTGGGCGCGGGGATGGCGCGAATTTCAGTGCCGTCTTGTTCGAGCAGTTTCGCAAAGATCGCGAAGCCCGAGCCCGCGAAATGCTCGCTGACCACCTGCATCTTGATCGGGTTGCGCAGGTCCGGCTTGTCGGTGCCGTACCACAGCGCCGAGTCGGCGTAGCTGATCTGCTGCCACGACGTGTCGACCTTGCGGCCACCGCCGAACTCTTCGAACACGCCCTGAATGACCGGCTGGATCGTGTCGAAAATGTCCTGCTGCTCGACAAAACTCATTTCGAGGTCGAGCTGGTAGAAGTCGGTGGGCGAGCGGTCGGCGCGCGGGTCTTCGTCACGGAAGCACGGCGCGATCTGGAAATACTTGTCGAAGCCCGACACCATGATGAGCTGCTTGAACAGCTGCGGCGCCTGCGGCAGCGCATAGAACTTGCCGGGGTGCAGACGGCTGGGCACGAGGAAGTCGCGCGCGCCCTCGGGCGACGAGGCCGTGATGATCGGCGTCTGGTATTCGCGGAACCCCTGATCCCACATCCGCTTGCGCATTGACGCGATCACGTCCGAGCGCAGCGTCATGTTGCGCTGCATCTCTTCGCGGCGCAGGTCGAGGTAGCGATAGCGCAGGCGGGTTTCCTCCGGATATTCCTGATCGCCGAACACCATGAGCGGCAGTTCCTGCGCCGCGCCCAGCACTTCCATGTCCTGAATGAACACTTCGATCTCGCCGGTCGGCAGCTTGGGGTTCACCAAGCTCTCGTCACGGGCCAGAACCTTGCCGTCGATGCGGATACAGTATTCCGAGCGGAGCTTTTCGACCTCGGCGAACACCGGGCTGTCCTCATCGGCCAGAATCTGCGTGACGCCGTAGTGGTCGCGCAGGTCGATGAACAGAACACCGCCGTGATCTCGCACGCGATGCACCCAGCCCGACAGGCGGATGGTATCGCCCACGTTGGCCTTGGTCAGATCGGCACAGGTGTGGCTGCGATAGGCGTGCATGATGGTCCCTCAGGGTCGATTTCAGTCCGGGCCGATACACATGGCGCGGCGGGTGAAGTCAAGCCCGACAGGGGGTTTTGCACTTTTGCGGGAACCTTTGTGCGCACGGGAACCTTTACAGAAGGTATATTTTTGCCAAACATTCTCTATGTGAGGCGGCGTTTTAGGTGGGAAACTTCTCCCGCACGGGGGTCGTGGGAGGAGCAGACACGCGAATTGGGGTGCCGGGCTGAAAGGACCGGCCAATCAGGGAGCACAAAATGTGGACTGCTTTGCTCGATACCATGCTGAAGCACTTTTTTCGGTACGGTACGCTTAACGTAACAATGGCCGACGGTTCGACGCGCCGCTACGGTTCTGGTCAGCCCGAGACGCATGTGCGCGTCAGGGACGAAAGCGTCATCAAGGAACTCGTCCTCAACCCGGAGCTCGCCATCGGCGAGGGGTATATGGACGGGCGCATCGAGATCGACGATCTGCGAGGCTTCTTCAAGGTGGCGATCCCGGCGATGTACAAGGCCGAGCGGCCTTGGTTCCAGAAGCCTCTGGATCTCACCAAACAGACGTTCCGCAAACTCGCGCAGTCCAACAGCCTGCTCAAGTCGCGCTCGAACGTGTCGCATCACTATGACCTGTCGGGTGAGCTTTACGATCTCTTCCTCGATGCCGACCGGCAATATAGCTGCGCCTATTTCGCCCGGCCCGACATGACGCTGGACGAGGCGCAGGAGGCCAAGAAACACCACATCGCGCACAAGTTGCAGATCAAGCCGGGGATGAAGGTGCTCGACATCGGCTGTGGCTGGGGCGGGATGGCCTTGACGCTGGCGCGCGACTACGGCGCGCATGTGGTCGGCGTGACGCTGTCGACGGAACAGCACGCAATTGCCGTGAAGCGCGCCGAAGAGGCGGGGCTTTCCGACAAATGCGACTTCCGCCTGCAGGACTACCGCGACGTGAGCGAACAGTTCGACCGCATCGTGTCGGTCGGCATGTTCGAACATGTGGGCGTGCCCTATTACGACGAATATTTCGGCAAGGTGAAAGAGCTTTTGAAAGAGGACGGCCTCGCGCTGATCCACACCATCGGGCACGTGGGCCCGCCGAATTATTCCGACCCGTGGATGGTGAAATACATCTTCCCCGGCGGATATTCCCCGGCGCTTTCCGAAATGACTGCACCGATCGACAAGCACTACCTCGTCATGCAGGACATCGAAGTTCTGCGCACGCATTATTCCAAGACGCTCGGCCATTGGCACGACCGGTTCATGGAGAAGGCGGACAAGGCGCGCGCGCTCTACGACGACCGGTTCGTGCGGATGTGGGAGTATTATCTGCTCGCGATGGAGGCCGCGTTCCGGGACGGTTCGCTCCTCGTCTATCAGGTGCAGATCGGCAAAACCTTCACGGCGGCCCCGATCACGCGCGATTATTTGTATCCCTATCCGGGCGAGGGGATGCATGCGGATGAGGCATTCTCGAAAGCGGCGGAATAAGACTCCGTTAACCACTTTTACCTCTACCCGCTCGCGTCTAAGGTGCCCTCGGACAGACAGACGCGAGCGGGATAATCAATGTTTACAGGTATGCTCAGGCGCATGGTTCAGCGCCTCGTCACCGATGGTGACTTGAAAATTACGTGGCCGGACGGGGTGAGCGAAAGCTACGGCGACGCCACCGGGACGCCCATTCATATGCGCATCACCGACGAGGGGCTGATGAAGCGCCTGATGCAGAACCCCGAGCTTGCGCTGGGCGAGGGGTATATGGAAGGCGGGCTGACGATCGACGGTGACGATCTCACCGGTTTCCTGCGTCTCATCTCGCGCAACGTGCGCAAGAACGGATCGGGCCGGTTCTCGGCTGCGGCAGCGGGCGCGCGCACCGGGCTGCGCCGGATCGCCCAGCACAACCCGCTCTCGGTCGCCAAACGCAATGTCGAGGTCCACTACGACCTGCCGACCGACCTGTACAAACTCTTCCTCGACGCGAACCTGCAATATACCTGCGGCTATTTCCGCGAGCCGGATATGGACATCGACGCGGCCCAGATTGCCAAGATGGACCACATCGGGAAAAAGCTGCTGATCGAACCGGGCATGCGCGTGCTCGACATCGGCTCCGGCTGGGGCGGCCTGTCGATCCACTTGGCCAAAAACTTCGGCGCGCAGGTCACGGGCGTGACCCTGTCGAAAGAGCAACTGACCGAGGCCAAGAAACGGGCCGAAGCCGCAGGCGTCGCCGACAAGACCGATTTCCGGCTGATGGACTATCGTCATCTGGACGAAACCTTCGACCGTGTCGTCGTGGTCGGCATGATGGAACACGTCGGCCAGCCGCAATATCCGGTCTTCATGGAACAGGTGTCCAAGGTGCTGGCCCCCGACGGCGTCGCACTCGTTCACACCATCGGGCGCACCACGCCCCCCGGCCAGACCTCGCCCTTCATCCACAAGTATATCTTCCCCGGCGGCTATATCCCGGCAATGTCCGAAGTCATGTCGGTGGTCGAGAAATCCGACCTCCTGCCCACCGACATCGAGGTCTGGCGCGATCACTACATTCGCACAATGCAGGCGTGGAAAGACCTGTTCGAGGAACATGTCGAAACGGTCCGCGAGATGTTCGACGATAAATTCGTGCGCATGTGGCGCTATTATCTGACGGCCTCCGAGATGAGTTTCTCGGAACTGGGACTTGTCATCTTTCAATTCCAACTGGCACATGACCAGCACGCCGTTCCGACCAATCGCGAGTATCTCTATCCATGACCCGTGACGCCCTGATTGCCGCGCTGATCGCCGGGATCTGGGCCGTCGCCATCGTCATGCTGAACTGGGGGTCGTGGAAGATCGACCTCTCGGCGATCTACTACGCCGCACGCTCGTTCGGCGAGGGGCTGCCCGCGCTCGTCTATGACGCGGGGCCGCGCCCTTTCCTGACCGACCCGCCGGTCGAATGGTTGGGCTGGGCGCGGGCAGAGGGCTTTTCCGCCCCCCAGTTCACCCCCTATCTCTATCCGCCGCTCTGGGCCGCGGCCCTCGCCCCCGCCGCCACCTCGGTCGGCGCGCAGGCGTTCTTTGACATATCGCTGGTCATAAATGCCGCCGCGACCGTCTGGATGGTCTGGCTCGCCTGGCGGCTGATGCGCCCGATCCAGATCGGTCCCGTGGGCTGGGCGATGTTGTCCTTCGCCCTGATGATCGCGACCGCGCCGGGATACATGGCGTTCTGGTTCGGCCAGCCGCAAGTCATCGTCTCGGCCTTCATTCTCGCGTCCATCGTGGCGCTCGCGGACAAACGCGACATTCTGGCAGGCGGCTTCCTCGCCTTCGCCGCGATGGCCAAGATTTCCCCCGTCGTCCTCGTCCTGATCTTCGTCATGGAAAAACGCTGGGCGGCCCTCGCGGCCTTCTGCGCGGTGCTCGCCGTCCTCTCGCTCGCCTCCATCGCGACGGCGGGCTGGGCGCTGCACCCCGAGCTACTGGCCAAGCTCACGGCCATCGAGGGGCAGATCCTCGTCAGCCCCCTCAACGTCTCACTCGAACAGGCGTTCTATTACCTGCGCTACTTTGCGACCGGGATGGGCGACCTGATCACACGCCCGCATATGGTGCCGGAAACCGCGTGGATCGCATGGCTCGCCCGCGCCTTCCTCGTCGCCGCCACCGCCGCGCTCTGGTGGGGGACCCGCAACCTCGCACTCCGGCTGCGGCTCTGGACCCGGCTCATGGGCCTCGTCCTCATCACGCTTCTGGCCAATCCGCTGGGCTGGGTCCACTACCTGATCCTGCCGCTAATCCTGCTCCCCGGTCTGATCGAGGTTCTGCCCCGGCGCTTGGCGATTCTCGGCATCGCCCTCATCGCGCTGCCCCTCAGCCTGCCGGTGTTCCTCTACTTCGGCGACACGCGCGGCATCGGCGTGCTCCCAGTTATCCTGAACACCGGCGCCACGCTCGTCATGCTGGGCTTCGTGGTGCTCGCGGCCCGGCGCGAAGCGAACCCATAGGGGATTTTCAAGAAACCCCCCTTGCCCCCGAACGCGTCGCGTCTATAACCCACGACAATTTGCGGACCGGGGGAACCGGGCGCCGCTGGCCCTATGCCGAGGTGATGAAATGCCGAAAAGAACCGATATCCAATCCATCATGATTATCGGCGCGGGCCCTATCATCATCGGGCAAGCGTGCGAGTTCGACTACTCCGGGGCACAGGCCTGCAAGGCGCTGCGCGAAGAGGGCTACCGCGTCATCCTGGTGAATTCGAACCCGGCGACAATCATGACCGATCCGGGTCTGGCCGACGCCACCTACATCGAACCGATCACGCCCGAGATGGTCGCCAAGATCATCGCCAAGGAAAAGCCCGACGCGCTCCTGCCGACGATGGGCGGGCAGACTGGGCTCAACACCGCGCTGGCGCTCGCTGACATGGGCGTGCTCGACGAACACGGCGTCGAACTGATCGGTGCCAAGCGCGAAGCCATTGAAATGGCAGAAGATCGCAAGCTCTTCCGCGAAGCGATGGATCGTCTGGGCATCGAAAACCCGCGTGCTACCATCGTCACCGCGCCCAAGAAAGCCGACGGCAAGGCCGACCTCGACAAGGGCGTGCAGATCGCGCTCGAAACGCTAGAAGAGATCGGCCTGCCCGCGATCATCCGCCCGGCCTTCACGCTCGGCGGCACAGGGGGCGGCATCGCCTATAACCGCGAAGAGTACATCTATTACTGCCGCTCGGGCATGGATGCATCGCCGGTGAACCAGATCCTCGTCGATGAGTCGCTCCTTGGCTGGAAAGAGTTCGAGATGGAGGTCGTGCGCGACAAGGCCGACAACGCCATCATCGTCTGCGCCATCGAGAACGTGGACCCGATGGGCGTCCACACCGGCGATTCCATCACCGTCGCGCCCGCGCTCACGCTGACCGACAAAGAATACCAGATCATGCGCACGCACTCGATCAACGTGCTGCGCGAGATCGGTGTGGAAACAGGCGGCTCCAACGTCCAATGGGCGGTGAACCCGGACAACGGCCGGATGGTCGTGATCGAGATGAACCCCCGCGTGTCGCGCTCGTCCGCGCTGGCATCGAAGGCGACCGGTTTCCCCATCGCTAAGATCGCCGCGAAACTGGCGGTCGGCTACACGCTGGACGAGTTGGACAACGACATCACCAAGGTCACGCCCGCTTCGTTCGAGCCGACCATCGACTATGTCGTCACCAAGATCCCGAAATTCGCGTTCGAGAAATTCCCGGGCTCCGAGCCTTACCTCACCACCGCGATGAAATCGGTGGGCGAGGCGATGGCGATCGGCCGCACGATCCACGAATCGCTGCAAAAGGCGCTCGCTTCGATGGAATCGGGCCTCACCGGGTTCGACGAGGTCGAGATCGAAGGCGCACCGGACAAGGCCGCCATCATCGCGGCGCTGTCGAAAAAGACCCCCGACCGCATGCGCACCATCGCGCAGGCGATGCGTCACGGGCTGTCGGATGATGAGATTTTCGGCGTCACCCAGTTCGACCCGTGGTTCCTCGCCCGTATCCGCGAAATCGTCGAGGCCGAGGACCGTGTCCGCCACGACGGCCTCCCGGTCAGCGAAGAGGGCCTGCGCGCGCTCAAGATGATGGGCTTCTCTGACGCCCGCCTCGCGATCCTCACGGGCCGCGACGAAGGTCAGGTCCGCCGCGCCCGTCAGAACCTCGGCGTCAACGCCGTGTTCAAACGGATCGACACCTGCGCCGCCGAATTCGAAGCGCAGACGCCCTATATGTATTCGACCTACGAAGTCCCGATGATGGGCGAGGTGGAATGCGAAGCGCGGCCGTCTGATCGCAAAAAGGTCGTCATCCTCGGCGGTGGTCCGAACCGGATCGGGCAGGGGATCGAGTTCGATTACTGCTGCTGCCACGCCTGTTTCAGCCTGACCGACGCGGGTTACGAGACCATCATGGTCAACTGCAACCCCGAGACGGTTTCGACCGACTACGACACCTCG
Source organism: Pseudomonadota bacterium (assembly GCA_036154315.1). Lineage (GTDB taxonomy): Bacteria > Pseudomonadota > Alphaproteobacteria > Rhodobacterales > Rhodobacteraceae > Maritimibacter. Next base: position 160,853 of record JAYZLL010000059.1, read on the forward strand.
GACCGCCTGTATTTCGAGCCGCTCACCTTCGAGCACGTCATGGAAATCCTGCGCGTCGAGCAAGAGGCGGGCACGCTTCATGGCGTGATCGTGCAGTTCGGCGGCCAGACGCCTCTGAAGCTCGCCAACGACCTGTCGGCCGCCGGAATCCCGATCCTCGGCACCTCGCCGGACGCCATTGATCGCGCCGAAGACCGTGAGCGTTTTCAGGAGCTTGTGAACAAGCTGGGCCTTAAGCAGCCGAAGAACGGCATCGCGCATTCGGACGAGGAAGCCCTTGAGATTGCCGAGAGCATCGGCTTCCCGCTGGTGATCCGTCCGTCCTACGTTCTGGGTGGCCGCGCGATGGAAATCGTGCGCGACATGGACAACCTCAAGCGCTACATCCGCGACGCCGTCGTGGTGTCGGGCGACAGCCCCGTCCTGCTCGACAGCTACCTGTCAGGCGCGGTGGAAATCGACGTCGATGCACTCTGCGACGGCAAGACCGTGCATGTCGCGGGTATCATGCAGCACATCGAAGAGGCGGGCGTCCACTCCGGCGACAGCGCCTGTTCGCTGCCGCCCTATTCGCTGTCTGATGAAATCATCGACGGCCTCAAGCGCCAGTCCGAGGCGCTTGCGCTCGAGCTTGGCGTGGTCGGCCTGATGAACGTGCAGTTCGCGGTGAAGGATGGCGAGATCTACCTCATCGAAGTGAACCCGCGCGCCTCGCGCACCGTGCCCTTCGTCGCCAAGGCCGTGAACTCGCCCATCGCCTCGATCGCCGCGCGTGTCATGGCGGGCGAGACGCTCGACAATTTCGACCTGATCGACCCGCTGATCGACAAATACGCGGTGAAAGAGGCGGTCTTGCCCTTCGCCCGCTTCCCCGGCGTCGACACGCTGCTCGGCCCGGAAATGCGCTCGACTGGCGAGGTGATGGGATCGGACAAGTCGTTCGCCCGCGCCTTCCTCAAGGCGCAGCTCGGCGCAGGCACGATGCTGCCCACCGAGGGCAACGTGTTCTTCTCGATCAAAGACGCCGACAAGACCGACGAGATGGTCGAAACCGCGCAGATCCTCAAAGACATGGGCTTCACCATCATGGCCACCTCGGGCACCGCCAAGTTCCTGAACGGCGCGGGCATCGACACCGAGGTCGTGCGCAAGCAATATGAGGGCGGTCGCACCATCGTGGACATCATGAAGGACGGTCTCGTCCAACTCGTGATGAACACCACCGAGGGCGCTCAGGCGGTCGAAGACAGCCGCACGATGCGCTCGGTCGCGCTCTACGACAAGATCCCCTACTTCACCACGGCAGCAGCCAGCCACGCCGCGGCCCGCGCGATGCAGTCGCGCATCGAGGGCGAGTTGGAGGTCGAGGCACTGCAGAGCGCCTGACGGTCGCGACAGTTTCGAAAAAGCGAGAGGGGCGGCCTTGATCAGGCCGCCTTTTTCATTGCCTGAAAGCGCTGCGTTAACGAATTGCCGGTCTGAGGGTGTTTCAAGGCGTTGAAATCAAACGATTTCGATCGTTCTAGGATACTAGAATCCTAGTATTCTGGTATTCCGGGCCACACCAGCCGTCGCCCGCACGCCGCGCCATGACATCCACCGTCCCGCCCAAGCAGAATGTCGGTTTCCCCTATCCGGATGTCGCCCGCCTCGCGTCCCGTTTCGCGCTTCCGGCTAATCTCGCCCCATGTTCATCTCGGTTTTCGACATCTTCAAACGCGGCATCGGCCCTTCGTCGTCCCACACGATGGGGCCGATGGTCGCCGCCGTCCGGTTCCTCGACGCGCTGCGTCAGGACGAGCGCATTCCCGGTGCGGGCGACATGGCCAGCGTCCGAGTCAGTCTGCACGGCTCGCTCGCCTGGACCGGCAAGGGCCACCATTCCGACCGCGCTGTGATCCTTGGTCTGCTCGGCGAGCGACCTGAGACGATGGACCCGGACCGGGGCGACGCGCTGATCGCGACGCTTGCCAAGACGCGGACCCTCACGCCCGAGGGCCTGCCGCCGCTCCAGTTCGACCCGGAAACGGATGTCGAATTCGACTTCGGCCCGCCCCTCGAACACCACGCCAACGGCATGATCTTCCGCGCCTTCGACAGTACCGGGAACCCTTACATGACCGTGGCCTATTTCTCGGTCGGCGGCGGGTTCGTCATGACCGAAGCCGAGCTGACTGCCGAACATTCCACTTCGCTGTCCGACCAGAAACGCGCGCTGGGCTATCCCTATCCGTTCGGCTCCGCCGCGCAGATGCTCACGATGGGCAAGCGCGCGGGCCTTACCGTCGCGCAGATGAAACGCGCGAATGAAGAGGCGAACGGGGTCGCCGATCTCGACGCAGGGCTCGACGCGCTGGCCGATGCGATGATGGACTGTATCGACCGGGGTTTTGCGAACGAGGGCATCCTGCCCGGTGGGCTGAACGTCAAACGCCGCGCCAAGAAACTGCACGACGAGTTGACCGCGCAACGCTATTCCAACCGCAACGCTCCGCACGTGGTGAACGACTGGATCTCGGCCTACGCCATGGCGGTGAACGAGGAAAACGCCGCCGGAGGCCGGGTCGTGACCTCGCCCACCAACGGCGCCGCTGGCACGCTCCCCGCCGTTCTGCGCTACTGGCGCGACCATATGACGGATGAGGTGACGGACGAAAAGCGCCGCGACTTCCTGTTGACCGCCGCCGCCATCGGGGGGCTCATCAAGGCCAATGCCTCGATCTCGGGGGCCGAGGTCGGCTGTCAGGGCGAGGTCGGATCGGCCGCCGCAATGGCTGCGGCAGGCCTGTGCGCGGCCCTTGGCGGCACGAACGAACAGATTGAAAACGCAGCCGAAATCGCGCTCGAACATCACCTTGGGATGACCTGCGACCCGGCCAAGGGTCTGGTTCAGGTGCCCTGCATCGAACGCAACGCGATGGGCGCGATCAAGGCGGTCTCGGCGGCCTCGCTCGCCCTGCGCTCGGATGGCGAACACATCCTGCCGCTCGACAACTGCATCCGCGTGATGATGGAGACGGGCCGCGACATGGACGTGCGCTACAAGGAAACCTCGCAAGGCGGCATCGCGGTCAACCTGCCGGAGTGCTGAGACTTGCCAGAGTTCGGCACCGTGCTACCCTTGCCCCCGTATTTCCAAGGAGCAACGCCATGATCCCCCGCCTTATCCTCGCCGCGCCCTTTGCGCTGATCGCCAGCTTCGCTGCCGCCGACGTCACCGGCAGCTACACCGCCCAAGGGCGCAACCCGGACGGCAGCGCCTATTCCGGGTCGGCCGAACTGGTGCAGGAGGATGGTTTCGTCTCGATCCGCTGGACCATTGGCGGCCAGACCTTCGCGGGGCAGGGGCCCCTCAGCGGGGATGTGGTCACGATCGACTGGGGCGACACCGCGCCGCTCGTCTATGTCATCATGCCGGACGGCGAATTGCACGGCACATGGGCCGACGGCGCCGCGCTCGACAAGCTGACGCCGCGCTGATCAGGCCGCAGCCAGAAACCCCGAATAGGCCTCGTAATCCGCCGCCGCTTCGGCACGGATCAGCGCGCGCGTCTCGGGCTTGAGGTCGCGCATCTTGATCGGCTCTACGCCGGTCTCCAGCGGGGTCGCCAAAGCCCGGCCGGTCATCGCGGTGAGATCGGCGAGCAGTTCGTCCAGCCGCGCAGCGTCATAGACGTGGTCATAGACACCCAGATCGGGGCCGGTGAACACCATCTGCTTCATCGCGTGATGCTTGATGGCAAAGGACGCCGCGCGGTAGCGGTCGAGGTTCAGGAAAAAGAAATCCGGGTCGGGGCGGGTCGGCAGATGCACACGGCCCCGGCGCACATCGGCGGCATAGGCCATCACGTCACGCCCCACGATCAGGTCGGAATAGACCGCGAGCAGCCGTTCGATCGGGTCGCGGATCACCGTGAAGCGCCAGAAATCCGCGTATCGGGCAAAGCCTTCGGGCGAAAACCGGCGCGTCGGCATGTGGTTGTGGACCCAGGCCGCATCCTCGGCATCCGGCGCGGCGTCGCCCAGAGCGGTCAGCGCCGTCTTGATCGCCGTGCTGCCCGCCTTGGGAACCGGCACATAGGCCAGTTCGAAATTCTCGAATTCCACCATCTTCGCACCTTTAGCGCTGTGTCTATCTTAAGGGATAGGCAGGGATTGCGGCGCGTTCTGGACGAAATCGGACAGAAATCGGGGTATTTGTTTCGGGTGGCTCAGTCTTGGGCCAGCCGCCCCCAGAGGTCGTATTCGCCCGCCTCGTCCACCGTCACCGTCACGATCTGACCCGGTTTCAGGTCTTCGTGGCCCTCGTCGATGAACAGGCAGCCGTCGATCTCCGGCGCGTCGGCCTTGGTGCGGCAGGTGGCGGCGTCTTCTTCGACCTCGTCCACGATAACCTCGATGGTCTTGCCCACCTTGGCGGCGAGTTTGGCCTCGGAAATCGCCTGCGCCTTTTCCATGAACCGGTGCCAGCGCTCTTCCTTGACCTCGTCCGGCACCTGATCGGGCAGGGCGTTGGCCCGTGCGCCTTCGACGTTCTCGTACTGAAAGCACCCGACCCGGTCGAGTTGCGCCTCGTCCATCCAGTCGAGCAGGACTTGGAACTCGTCCTCGGTCTCGCCGGGATAGCCGACGATGAAGGTCGAGCGCAGGGCGATGTCCGGGCACACGTCACGCCATGCGGCGATCTCGTCCAGCGTCTTGGCGGCAGCCGCCGGGCGCGCCATGCGTTTCAGGACACCCGGATCGGCATGCTGGAACGGAATGTCGAGATAGGGCAGCACCAGCCCCTCGGCCATCAGCGGGATCAGCTCGCGCACGTGGGGGTAGGGGTAGACATAGTGCAGCCGCACCCAAGCCCCCAGCGACCCCAGATCGCGGGCAAGGTCGGTGATATGGGCGCGGTGCCCCTTGTCCTCGGCATACCGCAGGTCGAGCCCATAGGCGGAGGTATCCTGCGAGATGACCAGCAATTCCTGAACGCCCGCTTCGACCAGTTTCTCGGCCTCGCGCACGATGGCATGGGCCGGGCGCGATTGCAGTTTGCCGCGCATGTCGGGGATGATGCAGAACTTGCAGGCGTGATTGCAGCCCTCGGAAATCTTCAGATAGCTGTAATGGCGCGGCGTGAGCGTGACGCCGGTCGCGGGCAGCAGGTCGACGAAGGGATCGGGGCTCGGCGGCACCGCGGTATGCACCGCATCCAGCACCTGCTCGTACTGATGCGGGCCGGTGACCGCCAGAACGCTCGGATGCGCGCCGGTGATGTACTCCGGTTCCGCACCCAGACAGCCGGTCACGATCACCCGGCCGTTGCGGTTGAGCGCCTCGCCGATCGCCTCGAGGCTCTCGGCCTTGGCGCTGTCGAGAAACCCGCAGGTGTTCACGATCACCGCATCCGCCCCGCTATAGTCCGGGCTGATCGCATAGCCCTCGGCCCTGAGCCGGGTCAGAATGCGCTCGCTGTCCACCAGTGCCTTGGGGCAACCGAGGGAGACCATGCCGATTTTCGGCTGGCCGGGGCGCGATTCCTCGCGCAGCACGGCGCGGGCAAGGTCGGGGCGTAGATCTGGCGGATTGCTGGACATCAGCGGGATATACGCACGGACGCGCCCTCTGGAAAGAGCCTAAGCAGGCTCACTTTGCGAGTTGGCGGAACACGGCCTTCTCGCAGTTCGGCTCGCATTGGTAAAAGCTCTGCCCGACCCGCACGACCTCGGCGGTGGTCACCTTGGGCAGACCGCCGTGGGTGTTCGTGACCTCGGCCTTCATCGCGTAGACGTAATAGGGCGTGCCGTCGTGGATCACGGCGCGCCCGGTCTTTTCATAGGTCCATTTGTCAGAGCAGCCGAGCAGCGTCACAGCGACGGCGGCAAGCATGGCCAAACGTGTCATGCGCTTCCCTTTCCCTGTCTGTCCCGATCCTAGGCGGCGCAGAGATTCGCTGCAAACTTAGCGGTCGCATGCCCGCGCCCCAGCCGGTTCCATCCCGAGAACCAACACGTCAGGCCGGACACAAGGCCCGGCCCTCACACCTGCCGTCGGCGGATCGGTCTCAGCGGACGATGTAGCTTTCGCTGGGCAGACCCGGCACGCCGTAGTGGCGCGCGACGGTGCCCTGACAATCGGCCTGCGGACAATCCAGCGCCTGACCCTCGACCATCACGTAATGGCGGGTGCCGGTGACGGTGCCGGTATCGGTGTCGACCTGATGTTCGGTGTAGGTCTCATAATCGCTGCCCGCAAAGGTGGTGGCGCTGCCGACGACCATCATGCCGTCCTTGGTGCTCGCCACCGCGACCGGGTTGCTGCTGGTTTCGTACAGGGTGACCCCGTGGTCTTTCGGCGCGAACAGCGCACAGCCGCCAAGGGCAAAGGCGACGGGCAAAGCAAAAATGACTTTCATGAACCTGCTCCCTGAAATGGATGGTTAATAAAAGGATACGGGCGGGTTCAGATTCGGGGCAATGTCCGATTTGGAAACAATCGGTCCGTGCCTAACCCTTGCGTTGCCAGAAGATCAGGCGATTGCCGAAGGGGTCGTTCAGCATCACTTCCCGGTCGCCCCAGCTCTGGTCGACGATGCCGGGGCGCAGGCGCTTGTGACCGCGCTCGGTGATCTCGGTGTGGAACGCCTCGATGTCGTCCACCCAGATACGTACCGCGCTGCCGGGGGCGGCGTCGCCGTGATGCTCGGATATGTGGATCTCGCAGTCGCCCCGGCGCAGGCCCATGTAAAGCGGCAGGTCAGGGGCAAAGCGATGCTCGAACACGACCTCGAAGCCGAGATAGCGCAGATAGAAATCGCGCGCCTCGGCTTCGGAAAACGAGCGCAGAATAGGAACTGCTGCGCCCGTCATGGTCTTAGCGTTTGCGGTCGCGGCGCGAGGACATGGGCTGGAACGCTACGCCCACATGCGCCTCGCAATAGGGTTTGCCCTGCTGCACCGGCAGGCCGCAGAACCAGAAATCGTCGGTCGCCGGGTCGCCCACGGGCCATTTGCAGGTCCGCTCAGTCAGTTCCAGAAGCGACAGCTTCTTGGCCGACTTCTCGATCTCCGACACCTTCTTCAGTGCTTCGGGGCTGATCTCGTTCGCGCTCGGCTGCGGCGGGAGCGGCTGCCCGGCGGGAATGATCTGCTTGCGCGCGGGCGTCGCCGGTTTGGCGGGCGCGGCCTCGGCGGCCTCGGCCACCGGCTCTTCCTTCGGCGCGGGCTTTTTCTCGGCCGCCGGTTTCTTCGCCGCTGCCGGTTTCGCGGCGGGCTTTTCCTTGGCCGGAGCCTTGGCGGTGGTCGCCGGGCTGCCGCCTGCGCGGTTGGACAAGCCAAGACGATGCACCTTGCCGATCACGGCATTGCGGGTCACGCCGCCCAGCTCCTTGGCGATCTGGCTGGCCGACTGGCCCTCGGACCACATCTTTTTCAGTGTTTCGACTCGTTCGTCTGTCCAGGACATCGCGTTTCCTCGTGGGCCTGATCGGGCCGTATCTAGCGTCAGGCGCGTATTCTAGCCACCGGGGCCGGGGTTACAAGGTGAAGGCCGCTATATGGCTCAACCGGGCGCACGTTTCAACCGTCCCTCGCGCCACGCAAGCAGCGCGCCGCCCGCCACGATGACGCCGGCACCGAGCGCGCTCAGCCGGTCGGGCCAGACGCCGAAGGCAAGGCCGTCGTAGAGCGCGGCAAAGACGAGGGTGGCATAGAAGAACGGCGAGGCGAAACTCGCATCCGCCCGGCGCATCGACTGGATGAAACAGGCCTGCGCGGTGGCCATGATGAAACCGATGCCCGCCAGCACCGCCCAGGTGCGCGCATCCGGCATCTGCCAGACCCACAGGACCGAGGCGGCGATGGTGGCGATGGTCAGCCCCATGCCGTTGTTGATGAGCAGGATCTGCAGCGGCCCCTCGCGGTCGCTCAGAAACTTGATGAGCGTGATCTCGAACGCCATGAACCCCGCCGCGGCCAGCGCCAGAAGCGCGCCGGGCTCGATCGTGCCGGAGCCGGGGCGGAGCAGGATCAGCCCGCCGGTGAGCGTTATCGCCGCCGCCGTCCAGCGCCATTTCCCGATCTTTTCGCCAAGGATCGGGATGGCCAGAAACATCGCAAAGACCGGATTGAGGAACGAAATCGCCGTGGCATCGCCCAGCGGAATGAACTGCACCGCCGCGAAAGTCAGCGAAATCCCGGCCCAGCCCGAGAACGAGCGCCCGGCATGCACCGCCCACTTGGGCCGGGTGTAGCGCGGACGCAGGATCAGGTTGGCCGCCGCGATCCCCAGAAAGGCGAACAGGAACCGCCCGTGGCTCACCTGAAGCGGATGCAAGCCCGCCTCGCCCGCGACCTTGGCCAAAAGCGTCGTTCCCGCGACCAGAGCGGCGGCGAGAAGCATAAAGCCCACGGAGGCGAGCGGTTGTTGCGGTGTCGTGTTCATCGGCGGGTCACATCGAAATCGTATCGGTTTCACCGCCCCCATACGCCCGGCGCAGATCCGAGGAAAGAGATGGACTTTCGCCCCGCGCCGAAGTATCGCCACGCTCATGAACACACGGACTCACACCTCCGATTGCCGACGTCGCCGCGCCCGCGCCTGACGTCCGCTTCCGTTCGCCCCCAAACCCTCTTAAATCGTTGACACCGGCCCGCCCATGCGGCACCCAAAGGCCTCTTTTTGAAGGATGACGCTATGATCCCGTCCGTTCTGCCGACCTATGCGCGTGCGAAACTGAACTTCGTCAAAGGCGAAGGCAGCTGGCTGATCGAGGAAGGGGGCGACCGATACCTCGATCTGGGTGCGGGCATCGCGGTGAACGCGCTTGGCCATGCGAACCCCGACCTGATCGGCGCATTGACCGCGCAGGCGCACAAGCTCTGGCACGTCTCGAACCTGTACGAGATTCCGGGGCAAAAGGCGCTCGCCGACAAGCTGGTCGATGCCTCTTTTGCCGACACGGTGTTCTTCACCAACTCCGGCACCGAGGCCGCCGAACTCGCGATCAAGATGGCGCGCAAGTATCACTACGACCGGGGCGACACCGACCGGGTCGAGATCATCACCTTCTCCGGCTGCTTCCACGGTCGCTCCACCGGTGCCATCGCGGCCTCGGGGGCCGAGAAGATGGTCAAGGGCTTCGGGCCGCTGATGCCGGGCTTCGTCCACCTCGAATTCGGCGACCACGACGCCTTGCGCGCCGCTGTGACCGAAAAAACCGCTGCGATCCTGATCGAGCCGGTTCAGGGCGAGGGCGGCATTCGCCCGGTGCCCGACCAGTGTCTCAAGGGTCTGCGCGACCTGTGCGACGAGACCGGGACGCTCCTGATCTTTGACGAGGTGCAGTGCGGCGTCGGCCGGACCGGCAAGTTCTTTGCCCACGAATGGGCGGGCGTCACGCCCGACATCTGCATGTCCGCCAAGGGCATCGGCGGGGGCTTCCCGCTGGGCGCGGTGCTCGCGACCGAAGACGCGGCCTCGGGCATGGTCGTCGGCACGCATGGCTCGACCTACGGCGGCAACCCGTTGGCGATGGCCGTGGGGATCAAGATGGTCGACGTCGTGACCGGCAACGGCTTTCTCGACGACGTGAACCGCAAGGCCGGGCTCCTGCGTCAAAAGCTCGAAGGGCTGATCGACGCGCATCCCGACATCTTCGAAAGCGTGCGCGGCGTGGGCCTGATGCTCGGGCTCAAGTGCAAGGTCGCGCCTGCCGATCTGGTGGCCGCTGGCTATGACGCTCAGGTCATCACCGTGCCCGCCGCCGACAACGTGGTGCGGCTCCTGCCGCCGCTCAACATCACCGACGAAGACATCGCCGAGGGCGTGGCACGGCTCGACGCCGCCGCGACGGCGCTGGAGGCCAAGGCATGAGACATTTCCTCGACATCAACGCCACCGATCCGGCGGACCTCAGGACCATGCTCGACGAAGCGCACCGGATCAAAGCCGCGCGCGCCAACGGCTCCAAGGGCGTTCTGGACGAAGAGCAGGCGTTCGCCGGCAAGGTCGTCGCGTTGATCTTTGAGAAACCCTCGACCCGGACGCGCGTGTCCTTCGACGTGGGCGTGCGCCAGATGGGCGGCGAAACGCTCGTCCTGTCGGGGTCGGAAATGCAGCTGGGCCACGGCGAGTCGATCCCCGACACCGCACGCGTGCTGTCGCGCTACGTCGACCTCATCATGATCCGCACCTTCGAGGAATCCGCGCTTCAGGAGCTTGCGGAATTCGCCACGGTGCCGGTCATCAACGGCCTGACGAACCGCACCCACCCCTGCCAGATCATGGCCGATATCCTCACGTATGAGGAACATCGCGGTCCGATCGCGGGCAAGAAAGTCGTCTGGGCCGGTGACGGCAACAACGTCTGCGCCTCGTTCATCCACGCCGCAGGTCAGCTTGGCTTCGACCTGACCTACACAGGGCCCGAACGGCTCGACCCCGACCGCGAGTTCGTGGAAGAAGCGCGCGCCAAAGGGGCCAAAATCGAAATCGAGCGCGACCCCCATGTCGCCGTGCAAGGCGCCGACCTCGTCGTCACCGATACGTGGGTTTCGATGCATGACGCGCCCTCGACCCGCGAGCGTCGCCACAACCTCCTGCGGTCCTATCAGGTGGACGACCGGCTTATGGCCAGCGCCAACCCCGACGCGCTCTTCATGCATTGCCTGCCCGCGCACCGGAACGAGGAAGTGACGAACAGCGTCATGGACGGCCCGCAATCGGTGGTGTTCGACGAGGCCGAGAACCGCCTGCACGCGCAAAAGGCCGTCATGCGCTGGTGCTTGGGCGTCTGAGTTGCCAACAGCCGGGCTTTGCCCGAAGCTTGCCCAAACCGGGAGGATTACCGAATGAGCGCCATCTTCATCCAGCTTCGCTGCAAGCCCGGCTCGACCTATCGCGTGGCCGAGGAAATCGTGCTGCGCGAGCTGCACTCCGAGCTTTATTCGACCAGCGGCGAATACGACCTGCTGCTCAAGCTCTACGTGCCCGACGGGCAGGACGTGGGCCGTTACGTGAACGAAAAGCTGCTCGACGTGCCGGGGATCGAGCGATCCCACACGATCATGACCTTCAACGCGTTCTGACGCGGCCCTGACCGTTCCAAATCTGCCCGCGGAATGCGCGCCCCGCCCCGGAAATGATCGGGGTGATGGGGATTGATCCGATATGTGCCAAGGTCACGTATCCCGTAGTGTTTCGCCAGCGCAGAATATGGGAGTGTTACACTCAACTATTATGGCCGCCATTAGCGGAGCATTGAGGGGTGAGACATGACCGCAGCACTCGTGGTCATTGATATGCAGGTCAGCCTGATCGAAGACGAGACGCCAAACACCGACGAAATCATGTCGGCGGTGTTCCGTCTGGTCGAACGGGCGCGCGGCGATGGGGTGCCCGTGGTCTGGGTGCTCGACACCGGCGTGACGCCCGACCCGTCTTTGCACCCCGTGTTCAAGCCCAAGCCGGGCGAGGCGGTGGTGCGCAAGGACGTGTGCAACGCCTTTGTCGACACGACGCTCGCGGGCGAGTTGGGCGGGCGAGGGGTCGACCGGATCGTGGTCTGCGGCATGCAGTCGGACGCCTGTATCGACGAAACCGTCCACGCGGCCCCGAACTACGGCTTTGCCGTCACGCTCGTCGGCGACGCGCACACGACCCACGATTTCCACAAGCGCGACTTTCGTGACGTGGTCGCGACCGTGAACGCGAACCTCGCCAAACTCAAGGATGTCGAAGTCGTCAATCTGGCGGACGTGAAACTGGTCTAACTGCCCAGCTTCTTGTGAACCTCGTTAAGGTCGATGTCCCCGATGGGCAGCTTGTTCCCCGGATTGTCGAAGTCGTATTTGAACAGCTCGAAATCCTTGCGGTAAATCTCCCACATCAGGTGCATCGACAGGTCGTCGAAATAGTCCTCGACCGGATGCGCCCGCTCGGGCCCGTGGCCCGCGCTTTCGTTGAACCGCGGGATGGTCTTGAGGTTCACCTTCTGCGGCGTCTTCACGTTGTCGAGCACCTTCTTCATCCCGACATTGAAATTCTCGGTCCAGAAAATCTGATCGTAGCTGCCGCCGTTGTGGATGAAGGTCGAGACATGGCCCGACATGGCCGACCAGTGAATATCCGGGTCCATCGGGCGCCGGAACTTGATGGTGTCGCGGGTGAACAGCAGGAACCGGCGGAACGACTTGATCTGGTCGAAATCGAACCCGTCCTCGGGGCTGCCGACCTCGATCCCGTATTTCTGGATCAGAAGCGGGACAAGGTTGCCGCGATAGCGTTTGCCGTTCCTTTGAATGCCGCAGATTTTGTCGAAGAACGACGACAGGATCCGGGTGTAGGGGTTGCGCACGCAGGTGAACGTCAGACTCTTATGCGTCTTTACGTTCCGCTCGATCTTCTTCTGGTTCTCTTCCTGCGCCCATTTGATGATGCCGTCCTGCGCATCGTGAATGTCGCCGTCGAAGAATGCGCCGTGATCGGAGTAATACATGATCTGACCGATGGTCGAGCAGGCGCATTTCGGAACGACCCGATACACCATGCTTTCCGTCTCGGTCATCCAGGTTCCGGGAAAACCCATGTTACGCTGCCCGCCTTTTTTGTGACCCGTCGGCCCGGATCAGATTGTTTTGACAGAAAAAAGCAAACAAACACTGTCATTTCAATGGTTCGTTACGCTAAGCCTATCAACAATCCGCCCCGAACCGCCCCTTGTGGAGCCTGAATGGCCAAGATTGCCTTCATCCTTCTGTGCCACAAAGACCCCAAGGCCATCATCGATCAGGCGCAGCGCCTGACCGCGGCCGGGGACTATATCTCGATCCATTTCGACGCCCGCAGCCCGCGCTCGGACTACGAAATGATACAGGCCGCACTGGCCGAAAACGGCTCGGTCACCTTCGCGAAAAAGCGCGTGAAATGCGGCTGGGGCGAGTGGTCGCTGGTCCAAGGCACGCTCCACGCGGTCGAGGCGGCGGTCGAAGCGTTCCCGAGGGCCACCCATTTCTACATGGTCTCGGGCGACTGCATGGCGATCAAATCCGCCGAATACGCCCACGAGTTTCTCGATGATGACGACATGGATTACATCGAGAGCTTCGATTTTCTTGAGAGCGACTGGATCAAGACCGGGATCAAGGAAGACCGGCTGATCTGGCGCCACTACTTCAACGAACGCACCCAGAAGGGTCTGTTCTACGCCGCGATGAACCTGCAAAAGCGTCTGGGCCTGAAGCGCGATGTGCCGCGAGACATGCAGATCATGATCGGCTCGCAGTGGTGGTGCCTCAGACGGCGCACCATCGAATGGATTCTCGAGTTCACCAAGAAACGGCGCGACGTGATGCGCTTTTTCTCGACCACGTGGATTCCTGACGAGACGTTCTTTCAGACCCTCGTGCGCCACCTCGTCCCCGACGAAGAGATCGAGACGCGCACGCTGACCTTCCTGATGTTCACCGACTACGGCATGCCGGTGACCTTCTACAACGACCACTACGACATGCTGCTGTCGCAGGACTACCTGTTCGCGCGCAAGATCAGCCCGGACGCGCATGAGCTGAAACGCCGCCTGGGCGCGCTCTATGCCTCCGAGACGGCGGATTTCAAAATCTCGAACGAGGGGCGCAGCCTCTTCAAGTTCCTGACGGACCGGGGCCGGATCGGGCAACGGTTCGGCGAACGGTTCTGGGAAAGCGAGACGACACTGGGGCGTGACCGCGAGCTTCTGATCATCGTCTCGAAAAAGTGGCACATCGGCAAACGGATGCTCCAGCTTCTGCGCGACAAGACCAACATCCCGGCCATCGACTATCTCTTTGACGAAGAGGGCACGGCGCTCCCCGACCTCGGGGGCATTCAGGCCAGCATCGAAAAACGCACGCGCCACCGCCGTGCGCTGATGCGGATGCTGTTCGACTATTACAAGACCGACCGCCTCGCCATCGGGATGGACCCGGGCGACATCGAATTGATGAAGGATTTTTACACCGACCGCTCGAAAACCCGGCTTCTCGAAATCGAAACCGATTACTCGGACGAGTGGATTCTGGGCCACGCCATGCGCGTCGGACTTGCGGGCGAGCGCACCCCGCAAGAGGCCATCGACCGCTTGATCCCGACCATCCGGCAGGACTTCTACTACGAATCCGACCGTATCCGGGACGAAAGCTTCCTCGACATGCACATCCTGCGCGAACACGGCACCTCCGAAGAAAATGCCGAGGCCCTTGCCAAGTTCCTGACGATCCCGGAAGAAAGGGCCCTGGAACTGGTGCAAACCGACGGCTTCTTCAGCGACTGAGACGGGACATATGGCCTACGACTACGACACGCAGAACATCTTCGCGAAAATCCTGCGCGGCGAGATTCCGAACGACATCGTGCTCGAAACCGAGCATTGCCTCGCCTTCAACGACATCGCGCCGCAAGCGCCGATCCACGTGCTGGTGATCCCCAAGGGCGCTTACGTGACGTGGGACCATTTCGCCTCTGAGGCCTCAGACGCGGAACTTGCCGACTATTCCCGTGCGATTCAGGCCGTGATCGACAAGCTGGGCATCGCGCCGGGCGAGGGTGGCGAGGGCTATCGCCTGCTCGTGAACGGCGGCAAGGCGGGCATTCAGGAAGTGCCGCACCTGCACACCCACATTCTTTCCGGCAAAGTGCTGGGCCGGATGCTGCCGGGCTGACTTGTGACCGGCCGCGTGGCTGGTATTCTGTGACGACGACACGAAAGAGGCGCGAAATGACGATGGACGCACCGGAAACCAAGGTTGTGGACAAGAAAAAGGTCGCCTGCGACGGCGGCGGACCGGCCACGGGCCACCCGCGTGTCTGGCTGACCATTCCCGATGACACGGGCTATGTGGAATGCGGGTATTGCGACGCGAAATACGTCTACAAGGACTTCGCCGACAAGGCGTGATCCCAACCGACCTTTGGGGGTGAGATGACATTCGGCAAAGGGTGCCATCTGCACCTCATCGACGGCTCGGCCTATATCTTCCGCGCCTACCACGCTCTGCCACCGCTGACGCGCAAGTCCGACGGTCTGCCCATCGGGGCGGTTTCGGGCTTCTGCAACATGCTCCAGCGCTACGTCGAGGATAACACCGGCCCCGACGCGCCGACCCATGTGGCCGTGGTGTTCGACAAGGGCAGCCACACGTTCCGCAACGACATGTACGACCAGTACAAGGCGAACCGCGAGGAAATGCCCGAGGATCTGCGCCCGCAGATTCCGCTCACCCGCGAGGCCACGCTTGCCTTTAACATCGCCTGCAAGGAGATGGAGGGGTTCGAGGCCGACGACATCATGGCGACGCTGGCCTGCCGCGCCCGCGAAGCCGGCGGGCGGGTCACGATCCTGTCCTCGGACAAAGACCTGATGCAGCTCGTCGGTGACGGCGTCGAAATGCTCGACCCGATGAAGAACAAACGCATCGACCGTGACGGCGTGCTCGAGAAATTCGGTGTCGGGCCCGAGCGTGTCGTGGACGTTCAGGCGCTCGCCGGGGACAGCGTCGACAACGTGCCCGGCGCGCCGGGCCTCGGCATCAAGACCGCAGCACTTCTGATCAACGAATACGGTGACCTCGAGACGCTTCTCGACCGCGCTGAAGAGATCAAGCAACCCAAGCGCCGCCAGACCCTGATCGACAACCGCGAACAGATCGAACTGTCGAAGAAACTCGTCCAACTCGACGAGAACATGGAACTCGACTTCACCCTCGACGACCTCGAAGTGCGCGACCCCGATCCCGACACGCTGATGCCGTTCCTCGCCAAGATGGAATTCCGCACGCTCACCCGCCGGATCGCCGACAAGCTGGGCGTGGAAGCCGTGGCGATCCCCGAGCCCGAGGTGACCGAGGCCGCTGAGGCCGAAACCCCGGAATGGCCCGAGATCGACCCCGCGAAATACGAATGGGTCAAGGACATGGCGGCGCTAGACCGCTGGATCGCCCTGATCCGCGACCACGGCTTTGTGGCGGTGGACACCGAGACCAACTCGCTCAACGAGATGCAGGCGGAATTCGCGGGTATCTGCCTTGCCGTCGTGCCGGGCGAGGCCTGCTATATCCCTGTGGGTCACAAGGCGGGCGAAGGCGAGGGGCTTTTTGCCGACGACAAGCTGGTCGAGGGGCAGTTGCGCTTGGACGATGTGCTCGCCGCGCTGAAGCCGGTGCTCGAAGACCCCGCGATCCTCAAGATTTTCCAGAACGCGAAGTACGACACCAAGATCTTCACCCGCCACGGCGTGAATGTCGCGCCGATCGACGACACGATGTTGATGTCCTACGCGATGTTCTCGGGCCTCCATAACCACGGGATGGACGCGCTGGCCGAACACTACCTCGGCCACACCCCGATTTCGATCAAATCGCTTCTGGGCACCGGTAAGAGCGCGATCACCTTCGACAAGGTGAAGATCGAAGATGCAGTGAAATACGCTGCCGAAGACGCCGATGTGACGCTTCGTTTGTGGAAGCTGTTCAAGCCGCGCCTGCACCGCGAAAAGGTCACGACCGTCTACGAGACGCTCGAACGCCCGCTGGTCCCGGTGCTGGCGCAGATGGAAATGCACGGCGTGCAGGTCGACCGCGACACGTTGAGCCGGATGTCCAACGCCTTTGCGCAGAAGATGGCGGGGCTCGAGGCCGAGATTCACGAGCTGGCCGGACAGAGCTTCAACGTCGGGTCGCCCGCGCAGCTGGGCGACATCCTGTTCGAAAAACTCGGGCTCGAAGGTGGCAAGAAGGGCAAGACCGGCAAGTATTCGACCCCCGCCGATGTGCTCGAAGACCTCGCCGCCCAGCACGACCTGCCCGCCCGCGTGCTCGACTGGCGGCAGTTGTCCAAGCTGAAATCGACATATACCGACGCGCTCCAGACCCACATCGACCCGGACACGGGCCGGGTGCATACCTCATACCTTCAGACCGGCGCGGCCACGGGCCGTCTGGCCTCCACCGACCCGAACCTGCAGAACATTCCGATCCGCACCGAAGAGGGGCGTCGCATCCGCGAAGCCTTTGTCGCGCCCGAGGGCAAGGTTCTGGTGTCGCTCGACTACAGCCAGATCGAATTGCGCATTCTGGCGCATGTGGCCGGGATCGGGTCGATGAAACAGGCGTTCAAGGACGGCGAAGATATTCACGCCGCGACCGCGTCTGAAATGTTCGACGTGCCGCTCGACGAGATGACGCCCGAGGTGCGCCGTCAGGCCAAAGCGATCAACTTCGGCGTGATCTACGGCATCTCCGGCTTCGGTCTGGCCCGCAATCTGCGGATCGCCCGGGGCGAGGCGCAGGGCTTCATCGACCGCTATTTCGAGAAGTATCCGGGCATCAAAGAATACATGGACGACACCGTGTCTTTCGCCAAGGAACACGGCCACGTCGCGACCCTGTTCGGCCGCAAGATCCACACGCCCGAGATCAACGCCAAGGGCCCCCACGCCGGTTTCGCCCGCCGCGCCGCGATCAACGCGCCGATCCAGGGCTCCGCCGCGGACATCATCCGCCGCGCCATGATCCGCATGCCGGATGCAATCTCCGGCCTGCCGGTAAAGATGCTGCTACAGGTCCACGACGAACTGATCTTCGAGGTCGAAGAGGGCGGGGTGGACAAGGCCGTGTCGGTCATCCGCGAAGTGATGGAGGGCGCCGCCGACCCAGCGGTAAAACTCGACGTCCCGCTGGTGGTCGACGCAGGCCAGGGCGCGAACTGGGCGCAGGCCCACTAAGCCGCCTTGGGGTGCAGCCGCGCATCCACCGCCATCGTGTGGGCGAGGGCGATCGTGCGGCAAAACTCCGCGCTGTCGAGCAGATAACTGACCTCGGCCCCGCGCCGCTTGCGCCGGATGAGGCCTGACGCCTCCATCACACGCACATGATGGATAAGCGCGGCGTTGCTCAGACCCGTCGCGGCGCGCAGCGTGGCATAGGTCTGCCCGTTGCGCGAGTCGTCTACGAGCAGGCGAAAGATTCTGGCGCGTCTGGGATGGGCGAGGGCGTTGAAGATCAGAGCGATTTTGTCGTCGGCAGTCATGGGATGGTCTCCTCTGGTGTCGGGGTTCGATCCGCCGAGGATACCGGGGGAAGGTTGAAGGCCCGTTAACGAAAGTCT
Organism: Pseudomonadota bacterium; assembly: GCA_036154315.1. Lineage (GTDB taxonomy): Bacteria > Pseudomonadota > Alphaproteobacteria > Rhodobacterales > Rhodobacteraceae > Maritimibacter. The sequence continues at coordinate 178,979 of JAYZLL010000059.1, forward strand.
TAATTTCTTTTGGGAAAGTGGTGTATTTCCAGTGCCTTGTAGATAACAGGATACTAGGATCCTAGTATCCTAACCTTCCGGCCAGCCCACCGCCGCCCCAACCCGCACCAGCGAAACCACGTCCGCCACCCCTCCCTCCCACCTCCTAATTTGACCAAAAGGAAAAATATTGCCATGTGCCTGCGCAGGTGCGAGGCTCGCAGCAACACATCGGAGTTCAACGTGCAGACCGAAACACACACAGCGAAGACCCAACTCGGGGCGGCGCAACTGCCCGACGTTGTCGATCAGCGTAATCCGGGCCTCCCGCTCGACATGGATTGGGTGCGGGCGGTGCAGGTCAACACCTCCGCCGTCGAGCGCCGCGCGGGCACTATCGGCGCGCGCCGGTCGGTCAAGAAAGACCATCAGGCCGCGTGGCTCCTCAAGGCGATAACGCTCATCGACCTGACCACGCTCGCCGGGGACGACACCGAAAACCGCGTCCGCCGCCTCTGCGCCAAGGCGCGCCAGCCAGTGCGTCAGGACCTTCTCGATGCGCTCGGGGTCGACGGGATCACCACCGGTGCGGTCTGTGTCTACCACGACATGATCGAGGCTGCGGTTGACGCGCTCCACGGCACCAACATCCCGGTCGCGGCCGTCTCCACCGGCTTCCCGGCGGGCCTCTCGCCCTTCCATCTCCGCGTGGCCGAGATCGGCGAAAGCGTCAAAGCCGGTGCGCAGGAAATCGACATCGTCATCTCCCGCCGCAAAGTCCTCACCGGCGACTGGCAGGGCCTCTACGACGAGATGCGCACGTTTCGCGAGGCCTGCGGCGACGCCCATGTCAAAGCGATCCTCGCCACCGGCGAACTCGGCACCCTGCGCAACGTCGCGCGCGCGTCGCTCGTCTGCATGATGGCGGGTGCGGACTTTATCAAGACCTCGACCGGCAAGGAGGGCGTCAACGCGACCCTGCCCGTGAGCCTCGTGATGATGCGTGCGATCCGCGACTACTACGACCGGACCGGGATCAAGGTCGGCTACAAACCGGCGGGCGGCATCTCCAAGGCCAAGGATTCGCTCACCTATCTGGCGCTGGTGAAAGAGGAACTGGGCGACGACTGGCTCGACCCCCACCTGTTCCGCTTCGGCGCCTCGTCGCTTCTGGGCGACATCGAACGACAGCTCGAACACCACGTGACCGGGCATTATTCGGCGGGCTACCGCCATGCGATGGGGTAAGGCATGACCATCAAGGAAATCTTCGACAGCATGGATTACGGCACCGCCCCCGAAAGCGCGTCCGAGGCGATGGCCTGGATCGACGATCACGGCGCAACCTTCGGCCTGTTCATCGACGGCGTCTGGACCAAGCCGGGCGACACCTTCGAAACAAAGAACCCCGCCACAGGCGAGGTGCTGGCCAAGATCACGCAGGCCGGGGCCGATGACGTCGACGCCGCCGTGCGCGCCGCGCGCAAGGCGCAGCCGGGCTGGGCGAAGCTGCCGGGCCACCAGCGCGCGCGCAAGCTCTATGCGCTGGCTCGCCTCGTCCAGAAACACGCCCGGCTCTTTGCGGTGCTCGAAACCCTCGACAACGGCAAGCCGATCCGCGAAAGCCGCGACATCGACATTCCGCTCGTCGCTCGCCACTTCTACTACCACGCTGGGATGGCGCAGCTGCAGGACGCGGAACTCCCCGACCGCGAGGCGTTGGGCGTCGCCGGTCAGATCATCCCGTGGAATTTCCCGCTCCTGATGCTCGCGTGGAAAATCGCGCCCGCCATCGCAATGGGCAACACGGTGGTGCTGAAGCCCGCCGAATACACCTCCCTCACCGCGCTCCTCTTTGCGCAGATCTGCGACGAGGCCGGGCTGCCCAAAGGCGTCGTGAACATCGTCACCGGTGACGGCACGGTGGGCGAGGCGATCACGGCCCACGAAGGCATCGACAAGATCGCCTTCACCGGCTCGACCGACGTGGGCCGGATCATCCGCAAGGCGACGGCGGGCACCGGCAAGTCCCTGACGCTCGAACTGGGTGGCAAATCGCCCTACATCGTCTTCGACGACGCCGATCTCGATTCTGCGGTCGAGGGGCTGGTGGACGCGATCTGGTTCAATCAGGGACAGGTCTGCTGTGCAGGCTCGCGGCTTCTGGTCCACGAACCCGTGGCCGAGCGGTTCTATACCAAGCTCAAGGCCCGCATGGCCAAGCTGCGGATCGGCGACCCGCTCGACAAGTCCATCGACGTGGGTGCGCTGGTCGATCCCGTCCAACTGACACGCGTGTCCAAACTGGTCGAGGCGGGCGCGGCCGAAGGCGACGTCTTTCAGGCCCCCGCCGAAATGCCCGCCACCGGCTGCTACTACCCGCCGACCCTCATCACCGGCATGTCGCCCGCAGCCTCGCTGATGCAGGAGGAAATCTTCGGCCCGGTTCTGGTCGCCACCACCTTCCGCACGCCCGAAGAGGCGGTCGCCATCGCCAACAACACCCGCTACGGCCTTGCCGCGACGCTCTGGTCCGAGAACGTGAACCTCGCCCTCGACATCGCGCCGAAGCTGGCCGCGGGCGTGGTCTGGGTGAACGGTACCAACATGTTCGACGCGGCCGCAGGTTTCGGCGGCGTGCGCGAAAGCGGCTTCGGGCGCGAAGGCGGCTGGGAAGGGCTCCTGGCCTACACCAAGCCGAAACGCAAAGCCGCTGCGCTGAAACCGATCCCCGCCGTGGCCGCCCCCAAGGGCGCCAAGGTCGACGCGCTCGACCGCACGGCCAAGCTCTACGTGGGCGGCAAACAGGCGCGCCCCGATGGGGGCTATTCCCAACCGGTCTGGTCGAAATCCGGCGCGCTTCTGGGCCACGTCAGCCTCGCCAACCGCAAGGATGTGCGCAACGCGGTCGAAGCGGCCACGGGTGCGGCGGGCTGGGCCAAGACCACGGGCCACGCCCGGGCGCAGATCCTTTACTACATCGGTGAAAACCTTTCGGCCCGGGCCGATGAATTCGCGAGCCGGATCAACGCCCTGACCGGTGCGAAGACCGGTAAGGCCGAGGTCGAGCGCTCTATCGACCGGCTCTTCACCTATGCGGCATGGGCCGACAAATACGACGGCGCGGCCAAACCCGTGCCGCTACGCGGCGTCGCGCTCGCCATGAACGAACCGGTCGGCGTGATCGGCCAGTTCTGCCCCGACGACCACCCGCTCTTGGGTCTCGTCAGCCTCGTCGCCCCCGCCATCGCGATGGGCAACCGGGTCGTGGCGGTGGCCTCCGAACCCTTCCCGCTCGCGGCGACGGATTTCTATCAAGTGCTGGAAACCTCAGACCTGCCGGGCGGGGTGGTCAACATCCTCACCGGTTCGCACGCCGAACTCGCGAAACCGCTCGCCGGTCACCTCGGCGTCGACGCGGTCTGGAGCGCCTCCGGCGCGGACCTGTCGAGCCTGATAGAATACGAAAGTGCCGGGAACCTGAAACGCAGCTGGGTGAACAACGCCAGCGACCGCGATTGGATGGGGGCCGAGGGTGAGGGGCGTGAGTTCCTCGCTCAGGCGACAGAAGTCAAAACCGTCTGGGTGCCCTACGGCGAATGAGGGGTTGCGCCGGGCTTCGCCCGACGCGGTGGCCGCCCATGACCGGCCTCTGATCTCGTTGGAAAACGGAGCAGGGGGGCCTCGGCCCCCCTCGCGCTGCGCGCTCACCCCCTGAAGGTTTCTTGAAACAGAGAAGGGGGAGGCGTCTCTCTCCTCTTCTTCGTTTCAAAAAACCTCTGGGAGGTCTGGAGGGATCGCCATGATCGCGCCATTGGTCCGAGCGACAATGGCGATGCCCCTCCAGCTGGTCATGGCGGGCGTAAGCCCGCCGCGAAACCCTTAAAGCGCGATGCCGTTCTTGCGGAACAGCTCTTTCAGGTCCGCCTCGGGGCGCGGGCCGATGTGGCTGATGACCTCGCCCGCCGCGATGACGCCCATGCGACCGCAGGTCTCGAGGTCATGGCCGAGCGCGTAGCCGGCGAGGAAACCGGCGGCGAACTGGTCGCCTGCGCCGGTGGTGTCCACCGGATCGACGCGGTTCACCGGGACCACGGCCTCTTTCTCGCCCTGCATCAGCACGACGTCGGCGCCGGAGCGGGTGCAGACGGCGAGGCCACATTCGGCGGCGGCCTGTTCCAGTGCGGCCGACAGGTCGGTCTGATAGAGCGACTGCCATTCGTGTTCGTTCCCGATCACGAAATCCATCTCTTTCACGAAGCGGCGGAAATCGTCGCGGTGGCGTTCGACGCAGAACGGGTCGGAGAGCGAGATGCCCACCTTGCCGCCCGCCTTGTGGGTCAGTTCGGCGGCACGGTTGAAGGCCGCCTTGCCCTTGTCCTTGTCGTACAGGTAGCCCTCGAGGAACATCACCTCGGTGTCGCGCGCGGCCTCGTCAGGCACGTCGGCCTCGGAGATTTCGGACGAGATCCCGAGATAGGTGTTCATCGACCGCTCGCCGTCCGGCGTGACGAAGATCATGCAGCGCGAGGTCGGAAGCTCCCCGTCCTTCACCGGCGCGTTCACGAACACGGTGCCGTCCTCGGCCATCTCATGGGCGTAGAACCGACCGAGCGAGTCGTCGCGCACCCGTCCGATGAAACCTGTCGACAGCCCGAGGTTCCCGAGGCCCGCCAGCGTGTTGGCGACCGAGCCGCCCGGCGCCTGCACCCGGTCTTCCATCGCGCCATAGAGCGTCTCGCCGCGTTCCTTTTCGACGAGCTGCATGATGCCCTTTTCGATCCCCATGTGTTCGAGGAAATCATCGGTGTTCTGGGTGATGACGTCGACGATGGCGTTGCCGATGCCGACGACCTGAAAGCGTTTGGTCAAAGGGTCTTCTCCTCGAATTGGCAGAGATCACGGATCAGGCAGGTGCCGCACAGGGGCTTGCGTGCCTTGCAGGTGTAGCGGCCATGCAGGATGAGCCAGTGGTGCGCATGCTGCTGGTAATCCGCGGGGATGTTGTCTTCGATGGCGCGCTCGACCGCGACCACGTCCTTACCGGGGCAGATGCCGGTGCGGTTGCCGACGCGAAAGATGTGGGTGTCCACGGCCTGCGCCGGATAGTGCCACCACATGTTCAGAACCACATTCGCGGTCTTGCGCCCGACACCGGGCAGCGATTGCAGCGCGGCGCGGCTGTTGGGCACCTCGCCACCGTATTGATCGACGAGGATCTGCGACAGCTTGATGACGTTCTTGGCCTTCTGGCGAAACAGCCCGATGGTCTTGATATGTTCGGTCAGGCCCGCTTCGCCCAGCGCCAGCATCTTGGCGGGGGTATCGGCGATCTTGAACAGCTCGCGCGTGGCCTTGTTCACGCCCGCATCCGTCGCCTGCGCCGACAGCGCCACCGCGACGACGAGCGTGTAGGCGTTCACATGATCCAATTCTCCCTTGGGCTCCGGCTCGGCCTCGTGGAACCGGCGGAACACCTCGCGGATCGTCATATAGTCCATTTGCTTGGCCATCGCTTCCCCGTATCGGGGGTTTCGCCAGGGGGTGCAAGTTGGTGTGTCGCTCTTAACCTCGTGTTTCGCTTTTTCTGGTCTGGTGATGCGTGAAAGGTCCAAAGGGCAGGACATGAGCGTCAGTTCCAACCGCCACGCGACCCTGCCCGGTTTCGGGCCGGGAACCCATCTGATGACGACCGAGGGCGAGCTGCCGGTCGAATGGCTTGCCACGGGCGACCGGGTCGTCACCCGTGACCACGGGGCCCAGCCCATCCTGTGGATCGGGCGGGTGCGGCTCGACGCGGATCACGGCACTGCGCCGGTCGAGATCGGGCAGGGGGCGCTGGGGCCAGACTGTCCGACCCATCCCACATGGCTCGCGCCCGCGCACCGTGTGCTCCTGTCCGGGGCCGAAGTCGAACTGCACGCGGGGGTGGGGGAGGCGCTTGCCCCGATCGCCACCCTCACCGACGGCACCCATGTGCGACCTGCCGCGCCGGGGCCGGTCTGTTACACCGAGGTGCTCTTGCCGGTCCACGATCTGGTGCAGGCCAACAGCCTCTGGGCCGAAACGTTGCTTCTGGATGACGCGACGCGCCGCGCGTTTCAGGCCGACCTGCCGCCTGCTCTCCTCGCCACGCCCTCGCTCGCACTGGGTCACGCGCGGGCCGCGCGGCTTTGTCTGACGGGGTGGGAGGTTCGGGCGATGCGCGGCCGCGACCTCACCCAACTGCCCGAGATGATCCGCCACGTCGCCTGAGCGTGACATAAGCGCAGGAAACGGGTCGCCCGATGCGCCGCCGCCCCCTAGATTGGGCGGTGAAGGAGACGCTTATGACCGCGCTTGACCCGCATACACCCGCGACCGGGGCCGAGGGGGCCTATCATTACAACGTCATGCGCCGCGCGATCGAGGCGATCGACCGGGCCGATGGCGCGCCGCTCACGCTCGACGCACTGGCGGGCGAGGTGAATATGAGCCCCGCGCATTTCCAGCGCGTGTTCTCGAAATGGGTGGGCGTCAGCCCCAAGCGCTATCAGCAGTACCTCACCATCGACCACGCCCGGACGCTTCTGCGCGACAAGTTCACTATGATCGAGACGGCCAATTCGCTGGGCCTGTCTGGCACCGGACGCCTCCACGACCTGTTCCTGACGTGGGAGGCGATGAGTCCCGGCGACTATGCCAAGGGGGGCGAGGGGCTGACGATCCGCTGGGGCTGGTTCGACAGCCCCTTCGACCTCGCCCTCGTCATGGCGACGGATCGCGGCATCTGCGGGCTGGCCTTCGCGGCGGAAACCGGAGCCGAGGCGGCGATGGCCGACATGCTGTCGCGCTGGCCCAAAGCCACATTTGTCGAGGATCCGATGGCGCTCCGCCCTGAGGTGCAGGCCGCTTTCGACCAATCCGGGCAAGCGCGGCTCCACATGATCGGCGCGCCGTTCCAGATCAAGGTGTGGGAGGCGTTGGTGTCTATCCCTTCGGGCCACGTGACAACCTATTCCGAGATCGCGGGCGCGGTCGGCAACCCCAAAGCGGTGCGCGCGGTGGGCACGGCGGTCGGGCGCAATCCGGTGAGCTGGCTCATCCCCTGCCACCGCGCCTTGCGCAAATCTGGCGGTTTGGGCGGCTATCACTGGGGGCTCCCCGTGAAACGCGCCCTTTTGGCGTGGGAGGCCGCCCGCGACGACGCGGTCGCCTGAGCGGCGGTTTGCTGCCCGCGCGGAATACCCCCCGAAACGGGCCTTTCCCCTTTCAGGTCGCGGTCTTATGCTGCCGGCGAAGATCGGATTCTCAGCGAAAGGTCCACCAATGACATCCCTGAAACCCCTATTCGTCCTGCCGCTCGTTTCGGTGCTGGCCTTGGCAGGCTGTGAAACTGTCGGTCAACGCGAAGGCGCAGGCCTTGCCACCGGCGCGGCCATCGGCGGTCTCCTCGGCGCGGCGATCCCCGGCAACCGTGCGGCGACCGCTGCGGTCGGTGCCGTGGGCGGTGCCGTCGTTGGCGGCATGATCGGCAACCAACTGGACCGGCAGGCGGGCGATCTGCGCTCCAGCTTCTCGAACTCGTCGATTCAGGTCATCAACACCGGCAGCTACCTGCGCGTGGTCATGCCTCAGGGCATCCTGTTCCCGACCGACAGCGCGACGGTGTCGTCCGCGCTCTACCCGGATCTGGCCGCGCTGGCCCAGAACCTGCGCGAATACCCGAACTCGTCGGTGCAGGTCGTCGGCCACACCGACAACACCGGGCAGGCCAGCTACAACCTCGGCCTGTCGCAGCGCCGGGCGCAAGCCGTCCTCGCGGTCATCCAGTCGAACGGCGTTGGTGCCGCGCGTCTGCAGGCCGTCGGCAAGGGCGACAGCGAACCGGTCGCGTCGAACCTGACCCCGGACGGACGCGCGCAGAACCGCCGCGTCGAAGTGCTGATCATCCCGAACGGCTGATCGCACCGCAAAAGTTAACGAAAGGGCCGGGCCAACGTCCGGCCCTTTTTCGTGTGGTGCGCAAAAGGCGCTTAGGCCAAGGTCGGATCGACCGAGAGGATAGTCCCATGCCCAAGTTCGCCGCCAATATCTCGCTCCTGTTCAAGGAACTCCCGTTCCTCGACCGCTTCGCCGCGGCCGCCGATCACGGCTTCACCGGGGTCGAGGCGCTGTTTCCCTATGACGACGCGGTGACCCAGATGACCCGGCGGCTGACGATGAATGGCCTCCAGATGGTGCTCATCAACTGCCCGCCGCCCAACTGGGCCGGGGGCGAGCGCGGGTTCGCCGCGGTGCCGGGCCTGACCGAACGTTTCCGCCACGACTTCAAACGCGCACTCCGGTTCGCCGAGGCGCTGGGCGCGCAGCACATGCATGTCATGGCAGGCAAGGCGACCGGGCTGGTGGCGCGGACCACCTTTGTCGAAAACCTGCGCTGGGCGTCCGCCGAAGCGCCCAAGATGAGCCTGACCATCGAGCCATTGAACGGCACCGACATGCCCGGCTATTTCCTGAACGACTACGATCAGGCGGCCGGGATTCTGGACGAAGTGAAGGCCAAGAACGTGAACCTTCAGTTCGATATGTACCACGCCCAGATGCTCACCGGCGACGGCATGGCGGTGTGGCAGGCGCATGGCACCCGCGCTGTTCATGTGCAGGTGGCAAGCACGCCGGAGCGCCGCGAACCGGTGAAGGGCGAAATCGATTATCCGGCGTTCTTCGCAGCCCTCGACGCGAGCGGCTACAAAGGCTGGGTCTCGGCGGAATACATGCCCGAGGGCGACACCCGCAAAACGCTCGGCTGGCTGGACGCGGTGAAAGGCTCCTGACACAATGCTGTCAGTTGGGGGGTGCTAATCAGGGTCCATCAGAACATGAAGGAGACCTGATATGATCACGCAACCCATTGTCGTCTGGGCGGAAATTCCGGTGAAAGACCTGAACACCTCGATCTCGTTCTACGACACCGTTTTCGGCTACCAGACCGAAATTGACAGCAGCGCCCCCTTTGCCGTGCTCAATGGCGCGACCGGCGGCGTCGGCGCGAACCTGTTCCAGTCCGACGCGGCAGGCAAACGCGGCAACGTCATCCACTTCGCCGTCGACGGCACTTGCGAAGCCGCCGCTGACCGCGTGAGCGCAGCCGGGGGCGAGGTGCTGGGTGAAGCCATCGAAATCCCGGCGGGCCGCTTCATCATGGCGCTCGACCTCGACGGCAATCAGATCGGGCTGTTCCAGCCCGCCGCCGCCTGATGCGCCGCGCCGACCGCCTGTTTCAGATCGTACAGTATCTGCGCGGCGGTCGGCTCACCACGGCACGCAGCCTCGCCGAACGGCTGGAGGTGAGCGAGCGGACGATCTATCGCGACATCGCCGACCTCATCGGCTCCGGCGTCCCCATCGAAGGCGAGGCCGGGGTCGGCTATGTCATGCGCGCAGGCTACGACGTGCCGCCGCTGATGTTCACGCAGGAGGAGGTGACGGCGCTCGTCGCCGGTGCCCGCATGGCCCGCGCCTGGGGTGGGCTGGAAATGGCCCGCGCCGCCGAAGAGGCGCTGGTCAAGATCGAGGCGGTGCTGCCGCAAAGCCTGCGCGACAGGGCCGCCCGCGTGCCGATCGAGGCGATGGAATTCCTCTCCGCCGACCCGGTCGACCGCGCCCGACTCGACCAGTTGGAACATGCCTCCCATGCCCGCCTGCGCGTGAGCTTTCCCTATGAGGACGAGAACGGGCGTGCGACGACCCGCACCGTGCGCCCCCTCGCGCTGCTCTACTGGGGCCGGGTCTGGACGCTGGCGAGCTGGTGCGAGTTGCGCAACGATTTCCGCATGTTCCGTGTCGACCGCATGGGCGCGGTGACCGAGGGCGCCGTGTTCCCGCTGGAGGCCGACAAGACCCTCAAAGCCTTCTACGACTGCCACCGCGGCCGCCCGCTCACCTAGCTCCCGATCCGCGCCGGATGGGCGCAGGCCATCTCCGGCGTCTCGGCGTCGAGCGTCACATGGGTGATCTCGAACCGCTCGTGCAGCAGGTCGCGCAGGCTGGCCTTGACGCGCGCGATCTCGCCCAGCGTGTCGGCCTTGGTGACCAGATGCGCCTCCAGAGACACCACCCGTTCGCTGATCTGCCAGATATGCAGGTGATGCACGTCCGAGACCCCCTCGACCTCTTCCATCGCCGCCAGCACGGCGTCCGGTTCGATCCCCGGCGGGGTGCCGAGCATGAGCGTGCGGATCACACCCCGGATCTCGCCAAAGGCCATCCACAGGATGTATCCGGCGATCAGAAGCGTGGCGAGCGGATCGGCCCAGGTCCAGCCGAAGTAGACGATGAGCAGCCCGGTGATGATGACGGCCACCGATCCCAGCGCATCGGCCACGTTATGCAGGAACGCGGCCCGGATGTTCACGCTTTCCTTGGAGAGGCGATAAGTCAGCCACGCGGTCGCCGCATCGACGATCAGCGCAAAGACCGACACCCAGATCATCAGCCAGCCTATCACCTCGACCGGCGCAAAGAACCGCTGAACCGCCTCGTAGATCAGGTAAATCCCGATCACGATAAGGGTCGTGAGGTTGATGAGCGCGGCGACCAGTTCGGCCCGCTTGTAGCCGAATGTCATGGTCGCATCGGTCGGCTTGCGCCCGATCCGGCGCGCGAACCACGCGATGGCGAGGCTTGCGGCATCCGACAGGTTGTGAACTGCATCCGCGATCAGCGCGACCGAGCCGGACAGGATGCCCCCGATGATCTCGGCGACCGTGAGCGCGACGTTGACGCCGACGGCGGCCGCGACCGCGCGGTCTCCGCTGTCCGGGTCGACATGGTGGTGATGATGGCCGTGGGCGTGATCGTGGGGCATGGCATTCTCCGTTTGCCCACCCTAGATAATTCCTCTAGCGACTAGAGGTTCAAGAGGAAAATTTCATGTATTCGATCGGAGAACTCAGCCGCGCCACCGGGGTCAAAGTGCCCACGATCCGGTACTATGAGGGAATCGGGCTGATCGAGGCCGACGAGCGGACCGAGGGAAACCAGCGCAGGTACTCCCGCGCCGGGCTGGATCGTCTGGGCTTCATCCGCCACGCGCGCGATCTGGGCCTGTCGCTCGACGCGATCCGGGCGCTTGTGGCGCTGGACCCGGCCAATCACCACGAGACCCATGACATCGCCGAGACGCATCTGTCGGACATTCGCGCCCGGATCGGCCGGCTGCGTCGGCTGGAGGCGGAGCTCATGCGGATCGTCGAAGCCTGCGATGGTGGGCCGGGGCATGACTGCAACATCCTCGAAGCTTTCGGGGACCATCGGCAGTGCGATCACGAGCATTGAAAGGTTAACGGCGGGGGGATTTGGTGGTCTGATTTCGGCATAAGGCGCTGAAATAGATATAATAATCGACGCGTTTAGGATACTAGAATCCTAGTATTCTAGTATCCTGATCGACAAGAAAACCGGGCGACAGCCATGCCGCCCGAGCCCTCTCAGCTTTCCTCGATCGACCAGCCCCCATCGACGATCAGCGTCTGCCCCGTTGTCCAAGCCCCGGCGCGCGAGGCAAAGAACAGCGCCGCCCCCGCGATGTCGTCCGGCTCCCCCAGCCGCTTCAGCGCATAGGACCCGGCGACGCGCTTTTCCCGCTCCGGGTCTTCATATAGCGCGCGGGCAAAGTCGGTTTTCACCACCGCAGGCGCGATCCCGTTCACCCGGATGTTGTCAGGGCCATAGGCGCTCGCCAGATTGCGCACGATCTGCGTGTCTGCCGCCTTGGTCACCGCGTAGATGCCCAGCATCTTCGACCCCTTAAAGGCCGCGATGGACGACACGATCACGATTGCGCCGCCGCCTTTAGCCTGCATCCCCGGCACCACCCGCTTGGCAAGCTGCATGTTCGCCCGGATGTTCACCGCGATGGTCTTGTCGAACGCATCGTCGGGCGTGTCGAGGAACGGGCCCATATAGGGGTTCACCGCCGCGTTGAGCACCAGAATGTCCACCGGCCCCAGTTGCGCTTCGGTCTCGGCCACCAGCCGGTCGAGGTCCTCGTCCTTCGACACGTTGGCCGGGATCGCCACCGCTTTCCCGCCGCCCCGCGCGTTCACCTCGGCCGCGACCGCATCGCAGACCTCGCCCTTGCGCGACGAGATCACCACGTTCGCCCCGGCCTCGGCCAAGGCGAACGCAATCGCCTTGCCGATCCCCTTAGTCGAGCCGGTGACGATCGCGGTCTGGCCCGTCAGATCGAACAGCGAATGCATCACGCGATCTTCACGATCTGCTTGCCGAAATTGCCGCCCTTCAGCATCGACATAAACGCCTCGGGCGCATTCTCCAGCCCCTCGGCCACGTCCTCGGTGTACTTGATCGTGCCGTTCGCGACGAGCGGGGCGACCTCGCCCAGAAACTCGTTCAGCCGGTGCCAGCCGTCCGTGATGATGAAGCCCTCGACCTTCAGCCGGTTCACCAGAATGGTGCGCCAGGCGCGCGGCAACTGGTCCTTGCCGGGGCCATCGGCCAGCCCGAGACCACCCAGATCGTACCACGCGATCATGCCGCAGACCGGGATACGGCCGAAGGTGTTCATGTTGGGCAGCACGCCCTCCAGCACCTTGCCGCCCACATTCTCGAAATAGATGTCGACCCCATCCGGGCAGGCCTCGGCGATGGCCTTGCGCATTTCTTTCCCGTCCGCAAAGGCGCGGTGGTCGAGGCATTCGTCAAAACCGAAATGCTCGATCGCATGCTTGCACTTGTCGGCCCCGCCCGCGATGCCCACGGCCCGCAGGCCAAGGTGCTTGGCGTATTGCCCGACCATCGACCCGACCGGGCCGGTGGCGGCGGCGACCACCACGGTCTCGCCCGCCTTGGGCTTGCCGATATCCGTCAGCCCGTGCCAGCCGGTGAACCCCGGCATCCCGAGCACGCCCAGAGCGGCAGTCGGCGGCACGCCCGCGGGCACCTTCATCGCCGCCTTGGCGTCCATCACGGCGTGGTCGCACCACCCGGTCTGGCTGAACACCACGTCGCCCTCGGCGAACCCGTCGGCGTTCGAGGCGATGACCTCGCCCACCGTGCCGCCCGCCATCACCGCGTCGACCTCGACCGGGGCGGCATAGCTCTTCGCGTCATCCATCCGGCCCCGCATATAGGGGTCCAGCGACATCGCCGTGACCTTGATGAGGATCTCGCCCGCCTTGGGGTCCGGCACCTCGTAATCTTCGAGCCGAAAGTTCTCCGGCGTGACTTCGCCCTCGGGCCGCTTGGCCAGAACGATCCGTTTTGCAGTCAAAGACATTTGTGCTTTCCTTCCTCCCGAGTCTTGCGGATACTCATCACTGAAACTGAGTTTCGCAAGGTAAAACGCTACGTAAACCAAGGTGCCGCACGAGCACCGGGCGTGGCAACCGAAAGGGAGGAGCCTCATGCAAGGCATGATGATGAATCGGCCGTTGTCGATCATTTCTATTCTGGAATACGCCGCCGAAGCGCATCCGAACGCGGGCATCGTCTCGGTCAGGACCGAGGGCGACCGCCACCGCACCACGTATCGTGAAACCTTCGCGCGTGCGGGCCAACTGGCCCATGCGCTCCACGCGCTGGGGGTCGAGCAGGGGGACCGCGTCGCGACGCTCGCATGGAACGGGCATCGGCATTTCGAGCTCTATTATGCGATCTCCGGCATGGGGGCGATCTGCCACACGATCAACCCGCGCCTTTCGGCCGAACAGATGATCTACATCATCAACCATGCCGAGGATAAGCTGATCTTCGTCGACACCACCTTTGTCCCGATCATCGCGGCGCTGCGCGAGCATCTGCCCAAAGACCTGCGCGTCGTGGTCATGACCGATCACGACCACATGCCCGATACCCCGCTCGACGTCCTGATCTATGAGAACCTGATCGACGGGCAGAAGACGACTTACGACTGGCCGGAGCTGGACGAAAACACCGCCTGCGCGCTGTGCTATACCTCCGGCACCACCGGCGCCCCCAAGGGCGCGCTTTATTCGCACCGCTCCTGCCTGCTGCAAGCAATGTTCACCATGG
>JAYZLL010000060.1:0-33335 GCA_036154315.1 Pseudomonadota bacterium
CCCCTCGCCATCGCGGAAGTCCGCATAGAGCGTATCCACTGCCGGAACGCCCGCGTTGGCGGCCGCGAACAGGCACAGCGAGCGCGCGAGTTGATAGGGGGTCGTCCAGTCACCGTCCGGGCCTTTGTTGGCCGTCGATCCGACCACCGCGCCCAGATCCTCGGCGCCCCATGTCAGCGCGGCAAGGCGCGGATGCGCAGGCGCGTAGGAGGCCAGGTTGAACATCGCTGCCGCCGTTTCGGTCGCGACCACCACGATTTTCACCGTGCCGGGCGCCATGCCCGCCGCCGCCTCCAGCGGGTCGATCATGTCCGACACCGCCCTCACATCCTGCCCGCCGTTCGACTTGGGCAACACGATCCCATCGAGACCCGGGCGCACCACGGCGGCCAGATCGTCCTGCGTCATCCCGGTGTCGAGCGGATTGACCCGGACCCAGAACGCCCAGTCGCGCGGGGCAGAGCTGGCGTCGATCCACGCCCCCAGACCCTCGCGCGCCGCCACCTTACCGGAGGGCGCGACGCTGTCCTCGAGGTCGAGGATCAGCCCGTCCGCGCCGATCCCCTTGGCCTTTTCGAACTTCTTCTCGGAATCCGCCGGCACGAACAAAAGCGAGGTCAGCCTCATGCCGGGGCCTTCATCATCAGGGCCAGTCGGTGGCATTCGCAGACCACTTCGCCGCGCTGGTTGATCCCGCGATGGATGAAGGTGACGATGCCTTGGGTGGGCCGCGATTTGCTCTCGCGCATCTCGACCACCTCGGTCGTCGCGCGGATCGTGTCGCCGTAGAACACGGGCTTGGGGAACTTGGTCTCGTTGAAGCCGAGGTTGCCCACGGTCTTCCCCAGCGTCGTGTCACCGACCGACAGCCCGATCACGAGACCCAGCGTAAAGATCGAATTGACCAGCGGTTTGCCGAATTCCGTGCCCTCGCAATAGTCGTAATCCAGATGGATCGCCGCCGGGTTCATCGTCATTGTCGTGAACATGACACTGTCGGTTTCCGTCACCGTGCGCCGCGTCTCATGCTCGATCACCTCGCCGATGGTGAACTCTTCGTACCAACGTCCTGCCATAGATGCCTCCCTCAAAGCCTGCCGAAAATGGAAACCGACGAGACCGAGTTGGACGGCTGGCCCCCAAGGTTGTGCGTCAGGCCGAAGTTCACGTCGCGCAACTGCCGCTGCCCGGCCTTGTCGGTGAGTTGGGCATAGACCTCGTACGCCATGCGCAGACCGCTCGCCCCCACCGGGTGGCCGAAGCATTTCAGCCCGCCGTCCACCTGCGCCGGGATCGCCCCGTCGCGGTCATAGACGCCGTCGAGGAAATCATAGGCCCCGCGCCCCTCGTCCGAGAGGCCGAGGTCTTCCATCGTCACAAGCTCGGTGATCGAGAAACAGTCGTGAACTTCGGCCACGCCGACGTCTTTCTTCTGGTCCGTGATACCCGCCTCAGCATAGGCGCGCTGCGCCGCGATCTGGGTGTTCTTCACACTCGCGCCGTCCCATTCGCCATAGGCGTTTTCCCAGCCGTGCGAGGCGCAGATCTGCATCGCCTTGACCGCGACCACGTCGGCGAGCGCTTTGCCCAACTCGCGCGCTTTTTCCGGCGTCGTGACGATGGCGCAAGCCGCGCCGTCCGACACGCCACAGCAATCGTAAAGCCCAAGCGGGTCCGCGATCATCGGCGCGTTGATGATCGTGTCCATATCCACCGGTTTGCGCAGGTGAGCCTTGGGGGCGAGCGCGCCGTTCTGGTGGCTCTTCCAGCTCACATGCGCCATGCCGCGCTTGAGGTCGTCATAGGAAATGCCGTGCTTGGCGCGATAGGCCCCGGCCAGCTGGGCAAAGGTGCCGGGGGCCGAGCCATAGGGCATCCACAGGTCGTTCGCTAACCCCTTGGTCTTGATCGGCAGCCCGCCAAAGCCCGTGTCCTTGAGCTTTTCGACCCCGAGCGCCAGCGCCACGTCCACCGCCCCGGCGGCCACGGCATAGACCGCGCCGCGCAGTGCCTCGGTGCCCGTTGCGCACATATTCTCGACCCGCGTGACGGGGATGTTCTGCAAGCGCAGCGCCGTGGCCAGCGGAATGGCCGAGTTCCCGATGTTCACATCGTCCAGCGCCGCGCCGAGCCACGCGGCCTCGATCTGCGACTTCTCGATTCCCGCGTCCGCCAACGCCTCGGTGAACGCCTCGACCATCAGATCGTCCGACGACATGTTCCAGCGCTCACCGAATTCGGTGAGACCCATGCCGAGGATGACGACCTTGTCCTTGATGCCGGTGGCCATATCTCAGCCCTCCTCGTTCAAGGCCGGGCGCGTGACCGGCGCGGCCTTCCAGAAATAGGTGCGAAAACCGCGCTGACGATCCATCGCCTTGATGCGGAACCGCGTGCGAACCGGGTCGCCCACTTCGGGCGTCGGCCCTTCGACGTCGCAATGCTCCATCGTGACCCGTGCGCCGTTCTCGAACTGGACGAGGCCGAAATAGAACGGCGGATCGGGCGTGAAATTCAGCCGGTCGGCGGTGATCGACGCGACCTTGCCCGGCACGTCGCGCAACACCACGTCCTCGTACGGCTCCGGCCCCGTCGCATCAGGGCGCACCGGCATCGGCGTCTTGGGGAACTGGACGTTGCCGCCGTGATCGCGCCCACCGACGAAGCCGTGCATATCACGACCATGACGAAGTAGCGTTGAGGCAGAGACCTTCTGATTGACCTCGGCACGCGGGCCCCAATCGAGAGTGAGCGCTCCGGTCAGGTTCAGAAAGCGGCTGTAGGAGGAGAGCGCCGCCCCCTGCCCCAACGCATCCGTTGCAGAGCGGTCGCCCGCTCCGGTGACTTCAAAGATCAAAACGTCGCAGCCATTGCCGAAGCCCGCGATCAGTACGCGGTCGCCCGGCTGGGCCCGATCCAGCGCCAGCGCGAGACCGAAGAGCGGCATCGCGGCACCCAGATCGCCCGCCGCCCCTGCGATCTCTTCGCACAGGTTGGGGGCCGTGAGGCCGGTCTGTTTGGCGACGGCGCGATAGGTGCCACCCACCGGCTCCGGCACGGCGGCCAGCGCAATGTCGGCACCTGTCAGCCCCGCTTTCTTAAGCGCGGCAGTGACGCCCGGCACATAGACCTCGCTCACCGCTTCGTCGCGCACGAACCGCGCCTCGGATTCGTAAGGCATGCCCCGGTCAGCCGAGGTCACGATGTCTAAGAGGTCGGCATTGATCGTCGCGGTGGCGAGGCAGGTCGCGACCCCATCGCCCGGCCCGACGCAGACCGCACCGGCCCCGTCCCCGAACGACATGATCTGACTCGTGCCCGCGGTCGCGCGGCGTTTTTCGCCCGCAGCGATCAGGTCGGTTCCCGTGCCGTTCAAAGCGCGGATCAGCGCCGATGTCGCGGCGCGGCGGGTGCCGCCACTATCCTGGGTTGCCAGTGTGGCGGGCAGATTCAGCGCCTCGGACAGAATCCCCGCCATCGAACGGTCGGTGAAAGGAGACGAGGTCGAGGCGAAGCTCACACTCTCCGGCACCGTCGCCCCAAGGGCAAGGCGCGCGGCCTCGACTGACATGGTAAGCGCGTCCTCGTCCCATCCTGCGACCGAACGATGACCCTTGCCGTTTCCGCCAAGGCCCGACCACCGCAATTCCTTGCGCGCGACGCTTCTGTCGAAGCGTAATAGCGGCAGATATGCGGATGCCGATTTTACGCTGAGTGCGGGCATATTTGGCCTCCCTCCAAGTTGGGGTCAAAATAACCTTGCAAGCGTACCGTACGCAAGCATATTATTTAGGTAACGGACCAATTCGCAGACCGGGAGGCGGTTTGCGACGGATAGTGAAAGGGAGGCAACGTGCTTGATCTTAAAGGAAAAACCGCAATCGTAACCGGGGGCGGCCAAGGAATCGGACGCGCCATTACGCTGCGTCTGGCCGAAGAGGGCATGAACGTCGCAATCTTCGATCTGAACCCCGATGCATCGCAGGCGACGGCGGACGAAGCCGCCAAGCACGGCGGCACGGTCAAGATCTATGGCGTCGACATTTCCGATCAGGATGCGGTGAACGACGCGGTCGCGAAATCCGAGGCCGAGGTCGGCCCGACATGGATGCTCGTGAACAACGCAGGCTGGGACAAACCGGCCCCGTTCCTGTCGACCGAGAAGGACCTGTGGGACAAGATCATCGCGATCAACCTCAACGGGCCGCTCAACACCCACAAGGCCGTGCTGCCGGGTATGGTAGAGCGTGGCGGTGGCCGTGTGATCAACATCGCCTCCGACGCAGCGCGCGTCGGCACCTCGACCGAGGCCGTCTATTCCGCCTGTAAGGGCGGCATCATCGCCTTCACCAAATCGGTGGCGCGCGAACTGGCCCGCAATAACGTGCTGATGAATGCGGTTTGCCCCGGCCCGACCAATACGCCGATGATGCAGACCGTGCTCGGCGAAGGTGAGCAGGCACAGAAGTGGAAAGACGCGATGGTGCGTGGCATTCCGCTGCGGCGCATGGGCGAACCCGAGGATTACGCGGGCATCGTGGCCTTTCTGGGCTCGGGCGACGCGGGCTACATCACCGGCCAGACCATCTCGGTCTCGGGCGGGATGAACATGATCTGATGGACGCGGCGATCCAAGAGGACGCCGCACCTCCGGCAGGCTTCAAGCCGCTGGACAATGCGACCGAGGCCGAGCGCTTCAATGGCCCGTTCTTCATCGACGAGGATCGGGCCGTGATCGGCTTTCGTGCGCGTGCGCGGCACATGAACGCGGCGGGTACCTGTCACGGTGGCATCCTCGCCGTCTTCGCCGACATGCAAGGCTATGCCATCGCGGTCGGCAACTTTTCGGGCGCGGCACCCACCATCACGCTCGGCATCGATTTCCTCGCCCCCGTCCGCGAGGGCGACTGGGTCGAGGCCACGCCGGAGGTGACGCGCGACACCAAGTCGCTCACCTTCTTTCAGGGCATGATGCGGGTGGACGGTCAGCCGGTCGCCCGCACCAACGGCATCTACAAGAAACGCCCCTCTGGGCAGACACAACGTTAACACACAGAAAGAGGAGGCATTGCCATGAGCAAGATCCCCGAATTCACCGACATTCTCTACGAAGTCAAAGGGCGCGCGGCCTGGATCACGATCAACCGGCCCAAGGTTTACAACGCGTTCCGCGGTCAGACGCTCGAAGAGCTCATCACCGCCTTCCACCTCGCCGGGAACGACAAGGACGTGGCCTCGATCGTGCTCACCGGTGCGGGCGACAAGGCATTCTGCACCGGCGGCGACCAGTCGGCCCACGAAGGCAACTATGACGGGCGCGGCGTCGTCGGTCTGCCGATCGACGAAATTCAGGGCCTGATCCGTGACACGCCGAAACCGGTGATCGCGCGCGTGAACGGCTTTGCCATCGGCGGCGGCAACGTGCTCGTCACCCTCTGCGATCTCGCCATCGCGGCAGACACTGCCAAGCTCGGGCAGGTCGGGCCCAAGGTCGGCAGCTTCGACGCCGGCTGGGGCACGGCGCTGCTCGCGCGCACCGTGGGCGAAAAGAAGGCCCGCGAGATCTGGTATCTCAACAAGAACTACACCGCCGCCGAAGCCGAAGCGATGGGCCTGATCAACAAAGCCGTGCCGGCGGATGAGCTTGACGCCGCAGTGACCGAATGGACCGACACGCTCGCCGAGCGTTCGCCCACCGCCATCGCGTTCCTCAAGCGGTCGTTCAACGCCGACAGCGACAACATTCGCGGCATCTCGAACCTCGCCCTGCACGCGGTCAAACTCTACTACGCGTCGGACGAGTCGAAAGAGGGCGTGAACGCGTTCAACGAAAAGCGCAAACCCGACTTCCACAAGTTCACGGACTGAGCCGTGGCACCGGATCGGATCACTGCGGATGAGATCGCTGGCCGCCTGCCCCGTCAGGGTCGGGTCTGGATTTCGGGATGCTCGACCGATGGTCCGGTTCTGAAAAGCGCATGGGCCCGGCAGTCTCTGCCGGGTCTGACCTTCACGGGCATTTTCGTGCCTGGCCTCAACGACCTTGAACCGGTGCTGAACACGGCCGCGCGTCTCGAGACGTTCTTTATGACCCCGGAAATGGCCAAGGCGCCGAACCGGATCGATTTCCTGCCCCTGTGCTACCGTGACATCGGCCAGCACCTGCGCGCCGCGCCGCCTGACGCTGCGGTCGTCATGCTCGCCCCGCCGGATGAAAACGGCCTGTGCAGCTTTGGCCCTGTGACCGATTTCATCGCGGATATCTGGCAAGACATTCCCACGATCATCGCCCATATCAACCCGGCCCTGCCCGCCACGCGCGGCACACCGGGCATTCCCTTTGACCGACTAACCGCAGTGGTCGAGGCTGAAAGCCCCCTGCCCCAGCAATCGCCGGGGATGGACGACACGGCCCGCGCCATCGCGACCCATGCGGCGGACCTGATCCCCGATGGCGCCACGCTACAGGCCGGTGTCGGGCGCATTCCCGAGGCGATCCTGTCGGGGCTGACGGACAAGCGCGACCTTGCGATCCATTCCGGTCTGATCGGCGACAGCACGCTCGACCTGCTCGAAGCGGGCGCACTTCGGCCCTGCAACCCGATCACCGCAGGCGTCGCCATCGGGACCGACCGTCTATACGGGTCCGTAGGCCGCGACGAATTCACCTTTCGCCCGCCGTCCCACACCCATGCCATCGACATCCTGTCGCGCATCGACCCGCTGGTGACGATCAACTCGGCAATCGAGGTCGACCTCAACGGATACGTCCATGCCGAGGCCACGCCGCGCGGCCCGATCTCTGGCCCCGGCGGGGCTTCGGACTTTGCCGCAGGCGCGCGTGGCCCGAACGATCTCAGGATCATCGCTCTACCGTCGACCGCCGGGAAATCCCGCGTGAGCCGGATCGTGGCTGCGGGCGCGGGCACCGGTCCGGTCTCGCTCGGCCGCTTCGATGTCGACGTGATCGTCACCGAACACGGCATTGCCGACCTACGCGGGAAAAGCCCTGCGGCACGGCGCGCGGCCCTCATCGCAATCGCCGACCCTGACCACCGCGACACCCTGTCAGCATCGCCAGAGTGAACTACATACACATACGAACCGTATGGTTGCTTACGAAATAGAGTGCTGATAAAGTAAACTAGTGTACGAAATGAAAGAGCTGAGATGATCAGACGTAATCTTTTCCGGGAGGAGCACGAAATCTTTCGCGAGTCGGTGCGGAAGTTCGTGGAGAAAGAGATCGTCCCCTACCACGCCCAGTGGGAGAAGGACGGTGTTGTGCCGCGCGAGCTATGGCTCAAGGCGGGCGAACAGGGGCTGTTGTGCTGTACGGTACCGGAAGAGTACGGCGGGCTCGGGCTCGACTATCTCTTTGACGTGGTGGTGTTCGAGGAGCTTTGGAAAGCGGGCGCGTCCGGCCCCGGTTTCCTGATCCACACCGACCTCGTCGCGACCTATATCAACAGCTTCGGCACCGAAGAGCAGAAAAAGAAATTCCTGCCCAAGATGGTGTCGGGCGAATGGATCGGCTCGCTCGGAATGACCGAACCGCACGCGGGGTCCGACCTCAAGGCGATCAAGACCAAGGCCGTGCGTGACGGCAACGATCACTTCATGATCAACGGTCAAAAGGTTTTCATCTCGAACGGCCAGCTTTGCGACGTGCTCGTCCTCGCGACCAAGACCGACAGCGATGCAGGCGCCAAGGGCGTGACGCTCTTCCTCGTCGAAGGGGACAGCGAGGGCTTCAAGCGCGGCCAGAACCTCGACAAGCTGGGGATGAAGGCGCAGGACACGTCGGAACTGTTCTTCGACAACATGCGTATCCCGTCGGAAAACATGCTCGGCGACGAGGGTCAGGGCTTCAGCCTCATGATGACCAAGCTCAGTCAGGAACGGCTCGCGCAGGCGGTCCGCTCCACCACTGTGGCCGAGACCGTGATCCAGATGACGGTGGATTACACCCGCGACCGCAAGGCATTCGGCAAGTCGATCTTCGACCAGCAGAACACCCAGTTCGTGCTCGCCCAGCTTGAGGCCGAGGCGACCTCGATGCGTGTGTTCACCGACAAATGCATAGAGCTTTTCATGGAAGGCAAACTCGACAGCGTCGATGCCGCCAAGCTGAAAATGCTGTCCACCCAACTCCACTGCAAAGTGGTGGACGAGTGCCTGCAACTCTTCGGCGGCTGGGGCTACATGTGGGAATATCCCATCGCCCGTGCCTATGCCGATGCCCGGATCACCAAGATCGCGGGCGGGTCCATCGAGATCATGAAGCTCATCATCGCGCGCGAAATGGCCAAGGAGGCCGACGCGCGGTCCTAAGAGACCTCCTCCTGTGACGGCGCTTCGGCGCCGTCTTTTTTTGGGCCAAGACAGGCCCGCGCAAGACACCAGCATCACTGATGACGAACCTCAACGCTTCCGGCGACGACGTCGCTTCGCGCAACCGACGCGGCCTGCTTTTCATGCTCTGCGGGTTTTTCTTTTTCTCGAGCACCGATGCGATCTCCAAGACCCTGACCGCCGATTTCCATGCCTTCCAAATCGCGTGGATCAGGCTCTTCGGGCTTATGGCAGTCGTCATCGTGATGCTCGCCCTCAAGGGCCCGTCGATCCTGCGCACGCAGGCCCCGGCGATGCAGATCTTTCGCGGCGTGGTCGCGGTCGGTTCGTCCCTCGCCTATATTTTCGCCCTGCGTCACGTGCCTTTGGCCGAAAGCGTCGCGGTCAGCTTCATCGCGCCCTTCATGGTCACGATCCTCGGTGCCGCACTCCTGCGCGAACCGGTGGGGCTTCGGCGATGGCTGGCAATCGCCGTCGGCTTCGTCGGCGTGCTGGTCATCGTGCGTCCGGGCGCCGGGCTGTTCCACCCTGCAATCGGTTTCGTCTTCGTGGCCGCAACGTTCTTTGCCGGGCGCCAGATCGTGTCGCGCTACTTGGGCAGTAGCGAATCCACAATGACGACGGTGGCCTATACGGCGATCACCGCCTGTGCGCTTCTGTTCGTTCCGATGGTTCTGGAGTGGAAAACGCCCACCGAAGTCTCGCATATACTCATGTTTGCAGGGATCGCCTGCCTCGCCGCCATCGGCGAATTCTTCATCATCCGCGCTCTCGAAATTGCAAACGCGGTGGTGCTCGCCCCGATGCACTATTCGCTCATCATCTTTTCGACGATCTGGGGCTTTCTGATTTTCGGAGAGCTGCCGGACGCCCTGACATGGGTCGGAGCCGGGATCGTCGTGGCCTCGGGACTGTACACGATCTATCGCGAAAGCCGGATCAAACCCGTCCCGCCACCGATCGACCCAATGCCGTGACGAAGGACGGGCAGGATCGCTCCTGCCCATCCGATCGGTATCAGTCGAAGAACAGCGACGGCAGATAGGTCGCGATACCCGGCACCAGGATCAGGATCACCGCGAGGATGATCGGCGCGGCGAGGAACGGCAGCACCGCCTGATAGATCCGCGACAGCTTCATCTTGGTGAGCTCCGCCTGCATGACGAAGATGTTCATCCCCACGGGTGGCGTGATCATCCCGAGCTCGATCATGACGACAAGGAACACGCCGAACCAGATTGGGTCATAGCCCGCCTGCACCACGACCGGCAGCAGGATCGGCACGGTGATCAGGATCATCCCGAAGGCTTCGAGAAAGCACCCAAGGATGACGTAGAACACACCGATGACCACCAGCACCAGGATCGGGCCGAGGCCGAGGTTCGTCACCATCTCCACCAGACCCTGCGGGATCTGCGTCAACACCACGAAATAGGTGAACGCATTGGCTGCGATCAGGATGACATAGAGCATCGCCGTGGTCTTGAGCGTCGAAAGGAACCCGTTGAACGTGTCCCGCCACGTCAGCCTGCGGGTCACGACCCCCAGAAACCACGCGCCGAATGCGCCGACGGCGGCGGCCTCGGTCGCGGTGAAGATGCCGGTGTAGAGCCCCCCGATCACGAGGGCAAAGAGGATGGCGATTTCCCAGACTTGACCGAGCGCCCGCACCCGTTCGCCGAACCCGACGCGTTCGTCCGTCGTGGGCGCCATGCCGGGTTTGACCTTCAGCATTACCGCCACGACGAGGCAGTAGAGCACGCAGAGCGCGATGCCGGGGATCAGGCTCGCCGCATAAAGACGCGGCACCGATTGCTCGGCAATCATCGCATAGACGACGAGAGCGATGGACGGCGGGATCAGGATACCCAACGTCCCCCCTGCCGCGATGCTCCCCGCCGAGAGGCGGTCGTCATACTTGGCCTCGCGCATCGGGGGCACCGACACGCGTGTCATGGTCGCCGCCGTCGCGATGGACGAGCCGCTGACCGCGCCGAAGCCAGCACTCGCGCCGAGCGTGGCATAGGCCTGACTGCCGCGCAGGCCGGTAAAGATCGTCTGCGCCGCTCCGTACAGCCGCGAAGACATACCAGAGCGGACCGCCAGATCGCCCATCAGGACGAAAAGCGGCAGCTGCGACAGGGCATAGTTCGTGCCGAGATCGAAGGGGATCACCCCCATCACCTGCAACGCACTGTCGAACCCGTTGATCGCACCGTAGCCGACAAAGGCCACCAGCCCCATCGCCACGGCGACCGGAAAGCGCAGAAAGATCAGCAGGATCAGGACGACGACGCCAAGAACGCCGATGGCTTGAATGCTCATACCTCGACCTCCTCGGCATTGGCCTGATGCCCGCG
Source organism: Pseudomonadota bacterium (assembly GCA_036154315.1). Taxonomy (GTDB): domain Bacteria; phylum Pseudomonadota; class Alphaproteobacteria; order Rhodobacterales; family Rhodobacteraceae; genus Maritimibacter. The sequence continues at coordinate 10,716 of JAYZLL010000060.1, forward strand.
CCAGAATGTCGTGACCACCATCAGGATGGACAGCGCCGTGCCGATCAGGATCGGAATCCAGATGATCCAGACCTTGAGCCCGGTTTCATACAGGATGTCACCGAACAGGATCGTGTCGCGGAACGGTTGGATTTCGGACCAGCCGATGATGATCATGAACGCCAGCGTGGCAAGGCGCGCGATGAACAGGTTCACCGCACGCGCCTTGGGGCCGAGCAGACCGTCGATCAGATTGACCTGAATGTTGGTCTCGCCGCGAAACACGATGGGCATGGCGAGGAATACGGATGCGGCGAGGAACGCCTGCACGATGTCATAGACGCCGCTGTAAGGGCGGCCGGTCACGAGCGCGAGCACAATGTCGAACAGCGTGATCGCGATCACGACGAACAGTGCGACGGCCGCGAGAAGAACGAGGAGCCTGTTGAGGCGATCCAGCATTATGTCCTCCGGGGTTATCCAGAAAAGCCGACAGGCCGGGCGCGGTTTATCCGCACCCGACCCGCCGATGTGTCACGCTTAGCGGTAGGCTTCGCCACGCTCGCGCAGTTGCTCGAGGAACTCGGTGCCGGGCACCCCTTTCGCGTCACGCTCGGCGGCTGCCTCTTCGCGGATGCCTGCGGTGATCTCACGGAATTGCTCGATATCCGCCTCGGGGAGCTGCGTGATGGTCAGGTGCTCGCGCAGACGATCGCGGGCATTGACCTCACCGATCGCAAGGTGCTCGCCCCACTCCTGCTGGTTGGCCGGGCCGAACTGGGTGTCGAACACCTCTTTCAGATCGTCCGGCAGCGCGTCATAGCTGTCCTGGTTCATGACCGCAATAAAGGTCATGCCACCCGACGGCAGTTCGAGAACGTATTCGGCGCTGTCCTGAAGCTGGAACACGTCGACGCCGGTGTAGCCGGTCAGAACGCCGTCCACGACACCCCGCGCCAGCGCTTCGGCCATTTCGTTCGACTGAACGGCGGTCGGCACGGCACCCACCTCTTCCAGCATGACCGCATGGGCCGCGCCGGGGTGACGGATGCGGGTGTTCTTGAGGTCTTCGAGCGAGTTGATCGGGTCTTTCGAAATGACGATCGGGTTCGGCAGAACCGCGATGTTCAAAAGCTTCACGCCAGCCATCTCGTCAGCCAGGTACTCTTCGGCCATTTCAAGCGCGGCGGCGGTCGCGGGCACGGCAACCTCGGCATTCACGCCCTCGTCGATCACACCCGCGTAGTCGAGCATCTCGAGCAGCGGGAAGCGACCCGGCGCGAGCCCGATCAGCATGATCGAAATGTCGGCGACACCGGTGCGCACGAGGTCGAACTGACGCGGCGCCGGGCCCATCTGCGAGGCTTCGTAGAAGTCGAGCTTGAGCCGACCGTCGGTCGCTTCGAGCAGGCGCTCTTCGATCTTGCGGACCTGCTTGTTGTTGTCCGACGACGGCGGCGTGAAGAATGACACTTTCAGCGTCACCTCTTCGTCCTGCGCATAGGCCGGCGCAAGGCCCAGCGGAAGCGCGGCAAGAGTGCCGACGAGACCGGCAAGCACGCTGCGGCGTGCAGTGTTCACTAGGGTTTTCATAGAACCTCCCGAAATTGGCTGAATACGTCTATCTGCCCGCACGCTTGGCCAAACTGGCCGCGGCCTGGGCTCCTCTCAGCTATGCAATAGACGCAAGTTGGCGTTTGAACGACGCGCGTGGTTGCCCGGCCGAACCCCTGCGTTCCGCCCTACGGTGAACGGACGGACCCTTGACCGGTCGTCCGATGCCTGCCGCTCGCGTCGGCCGACCATTTGGCCGGATGCGAGCAACCGCAACCGTCATTCCTACGGAAAACAATGATTTCATACAGTAACCCAGTTCGCGTCTTTTGGTCCGACCAATAGGGCGTTCGGCCATTAATTAGTCAAGATGATCTTCCCGCCATATCGGCCGGATCACCTACGGAACTTCGTAATGGCCATTCAATATTGTGAAGTGTGGTTGCCAAAAGGCGCCCGACGGGCTCCCAGAAAGCAAAATGGCCCGCCAGAACTTGGCGGGCCACCCCGTGTCGATTCGTATGCCAAAAGGCGTCAGAAGGCGACCGATCCGGGCCCCTTGAGCGCGAGCATCTCGCGCGCCTCGTCCGGCGTCGCGACCTCGATCGACAATTCGTCGAGGATGCGCACGATTTTGGCGACCTGATCGGCGTTGGATTTGGCCAGCTCACCCTTGGAAATGTATATCGAGTCCTCAAGCCCGACCCGCACATGACCGCCCGCCAGCGCATTCGAGACCGCGAACGGCATCTGGTGCCGCCCGGCCCCGAGGCAGGACATGTAGTAGTCGTCGCCGAACAGGCTGTCCGCCGTGCGACGCATGTGCGCCAGATGCTCTGCCTCGGCGGCGATGCCACCGAGAATGCCAAAGACACCCTGAATGAAAAACGGCGGCTCGATCAGACCCCGGTTCGCGAAATGCGCCACGTTGTAGAGATGTCCGATGTCGTAGCACTCGAATTCGAACTTGGTGCCGTTCGCCGACAGCTCTTTCACGCCCCGTTCGATCTGGGTGAAGGTGTTCGACAGGATGAAATCCTTCGTCATCTCCAGATAGGGCTTTTCCCACTCTTCCTTGAAGTCGGTGATGCGGTCCGCCGCGCCCGAGATGTTGAAGTTGAGCGACCCCATATTCATCGAAGCGACTTCCGGCTTGGCCCAGACCGCAGCGGCCAGCCGGTCGTCCAGCGACATGCCCAGACCCCCGCCCGTGGTGATGTTCACCACCGCGTCGCAGCTTTGCTTGATGCGGGGCAGGAATTGCGCATAGTGATCCGGCGACTGGCTCGGTTGCCCGGTCTCGGGATTGCGCGCATGCAAATGAAGGATCGCCGCCCCCGCTTCGGCCGCCGCAATGGCCTCGGACGCGATCTGGTCCGGCGTGATCGGCAGATAGGGCGACATCGTCGGGGTATGGATCGACCCCGTGATCGCGCAGCTCACAATGACTTTCTTGGACTTTCGCACAATTTCCTCCCTCGCCACAAAAGGCATGTTGGAGTATGGTATGCTACCGTATCATTGTCGGCAACCCATCGGATGCCACACCCTCATTATTATTCGCGCCCATACTTGTTTTGAGCGCAAGATATGGTAGCTAATTAAGTCGAAATCTTACTAAATGCAGGCAACGAAATATGGAAAACGACACAAGATCTTGGGAGCTTCGCCTTGGATACCTCATCCATGATGTGTCGCGTCTGCGGCGCGTGAACTTCGACCGTGAGCTCGCTCCGCTCGGGATCACCCGGTCGCAGTGGTGGGTTCTGGCGTTCATCTCGCGCAACGATGGCCTGCCGCAGACCAAGCTCGCCAATGATCTCGATGTCGGCAAGGTGGCGCTCGGCTCGCTGATCGACCGCCTGCAAAGCGCCGGTTTCGTCGAGCGTGTCGCCGATGAAAACGACCGCCGCGTCAAACGCGTGTTCCTGACCGCCAAGGCGCGCAAGCTGATCGAAGACATCGCCCCGGTCACGGCAAACTTCAACCAGCAGATCCTCGAAGGGATCTCGCGCGAAGATCTCGAAATTGCGTCCAAGACCCTGTTCGCGATGAAACAGAACCTCGTTGCCCTGTCGTCGCCCGACGATTTGAAATCCTCGGCCCTCGACGCATAGCGTTGCACTCCCGGTAAAGGTACACTACCGTATCATCATGTGGCGCACGACCTGCGTGCGGGAGGATACCGGGGAGGTGACAGTGCTCGAAAACCGTGAGCTTTACGACGACACGCACGCGCACTTGCGCGATGTGGTCCGCCGCTTCGTCGCGGCCGAGATCGCGCCGAATTTCGACGCCTGGGAACGGGCGGGCATCGTCGACCGCACGCTGTGGGGCAAGCTGGGCGAAACCGGCCTGCTCTGCCCCACGGTGTCCCAAGATTACGGCGGCATCGGCGAAGATTTCCGGATGCACACCGTCATCGCCGAAGAACTCGCCTATTCGGGCTTCATGGGCCCCGCCGCCGACGTGTCGGTCCATTCCGACGTCTGTCTGGGCTACATCCGGTCGCAGGCCAATGACGAACAAAAGACCCGCTGGCTGCCCGGCATGGTCGACGGCTCGCTGGTCTGCGCCATCGCGATGACCGAACCCGGCACCGGATCGGACCTTCAGGGCATCCGCACGACCGCGCGCCGCGACGGCGACGACTGGGTCATCAACGGCGCCAAGACCTTTATCTCGAACGGCCAGCACGCCGACCTCGTCATCGTCGTCACCCGCACCGGCGAAGGGCGCGGCATGGGCCATATGAGCCTGATCGTGGTCGAAACCGACCGCGCGGGCTTTGCCAAGGGCCGCAACCTCGACAAGCTCGGGCAGATCTCGGCAGACACGTCTGAGATTTCGTTCACCGATGTCCGCGTCCCCGTCGCCAATACCCTTGGCGCCGAAGGTCAGGCGATGGGCATTCTGATGACCGAACTCCCGCAGGAGCGGCTGATCATCGGCGTCACTTCGATCTCGGCGGCGCAAAAGGCGTTCGACATCACGCTCGACTACGTGCGCGAGCGGCAGGCCTTCGGCAAGGCGATCGCCGATTTTCAGGTCACGCGCCACAAGCTGGCCGACATGGCGACGGAACTGTCGGTCGGCTGGGCCTTTATCGACCAGTGCATCCGCCGCCACGTGCGCGGCGAACTCACGACCTACGACGCCTCCAAGGCCAAACTCTGGGCGACCGAATTGCAGGGGCGTGTGGTCGATGCCTGCGTCCAGTTGCACGGCGGCTACGGCTTCATGCGTGAATACGAGATCACGCGGCTCTATGCCGACGCACGGGTCCAAAGGATCTACGGCGGCACGTCCGAGATCATGAAGGAACTGATCGCGAGGAACCTGTGATGACGGCGGACCGGATCAAGGCGCTCGTCGACCGTGACCCCGCGCCGAACCCGCCCGAGGGGTTCCACCCGATCGGTGACCGGGGCGGCTTTGACATGCTGATCGGCCCGTTCTTCGGCAAGATGGAGCCGGACGGCATGGTCCTCGCCTTTCGCTGCACCGAGCGCCACATCAACGGGCGCGGCGTTTGCCACGGCGGCATGATCGCATCGGTTGCCGATCAGGCGGTCTATGCCGTGCGCGTCGACGCGGGGCTGGTCGACCACGGGCTGGTCACAGTGTCACTGACAACCGAGTTTCTGAGCCCGGTCGAGGTCGGCTCGTGGGTCGAGGTGCGCACCCGGTCGAACAAGCATGGGCGACAGATGCATTTCGCCCAGATGGTCGGCACCGTCGACGGCAAGCCGGTGTTTCAGGCCAACGGCGTGTTCTTTGACGCAGGGATCGACGGCGACGGGCCGAAATCGCTGGCCGCCGTTCTGGACAACGCCTGATGCAGGCCGGGCTGCGCGACTGGGCCATGCGCGAGCCGGAGCGCCCCGCCCTGCTCTTCGATGGCGGTCCGGCACTCACCTATGGCGCGCTCGAGGCGATGGCGAACCGCTTTGCCCATGCCATCCGCGCCGAAGGCGCCCGGCGCGGCGACCATGTCGCAGCCCTCGTCGGCAATGCGCCCGAGATCGTTGCCTTGTGCTGGGCCGCTTATCGGGCCGGAGTCTATCTCACGCCGATCCCCACGCGCCTGACCGCGGACGAGACCGCCTATATCGTTGCCAACAGCACCGCCCGCTGCGTCTTTGCCGACCCGGACCTGTCGCCTCTGCTGGCGGGTGTGGCGGTGCCGGTGCGGGATCTCGACGTCTCGCACCATCCGGCCACGCCGATCGCCGATGAGAGCCCCGGCGCGCTGATGATGTATTCCTCTGGCACAACTGGCGCGCCCAAAGGCATCCTGCGCCCCCTGCCCGACGCAGAACCCGACGACGCCCCGCCCGCCTTTGCCCGCGATCTGGTGCCGCTCTTCGGGCTGGACCCGGCGACGCGCTATCTCTCGACCCAACCGCTCTACCACGCCGCCGCCCTGCGCTTTGCGCTGGCGATGACGGCGACCGGCGCGTTTTCCGTGGTGCAGCCGAAATTCGACGCGGCGCGCGCGCTCACCCTGATCGACAGTTACGGCCTGACGGTGACACAGTGGGTGCCCACCATGTTTCGCCGCCTGCTCGTCCTGCCCGCCGAGGTCCGGGCTGGCTTTAAGGGAACGACACACACGACCGCCCTGCACGGTGCGGCGCCCTGCACGCCCGCGCTCAAACGCGCGATGATAGACTGGTGGGGGCCGATCCTGACCGAGTATTATTCGGGGAGCGAAGGGGTCGGCCTGACCAAACTCGACAGCGCCGAATGGCAGACGCGGCCCGGATCTGTCGGGCGCGCGGTCAAGGGCGAGGCGCGCATCCTTGGCCCTGACGACGCCGAATTGCCCGTCAACAGCGTGGGCCGGGTGTTCTTCTCGGGCATCGCGCCGTTCGCTTATTTCGGCGAGCCGGAAAAGACCGCAGGCAAGACCAGCCGACAGGGCTGGCAGAGCTTCGGCGACATTGGCTGGCTGGATGATGCAGGCTACCTGTACCTGTCAGACCGCGCCGACGACATGATCATCTCGGGCGGCGTGAACCTCTACCCGCAAGAGATCGAAGCGGCGATCGAAGATGCGCCCTTCATCTCGGCCTGCGGTGTGGTCGGCGTGCCGGACCCGGAGTTCGACGAGCGACCCGTGGCCTTCGTCGTCGCGACCGAGGACGCGCCCGACGATGTCGAAGCCGCGCTTATGGCCTATCTCACGGACCACCTCGGACGGCTGAAACACCCGCGCCAGATCGTCGTGGTCGAGAGCCTGCCGATGACCGACACCGGCAAGCTGCTCAGACGAAAGTTGCGCGACCTGCTTTAGGCCGCCGCCATATCCTGGCACCCATCCGCGCCGAACTGTGCGAGGAACAGGAAAGGCCCGCCCAGATAGGCCGGAAACCCCGCCGCACGCGCCGTGGCGCAATCGACGAGGTTGCGGTCCGCCTCGGGCACCTTGTCCGCCCAGGCCGACGCCGCGAGCGCCACGTCCGACAGGATGGCCAGCGCCGTGCGATCCACATCCGTGCGCGGGGCGAGGAACCATTGCGTGTCACGCGCCGCAGTCTCGGCCGCCGTCACCTCGGCCCATGTCACGGGGCCGTCGATGGTAATACCGGCAAACTGCACCGCTTCAGCGCCCAGATCGCCACGCTTGGCGATGGCCGCGCGGGTCACTTCGGCCATCTCGCTGGTAAAGGCGCCAAGGTAGTCCGGCAGCGCGTCCTTGCGCTTGCGTCGTTCGTATTCGGTGCGACCCAGGAATTGCGCCGCGATCATGTTGCGCGGTTCGATCCGCTGAACGAGGTCTTTGAAGATGTCGATCTCTTCGGCGACGGCCTTGTCCATATCGACCGGCAGCCCCCGGTCGAGACAGTCGAGGATGGCGAGCTCGGCGGGGAAGTGACCGCCCAGTTTGCGCAGCACCTCGGCCCTGACCGGCGCAGTCTCGGCCAGCACGGCATCAGGGCTCGGATCGGACCAATCCTCGCGGTCCCACGGCTGGCGCGGGTCGGGGTTCGACCGGACCCAGGCTTCCGCCGCCGCAATCTCCTGCCCCGCAGGCACCACTTCATGGGCGAGACCCAGATCGAGCGACTCCTGCGCAGTAAAACGCCCCGCCTCCAACAGGATCGGCAGGCTCGGACCGATACCTACGACCCGCGGCAGACGCTGGGTGCCCCCACCGCCCGGCAACAGTCCGACCAGCGATTCCGGCAGGCCGAGCGCCACGCCCTTGCCATCGGTCAGAACCCGGTAATGACAGGCGAGCGCCAGTTCGCAGCCACCGCCAAGCGCCAGCCCGTTGATCGCGACCGCCACCGGCTTACCCGCCGTCTCGAGCTTGCGGAACGCGCGCCCGATGGGGGAGTATTCCTTGACCGTAACCGCATCACGCTCAGCCTTGGGTGTCGACATGATCATCTCATAGGCCGAGGACAGTTCGCCCAGATCGGCCCCGGCGCAGAACGCGCTCTCCTTGCCGGACGAGACGACGACGCCTTTCACGTCGGCGGTCGCGAGCCAATCGGCAAAAGCCTCGGCCTCATGAATAGCCCGGTTGGAAAAGACGTTCATCGACCGCCCGGGGGCGTCAAAGATCATATGGACGATCCCGTCCTCGGTGGCTTCGAGCCGAAACTCCTTAAGGTCCGGAAAATCCTGCATCGTCTCTCTCCTCCCAATGGTCAGGTCATTTATAGTATGGTAGCGAACCATTGCAATAAGCCGCGTGACAATTTAATGATCCAGCGTACTATATGTTAGACATATCATTGACCGCGACACAGTGGCGGCAAGGGGAGGACACCGCATGAGCCCATATCGCAACGACCTGCTGGCCGGAAAACGCATCCTCGTGACGGGAGGCGGCACCGGGCTGGGCAAGGAAATGTCCGTGGGCTTTGCCGCGCACGGCGCCCATGTCGCGATCTGCGGCCGCCGCGAAGACGTGCTGGCCGAGGCGGTGGCGGAAATCGAGGAACGCTCCGGCGGCACCGCCGAGTACCGCACCGTGAACATCCGCGACGCCGAAGCCGTCGATGCGATGGTCGAGGATCTCTGGCAGGGCGGCCCGCTCACCGGGCTTTTGAACAACGCGGGCGCGAATTTCATCGCGCCGACCGAGTCGATCTCGCACCGCGCATACGATGCCGTACGGGCCACGGTCATGGACGGGTCGTTCTACGCCACCCACTCCTGCGGCACCCGCTGGATCCGCGACGGGCTACCCGGCACGGTCCTGTCGAACCTCGTCACTTGGGTGTTCTCGGGCTCGGCCTACGTCGTGCCCTGCGCGATGGCCAAGACCGCGATCCACGCCATGACCATGAGCCTCGCCGCCGAATGGGGCCCCAAGGGCATCCGCCTGAACGCCGTGGCCCCCGGCCCCTTCCCGACCGAGAACGCATGGGAAAAGCTGAACCCGATCCCCGGCTCGTCCTTCGGCGCGACCCAGCCCGACATGGTGCCCCTGCGCCGCTACGGCGAGATGGACGAACTGCGCAACCTCATGCTCTTTTTGATGATGGACGAATGCCAATATGTGAACGGCGCCACGATCCCGATCGACGGCGGCCACCGCTTGACCGCGCATTCCACCTTCGCCGAAATGTCCAAGATGACGGACGACGACTGGGCCAAGGCGCGCGAGGCGCTGGCGGCTAGCCAAGCGAAGGAGCGTAAGGGGCGGTGAGCGACGACACGATCCTGCTGGACGGTCTGGGCGGCAATGTGGCGACACTCACGCTCAACCGGCCCGACAAGCTGAACGCGCTCACCGACGATATGGTGCGCGCGTTCTTCGCGGCGCTGGAGCAGGTGGCCGAGAGCCGCGCGCGGGTGCTGATCGTCACCGGCGCGGGCCGTGGCTTTTGCGCCGGGTTCGACCTGTCGCTCGCCGAAGCCGCCCCCGGCGACCGGCCCGAAACCGACGCGTGGATGGCGCGGCAGGAACGCTACGCCGCCATCGTCACCCGCCTGCGCGACATTCCGCAGCCGACCATCGCGGCGGTGAACGGCGCGGCAGCGGGTGCGGGCCTTGGCCTTGCGCTCGGCTGCGACACCCGGATCGGCTCGGACAAGGCCCGGTTCAATTCCGCTTTCATCAAGGTCGGCATGTCGTCCTGCGACATCGGGGTGAGTTACCTTCTCCCCCGCGCCATCGGCACCACCCGCGCCGCCGAGATGATGCTCACAGGCCGGATGGTCGAGGCCGCCGAGGCCGAGCGCATCGGGCTGATCCAGCGGATCACGACGCCCGAGGCGCTGCTGGACGAGGCGCAGACCCTCGCCCGTCAGATCGCCGAGAACGGCGCGCTCAACACATGGCTCACCAAACGCGGCATGTGGGCCAATCTCGAAGCGGGCAGCCTTGCCGCCGCGCTCGAGCTGGAAAACCGCACCCAGATCCTGATGCGTGGCACCGGATCGCTCGCGTCGCGCGCCTCGGACCGGGGCTTTACGAAGAACTAGTGCCCGGTTCCGGCGCGCCGGTGTCATGGCTCATGATCCGATAGATTGCATTCGTGCGCGCGATCACCCTGTCCTCGGCCATGACCAGCCCTTGCGTGAACAGCATCTTGCGCGTCCGTTTGACCAGCGTCGGCTCCATCCAGATCCAGTCGCCCTCGCGCCCGCTTTCCACGAAATCCACCGCCATGTTGATGGTCGGGGAAAACTCCGACAGCCCCTCGCGCATTTTGATCGGACGAACTTGGAGATCGCAGAACGTCGCGATCAATCCGCCGTGGATGAACCCGCCATGATTGACGTGTCGCGCTTTGGCCCGAAACCCGACCTGGTAGCTGTCGGGCCGGTCGCGTTCGTAATAGGGCCCCGCAAAGCGTTCCGGGTCGCCATAGTCAATACGTACGAACCCCTCCGGCGCATGGTCTGCCTCATCCCGAAACGAAATCGTCGCTGCCATATCCACTGCCCTCTCCCTCATCTTTCGATTTTCTTTCGTCTGACGCGCGGTTACAGTAACCGTAAGCTACAGTATTATAATCTCATGTACCATGACAAGGACGCGCGGAGGAGACGCCGACATGACCCAGAAAGACTACAAGACGCTGACCTGCACGGTTGACGAGGGTCTCGCCCGCGTCACGCTGACCGAGGCCGACCGCGGCAACCCGATCGACGGCGATTTCTGTCAGGACTTTTGCGACCTTTCCATCGCGCTCTCGCTCGACCCGTCGGTGCGCGCGGTCCTCATCACCGCCGAGGGCCGGTTTTTCTCGGTCGGCGGCGACATCCGCTCGTTTCTCGCCAGCCGCGAGGATCTGCCGACCAAGGTGCTCGACTGGACCGCGAAACTCCACGCGGGCATTTCGCGGTTCCAGCGCATGAACGCGCCGGTCATCACCGCCGTACATGGCGACGCGGTCGGCGGCTCGGTCTCGATGGTCGCCCATAGCGATGTGAACTTCGCAGCCGAAGGCACCAGCTTCGTCGCGGCCTTCACCGGCATCGGCTATTGCGGCGACTCGGGCTCGACCGTCTCGCTCTCCAACCGCATGGGGCTGGCCCGCGCGAAACGCTTCCTCCTGCTCTCGGAAACTCTGAGCGCGGCCGAAGCGCAGGACGCGGGCCTCATCGACTTCGTGGTCCCCGCCGACGACCTGATCGCGCAGGCCGAAAAGACCGCGCGCAAACTCGCATCGGGTCCGACGCAGGCCTATGGCGAGATCAAGCGTACGATCCTGACGGCCCGCACCGACCCGTTCGAGACCCAGCTCGAACACGAAGCGCAGGGCATGGCCCGCCTCGCCGCGACCGACGACGTGTGGGAGGGGCTGACGGCCTTCGGGGAACGGCGCAAACCCGAATTCAAGGGCCGCTGATCGTGGCCCGCTACGATCTCGAAGGACGGCGCGCACTGGTCACTGGCGGCGGGTCCGGTATCGGCCTCGCCACTGCGCGGCTCTATCTCGAAAACGGCGCCCGTGTCGCGCTCTGGGGGCGCGATCTGGACAAGCTCGAGACCGCGAGCGCCAGCCTCGCCCCCTTGGGCGAGGTGACCATCGCATCGGTCGACGTGTCCGCGCCGGATCAGGTGGCGACCGGGGCCAAGGCGCTGTTGGACGACTGGGGCGGGCTCGACATCCTGTTCAACTGCGCGGGCCATTCGGTGGCGTTCGGTCCCTTCACCACCCTTGGCGCGGATGTCTGGCGCCAAGCGATGGCGGTCAACCTCGACAGCGTGTTCTACACCTGTCAGGCGTTCCTGCCTGCGATGCTGGAGGCGGGCTGGGGCCGGATCGTCAACACCACTAGTCAGGCGGCCAAGGACGGCAGCCCCCAGATGGCGCCCTATGTGGCTGCCAAGACCGGGGTGATCGGGATCACCAAATCGCTGGGCCGTGAGCTCGCCACCACCGGCGTTTTGGTCAACGCGATCTGCCCCACCGTCTTTGAAACACCCCTCGCGACCGAAGCCGCAGCAGGCGCACCCGGCGCGATGGAGGCGGCGGTCGCCATGATCCCGATGAAGCGTAAGGGCCAACCCGAGGAAGCGGCGGAACTCGTCGCCTGGCTGTCATCGCCTGCTTGCTCTTACAGCACCGGCCATGTCTATGACCTGTCAGGCGGGCGCGCGGTCTACTGACGCCCCGCCCCCGTGGCCCAAGAAAAACGGGCGCGCGATCCCTCGCGCGCCCGTCTTGTTTTCTCGGTGCCGGATCAGCCAGCGTTGACCAGCGGGCAGGTGCTTTCCGACAGCGGCGTCGCGATGGTGTCACCATCGACCTTGCCGGTGATCTCGAGGAAATCCCAATCGCCCGTGCTCTCGTCCATCGTCTTGGTCCGATAGGAAAGCACGTCGCGCAGCACCGAACCGTCCGCACGGATCGTCGCGGTATCGCCGTTGATCAGCTCCATCGGGTTTTCCTGCATCCACGCCTGAATCGCATCCGCATCGGTGCCGCCAGTCGCCTCGATGGCCTTGAGGTAATGCGTCGTGAATTCATAGTGGTAGGCGTTGGTAAAGGTCGGCGGACGACCGAAGCCCTCCATGAACCGATCCGAAAACTCCCGCGTCGCGTCGTTCTCGTCCCAGTAGAACTGGATCGTACCGGTCACGTTCTGAAGCGTTTGGAGACCCGCCGACTTAATGTCGGTATCGGCGAGGTAGAACGGCGACAGGCTTTGCTGAACCCCGAATTCCTGTGCCTGCTTGGCAATGGCGTTCTGCCACGCGCCGAACGTCGCGAGCGCGATATTGGTCGCGCCGCTCGACTGGGCCTGAAGCAGGAACGACGAAAAGTCGGTGGCTTGCGGCGAATGCACGACCGAGCCTTTGACCGACCCGCCGTTGGCTTCGATCGCTTTGGTCCCCTGCTCTTCGAGGTCGTGACCCAGCGCGTAATCGACGGTGATGAAATACCAGTCCGTCGCACCCGCATTGACCTGAGGCACCGTCACGGCGCGCGCCAGAGTGGCGTTGTCCAGAAGCAGCATGATCTGGTGCGGGCCGCAGTTTTCGTTGACGAGCTTGGAGCTGGACGCCCCGAGTGCCATCGTCACGTTCTTGTCCTTGATCAGGTCACTGACCGCCAGCGCAACTGCCGAGTTGTCGACGTTCAGGATCAGGTTGACGTTTTCGGCATCGACCCATTCGCGCGCGGTGGCGAGACCGAGGTCCGGCTTGCCCGCATGATCGGCCTTGAGCACGCGGATCTGCTCGCCATTCACTTCGCCGCCGAAATCCTCGATAGCCATGTTGGTGGCGTGAAGCGCGGCTTCACCGGACATGTCGGCCTGTGCGCCGGTCAGTGCCCCGAGGTAACCGATGGTAACCTCGGCCTGCGCGGCGCTTGCCGCAACGATCGCGGCCACGGCGGCTGCGACGAATTTTCCTGAATGTTTCATGTTCAGTCCTCCCTAAAGGTGGGCCGCCTGTGCGGCCGTTCCTTCCGCCCGTTCCCCGGCGCGATGACACGCCGCAGTCCCGTCGGAAGCGTTCTCAAATGTGTGTGCCGCGCCGCCCGGACCCGGGCAGCGCCGCGGTTTTCAGGATCAGAGCTTGGTCTTGAAGTAGTCCTGGATCTCGCCCAGCAGCCCTTTGCGGAACACCAGCACGAAGAACACGAAGACGATCCCTTGCGTGAACATCACCCAAGGCCCGTAGGGCGCGAGGTAGTGCTCGAGCGACAGCACGATCATGCTCCCCACCACGGGGCCAAAGATGGTGCCGATGCCGCCGACCAGCGTGATCAGAACCGCCTCGGTCGAAGCGATGGTGGACACGTCCGTCAGCGTTGCGATCTGAAAGATAATCGCCTTCAACCCGCCAGCAAACCCCGACAGCGCCGCCGACATGACAAAGGCGTAAAGCTTGTAGCGGTCGACGTTGTAACCCAGCGATTTGGCCCGGTTCGGGTTGTTGCGAATGGCGCGCAGAACCTGACCGAAGGGCGAATGCACGACCCGATTGGACAGGATGATGATCGCAAGCAGGATCGCGCCCACCAGCCAGTAAAGCGTCCAGTCGTTGCGCAGGTCGAGGATCCCGAGGAACGTCCCGCGCGGCACGCCCTGCACCCCGTCCTCACCGCCGGTGAAGGGCGCCTGAAGACAGATGAAATAGACCATCTGCGCCAGCGCGAGCGTGATCATCGCGAAATACAGACCCGTCCGCCGGATCGCGACCCAGCCGAAGATCAGCCCCAGCACGGCCCCCGTCACGGTGCCCATGAGCAGCGCCATCTCGAAGCCGAAGCCCCAGTTGGCCGCCGAATAGGCCGTGAGATAGGCCCCCATGCCCCAGAAGGCAGCGTGGCCGAAGCTCATCAGGCCGGTGTAGCCAAGCAGCAGGTTGTAGGCGATCGCGAAGATGATGAAGCAGTAAATCTTCATCAGAAAGATCGGGTAGAGCACGAAGGGCGCCACGATGACGGCCAGCGTTGTGGCGACCATCAGCCAGAAACGTGCCGGCGAGAACCCGAGCGGCTGAAAGCCGGTGGTTGCGACGGTGGTGGTGTTCGACATTGTTTTCGTATCCGCCATTGTCATGCCATCTTCCCGAACAGACCGCGCGGCCGCGCGATGAGGACGATCACCATCACCACGAAGATCACGGTGGACGATGCCTCGGCGAAGACCGCCTTGGTGAAGCCTTCGAGCAAGCCGAGGGCGAGGCCGGTGAGGATCGAGCCAAAGATCGAGCCCATCCCGCCGATAACGACCACCGCAAAGACGACGATCACGATGTTGGTGCCCATAGCGGGATCGACCGACATGATCGGCGCGGCCATGACCCCGCCGATGCCTGCCAGCGCGACGCCCGCCGCATAGGTCAGCGTCAGCATGACCGGCACGTTGATCCCGAAGGCCTGCACCATCTGCGGGTTGTCGGTCGCCGCGCGCAGCTTGGCGCCAAGCGGCGTGCGCTCTATGACCAGCCAGACGGTGACGCAGAGGATGATCCCCGCGACCACGACCCACGCCCGGTAGTAGGGCAGGAACATGAAGCCCAGATTGATGGCCCCGCGCAGCGAGTCCGGGATGTTATAGGGTAGGCCCTGCGGGCCGAAGGTGATGCGGATCAGACCCTCGATCGCAAAGGCGAGACCCATTGTCAGAAGCAGGCCATAGAGGTGGTCCAGCTTGTAAAGACTTCGGATCAGCGTCACCTCGACCACCAGTCCGAGTGCCCCGATGATCAGTGGCACGAGCAGCAGCGCGGGCCAGTATCCGATCCCGAACAGCTCGCCCAGCATGTACGCCGCGAAGGCACCCAGCATGAAGAACACACCGTGGGCAAAGTTAATGACCCCGAGCAGGCCGAAGATGACCGACAGCCCCAGCGACAGGATCGCGTAGAACACGCCGTTCACGAGCCCCAGCACCATCTGGCCGAGGATCAGGTTCATGTTGAAGTCCATGATGCGCTCCTCACAGTCCCAGAAGTTTGTCGACCTTGGCGATGTTCTTCTCGAACTCGCTGGCCTCGAGACGGTCAACGATGTTGCCGTTCTCAATCAGGTAGTGCACGTCCGCGATGCCCTGCACGAAATGGGCATTCTGTTCGACCAGCAGGATGGTGTAGCCCATCTCCTTGATCTCTGAGAGCGTGCGCGAAATTTGTTGCACGATGACCGGGGCCAGGCCCTCGGTCGGCTCGTCCAGCAGCAGGAACTTGGCCCCGGTGCGCAGGATGCGCGCGATGGCCAGCATCTGCTGTTCGCCGCCTGACAACTGCGTGCCACGGCTGGTCGCGCGTTCCTTGATATTGGGAAATAGCTCATAGATGTGATCGACCGACATCCCGCCCTTGGCGATGATCGGCGGCAGCATCAGGTTTTCATGTACCGAAAGCGACGGAAAGATCGCGCGATCTTCGGGGCACAGCGCGATACCCTTACGCGCAACCTGATCGGGGCGCATCTTGAGCAGATCGGCCCCGTTATAGGCCAGCGTGCCGCGCACCTTGCCCATGAGCCCCATGATCGTTCGCATCGTCGTGGTCTTGCCCGCGCCGTTGCGGCCCAAGAGCGACACGACCTTGCCCTCGGGCACCTGCATGTCGAGACCGTGGAGCACATGGCTCTCGCCGTACCACGCGTCGAGTTTGGATATATCAAGCATGGGCCGCTCCGAGATAGGCTTCGACGACCAGCGGGTCCTTGGCGACCTCGCCATAGGTGCCCGCCGCGATGACCTGACCGCGCGCCAGCACGGTGATCCGGTCGCACAGACCCTCGACCACCGACAGGTTGTGCTCGACCATCAGGATCGTGCGGCCCACCGCGACCTTGCGGATCAACTCGACCACACGCCCGATGTCCTCGCGGCCCATGCCCGAAGTCGGCTCGTCAAGCAGCAGGACATCGGGGTCCAGTGCCAGCGTCGTCGCAATCTCCAGCGCGCGTTTCTTGCCGTAAGACAGTTCCGCGGCCCGTTCATTGGCGACATCAGCGAGGCCCAGGTCCTCGAGCAATTCCATCGCCCTGTCGTTCATCTCTTCCAGCACCTTCTCCGAGCGCCAGAAATCGAGGCTGTTGCCGCGCTTCTGCTGCAACCCGAAGCGGACGTTCCTCAGGACCGAAAAGTCCGGGAAAATCGACGAAATCTGGTAACTGCGCACCAGCCCGCGCCGGGCGATGCGATCCATTGGAAGACCCGAAATCTTTTCGCCATTCAGATGAATGGTGCCCTGTGTCAGGGGAAGATCACCGGTCAGAAGGTTGAAGCATGTCGTCTTGCCGGCCCCGTTCGGGCCGATCATCGCGTGGATCTCGCCCTTCTCGATGTCGAGATCGACATTATCGACCGCTTTGAAGGCCCCGAAGCTCTTTGTAATGCCCTTGGCCTGCAGCACGTATTCTGCCACTGCGCTCGCGCTCCTCAAATTAGAATTGGTCCGCCGGATCGGACAGTCCCGACCCGGCGGCTTTTGGACTTACTGCAACAGCGCGCAGGTGCTTTCCTCGACGGGCAGCAGAAGGCTGTCGCCCTCGGCGCGGCCGGTCAGTTCGAGGAAGTCCCAGTCGCCGGTCATCTCGTCGGCGGACTTGGTCCGATAGGTGTACATCGGGCGCGACACACGACCATCGGCGCGGATCGTGGCGGTTTCGCCGTTGATCAGCTCGATCGGCGTGGCCCGCAACGCTTCGTTGACCGCTTCGCTCTCGTCGGTCCCGGCAGCTTCGACGGCCTTCAGATACGCGGTAATCATTTCGTAATGCATCGCGTTGGTGAAGGTCGGCGGACGGCTGTAACGCTCTTGGAACCGGGCGGCGAACTCACGCGTGGCGTCGTTTTCGTCCCAGTAGAACTGGATAGCACCGCGCACGCCCTGAAGGTTCTCGATCCCGGCCGAGTTGATGTCTTCGATCGACATGAAGTACGGCACGAGCGGCAGGTCGATGCCGAACTCGGACGCCTGTTTCACGATCGCGATCTGCGACGGGCCGAAGGTGGCCATACCGATGGTGTCGGCGCCTTTCGACGTGGCTTCCAGCAGGAACGCGGAATAGTCGGTGGCGTTCGGCGCATGGCGCACGGTGCCCACGATGTTACCGCCCGCGGATTCGATCCCGGCGATCCCCTTGGCCTCGAGGTCATGACCGAAGGCATAGTCGATGGTGATGAAGAACCAGTTGTTCAGCCCATCTTCGACCAGCGGAACCGTGATCGAACGCGCCAGACCATAGGTGTCCATCAGCATCTGGATCTGCAGCGGCTGGCAGCTGTCGTTGGTCATCGCGTTCGACGAGGCGCCGGTGATGAACATCACGTTGTTCTCGGCGGCCAGCGGGCTCACGGCGAGCGCCACGGCCGAGTTGTCGACCGAAAAGATCATGTCGACCTCTTCCACATCGATCCATTCGCGCGCAATGCCCAGACCCACGTCGGGTTTGTTCAGCTGGTCACCGACGAGCAGTTCGATCGGCTCGCCGTTCACTTCGCCCCCGAAATCCTCGATCGCCATTTCGATCGCGACCTGCGAGCTTTTGCCGGTCAGCGCCGACGAGCCGCCGGACAGGTCCGACAGATAGCCGATTTTCACCTCGGCCAGCGCCGGTGCGGCAAGCGCCATTGCGGTCAACGCGGTCGCGGACAGCAGTTGTTTTCTAAAAGTCATGTCTTCCTCCCATAATGGCGATCCCGTTTCGCCGTTCATGTTCGCTGGCATGCACGCCCGATGCCCTCGGGCTTGGATTTTTCCGCACCACCCCTCCTAAAGAGGGGTTCCTCCAGTGCGCTCCAAAATTACATTGCCTCGCATATAGTACATTGGCGTATTTGTTTTGATACGCCAATGATTTTGTGCGCTATCGAACGATCTTGGCGGCTCATCGCGATAAAACTTTGCGTTATCCATTCAAAAACCGAAATTCCCGAACGAAATGCGGGCTCAATCGCTCAATAAGGCACCGCCGTTCGCCCGATTTTCTGGCGCGCGATGATCTGTTTCATGATTCCCGCCGTGCCGTCACCGATCTCCAGCCCCATGACGTCGCGCATCCGTTGCTGGTGCGGCAGGTCATAAGAATAGCCATAGTGACCCGACATGAGCAGGCAGTTGTGGATGACCTCGAACGCATAGCGCGGGCCCATCCATTTACACATTGCCGCCTCGGACGTATGCGGCAGACCCGCCTCGCGCAGTTCGAGCGTGTGATAGGCAAGCTGGCGGATCGCCATGATGTGGCTTTCACCTTCGGCGAGCGGAAAGCTCACCCCCTGAAACTGGCCGATGGGCCGCCCGAACGCCTCGCGTTCCTTCACATAGTCCCAGGATTCGTTCAGCGACGCCTGCGCAGCGCCCGCACATTCCAACGCGATCAGCGCGCGGGAGTAATCGAATCCGTGCATGACCTGCGTGAACCCGGTGCCCTCGGGGCCAAGACGGCACCATTCCGGCACCACCACGTCGTCGAAAAACAGCGACCCGCGCCCGACGACCCGGTGGCCCACATCCTCGAACTTCAGCCGCTCGATCCCCGGCGTTCCCTCGGGAATGAAGAACGCCGAGACGCCCCGCGCCCCGTCCTCTTCCGACCCGGTGCGCGCGAAAACGATGAAGATGTCAGCACAATCGGCGAAGGTGATCGAGGTCTTCTCGCCCTTCAGCACATAGTCCGACCCACGCTTGGTCGCGCGCAGGCCCAGATGCGCCGCATCCGATCCACCGCGCGGCTCGGTCAAGCAGATCGCCATAAGCTTTTCGCCCGAGATCATCTTGGGCACCCATTCGTCGATGATGTCCTTGGTCCCATGCTGAAGCAGAACGGCGGCGTTGAGCGACACGTTCACTGGCAGCGCGGCCATGTTGAAATCACCCAGCGCCAGCGCCTCGGCCACCATGCCGGTGGTGATCGAGGTTTCGCCCAAACCACCGACCTCTTCGGGCAGGTCGGTGCCGATGAAGCCCATAGCCCCCATTTCCTGCGCCAGATCGCGCGGCATCACGTCATGTTCGCGCTTCTGATACCCCGGCAGCAGCACGTCGCGCGCGAAACGTTCGGCGGCATCCTTGAGCGCAAGCTGGTCCTCGCTGAAGATCATCGGTTTCCTCCCAACCAGTCATTCAGAATCTCATCCGTATTCGCCCCCGGCTCTGGCGCCGGTCCGCGATGCGTGCCGGGCGTGCGGCTCAGGCGTGGCGCGGGGCCGGGATATCTCAGCCCGTCGATCTCGACGAAGGTATCGCGCGCTGTCATCTGCGGATGCGCCCAAGCCTCGTCGATGGTCAGAACCGGCGCGAAACAGGTGTCGCGACCCGCCATATGCGCCTCCCATTCGTCGCGCGTGCGGGTCTTGAACCGGTCGGCAAAGATGGCGCGCAGCGCAGGCCAGTTCGCGCGGTCGTCACGGCTGGGAATGTCGGCCTCGCTCAGGTCGAGCGCCCCCAGAAGGTTCGCCCAGAACTTGGGCTCCATCGACCCGAGCGCCACGTACTTACCGTCCTTGGTCTCATAGGTCCCGAACTGCGGCGCACCGCCGTCGACGATGTTGTCCTGACGCTTGTCCGACCAAACGCCCTGCTGGCGAAACGCCTGAAACGCCGACATGAGCTGCGAAATGCCGTCGATCATCGCAGCATCGACCACCTGCCCCTGCCCGCTGTTTCGAGCCTCATGCAGCGCGGTCAGCACGCCCATCACGAGGAACATCGCCCCGCCGCCGAGATCGGCCACGAGGTTGAGGGGCGGCGGCGGCGGCGCATCCGCCTGCCCGATCGCATGAAGCGCCCCGGTGAGGGCGAGGTACTTGATATCGTGCCCGGCCTCCTGCGCCATCGGCCCGGCCTGCCCCCAACCGGTCATCCGTCCATAGACGAGCGCCGGATTGGCGGCGGTGCAGACATCGGGGCCAAGGCCCAGACGCTCCATCACGCCGGGGCGATAGCCTTCGAGCAGCACGTCCGCCTTGCCGATCAGGTCGAGCGCCTGCGCCCGGCCCGCTTCGGATTTCAGGTCGATCCCGATCGACCGCTTGTTGCGCATGTAGAAATCGAACTTGCGCGGCACGTCCGGGGCCCACCCGCTGTCTGCGGGCCGGTCGATCACGATCACATCCGCACCGAAATCGGCAAGCAACGCGCCCGCGAACGGCGCCGGTCCCTGCGCCGCCATCTCGACGATTCTCACATCTGAAAGTGGTCCGGCCATAGATTCCCTGTTGATCCAATTTCGGTTCGCTAGTTTACTGTAATGAACCTAACCGGATTTGTGCCGCACTGGCAAGCCGGGATCGGGCGGGAGGAAAAACATGCAGATCACGCAATTTCTGAGGCAGGCCAAGACCCTGAACCCCGAGGGGATCGCTACGGTGTCCGGCGGGCGCGAAAGGCAATGGCACGAAGTATCCGACCGGGTCGCACGTCTCGGCACCGCGCTCGCAGGTCTGGGTCTCGACCCCGGTGCCTTCGTCGCCGTCCTGTCGATGAACACCGACCGCTATGTCGAACTGTTTTTCGCCATACCATACGGTGGCGGATGTTTCGCCCCGATGAACGTGCGCTGGTCCGCTGCCGAAAACGCCTATGCCTTGAACGACTGTCAGGCGCAGGTGCTGTTCGTCGGCACCGACTTTGTCGATCAGGCCCGCGAACTGGCCGCAGACTTCCCGCTCAAAGCTCTGGTCTACATGGGCGAGGGCGACACGCCCGACGACATGCTCTCGTACGAAGACCTCATCGCCACGACCGAACCGGGCCCCGATGCCGACCGCAAGGACGGCGACACCTTCGCGGTGTTCTACACCGGCGGGACGACCGGCGATCCCAAGGGCGTCATGTTCACCCATCAGGCGCTGTGTCAGGCAAGCATCGCCTACCTCGCCATGCTCCCGGACACCGAGGATCTGAGCTTCGCCTATGTCGGCGGCTTCTTTCACTTCTCGGGCGCGAACGCGGTGCTCTACATCACCCTCTCCGGCGGCACACATGTGGTGCTTCCGAAATTCGAACCCGTCGCGATGATGGAGGCGATCCACACCCACCGCGTCACAAACGCCGTGATGGTGCCGACCATGATCACGATGATGCTGAACCACCCCGACTTTGCCAGATACGACCTCACCTCGCTGCGCACGCTGGTCTATGGCGGCTCGCCCATGCCGCGCGAATTGATGGAGGAGGCCTCGACCAAACTCCCCGGCTGGCGGTTCTATCAGATCTACGGGATGACCGAGACGGGCGGTTTCGCCACCATGCTGCGCTGGCGCGACCATGTGTTCGACGGCCCCACGGCGCATCGCATCGGGGCAGCGGGCCAGCCCGGTCCCGGCGTCGAAATCCGCATTGCCGACCCCGAGACCGGCGACCCCCTGCCGGTAGGCGAAACCGGCGAAATCCTGATGAAGTCAGACTACCTGATGTCCGGTTATCTGGGGAAAGACGAGGCGACGGCGGCCGCGCTCAAAGCCGGCTGGATGCATTCCGGTGATGCAGGCCATGTCGATGCCGACGGCTATCTCTACGTCGCCGACCGGGTGAAGGACATGATCGTGACCGGGGGCGAAAACGTGTTCTCGATCGAAGTCGAACGCGCGCTCTACGCCCATCCGGCGGTCATGGAATGCGCGGTCATCGGCATCCCGTCAGACGAATGGGGCGAAGCGGTCCACGCCGTCGTCGTGCCGCGCCCCGGCGCAGACGTATCCGAGGCCGACCTCATCGCCCACTGCCGCACCCGCATCGGCGGCTACAAATGCCCGAAAAGCGTGTCGTTCCAGTCAGATCCCCTTCCGGTCGGCCCGGCGGGCAAGATCCAGAAAAACGTGCTGCGCGACCCCTACTGGGAGGGGCGCACGCGCAAGATCGGCTGACCCCTCGGGGTCAGTCCGCATGCTCCAACAGATAGCGTTTGTAATGGTCGCGCAGGATGTTCTTGCGGATCTTTCCGTTCGCGTTCACCTCGACCTCGTCGACAAAGATCACCGCGTCCGGCACCCACCACTTGGCCATCTTGG
Organism: Pseudomonadota bacterium; assembly: GCA_036154315.1. Classification (GTDB taxonomy): domain Bacteria; phylum Pseudomonadota; class Alphaproteobacteria; order Rhodobacterales; family Rhodobacteraceae; genus Maritimibacter. The sequence continues at coordinate 33,150 of JAYZLL010000060.1, forward strand.
GCCGCATGAAGTCCAGAAGCTCCTCTTCGTCGAGGTCCGATCCGGTCCGGCGCACCACGACCAGAACCGGCCGCTCCTGCCATTTCTCATGGTCCACGGCGATGGCAGCGACCATCGTGACCTCGGGGTGCGCGATCGCCGCGTTTTCCAGATCGATCGACGGAATCCACTCGCCGCCCGACTTGA
>JAYZLL010000061.1:0-9222 GCA_036154315.1 Pseudomonadota bacterium
CCCCCGAAGTATTTTTGGAACGATGAAGAGGATGAGGGATGTCTCTGCCCGCTGACCAGATGGAACTCTCGGAGGAGGAGATCCGCGCGCATTACGAGGCGGCGGCGGCGATGCTCGAGGGCTTCGAACATGCCCCCCGGATCGGCAAGGCGCGGGCCGAGGCGCCGATTGAGCGCTCGCCGGGTGTGGCGCGCACGCGGCGGTTTCGGTCGACAACGCCGGGTCTGGTGACGCGTTCGACGGCGAAGCCCGACGGGGTGCATCTGTCGCAGCGCATCGAGGCCGTCGGCGGGGATGATCCGCTCGTGTCGCCGGTCGAGGCGTCGGTGTTGTTTTCGTTGCGCCGGGCCATCGCCATCGCGCTCGCCGTCGGTGAGGGCTATGCGCAGCAGACGGGGCTCGCAGAGTTGAAGAAAGCGAACCTCGCAGGCGCATTGCCGCGTGAGAAATCGGCGGAGTTTTCTGAGCTTCTGGCGGGTGAAGCGCTCGCCGTGCTGGGCGTGTTCGCCAATGCCACCGCATTCCTGCTGGCATCTCATGCCGGTGAGGTGTCGGTCGAGGTGGGCGCGGTCGAAGAGGTGCTGACGGACAACGCGCTCCTCGCCCTGCACGGCGCGCTGTGGGAGCTGGATCAGGAGGTCGCGACCCACGCCGCAGACGAGCCGCGTCTTGTCGCCACCGTCATCGCCTTTGCTGAGGCGTTGATGGAAAAGGTCGCCCTGCGCGCCCAGACCGCGCCGCGGCTGGAGCCGTTCACCGGCGCCAACTACCGCGTGGAAGCCGACGACTTCACGATTTCCGGCTTCGCGGCCAGCCGTAAGGCGCGCGGGACGACCCTGACCATGCAGTTCAAGGAACCGCATCAGGTCGTCGGCAACCACATCGCCAAGTATCAGGCGATGAAACTGGCCAAGATGCTCATGGCCTATGACTTCGACCGCAAGCTGAACCCCTTCGCCGATCTGGGCGGGTTCATTTTCACCTTCATGGGTGATGGCGCGCCGGGCACGGGGAAGACGACGCTCATTCAGATGATGGCGGGGTTGATCCACGGCTATTGCGAGGTGGCGGGGTATCCGTTCCGCTATCAGAACCTGTCCACCGAGAGCATCGACAGCTATCAGGGCAAGTCGGCGCAGAACGCCAAGGCGTTTATCAACAATGTGATCGACCCGAACGTCATCGGCTTCGGCACCATCGACGACATCGACCAGCTGGCTGGCAAGCGCGGGGATCGACAGTCGAGCGCGGGGCAGCTCGAGATCACGGCCGTGCTGATGGAAAGCTTTGCGGGGGCCAATACGGTCGTGCGCGGGAACTGCACCTTCGGGATGTTCTCGAACTACCCGGAGAACGTGGACGACGCGCTGCGCCAGCGGGCGGGTGCGCGGTTCCTCGTCGACGGGCCGCAGACGCGGGAGGATTACATCGACATCCTTGCGCTCCTCATGGGCAAGAACCACGACATTCCGCTCGGGAGCCATGAGCTTTATGCCGCGCAGGAGATCAAGAAAGCGGTGGCTGCGAGTTTCGAGAGCCACGCCAAGCCGCATGAGGACGGGCTCTTGCGGGTCTATGAACGGGTGGCCAAGGACATCGGTACGCTCGACACGATTGCCAAGCTCGGCACCTACCTCAAGGGGATTCAGGAGGCCGACCACCGATTCACCGGCCGCGCGATTAAGAACATCACGGACGCGGTGAAGGTCCGCGCGATGGACTTTGAACTGCCCGACGAATGGATGGAAGAGCCGGACCTGTTCCTTTTCAAATCCTACGACGAGAAGAAGGGCATGATCGAGGAACTGCGCCAGCCGATCACCATCGAAATGGTCATTCAGGAGATCAACCGCTACGCCGACAGCGAATTCCGCTATGCCGACAAATCGGACGAGGTCGCCATCGAAAAGATGGTCCGCGAGTACGGGCTGACCGAGGAAGCGAAGCGGCGGTATCTGGAGGCGAAGGGCGCATGACCGCGCAGAACGGCCTTTTGATCGTGGCGGGTCCGCTCCTGGTGTTTGCCGGGCTCGCGGGCTGGCTCGGCCTGCGCTGGTATCTCGCCCTGCCCGCGGCGTTCCTGATCCCCGTCGCGTTCTTTGCGGTCTGGTTCACGGCGACGAACGACACGGCACGGATCGGCGAGCAATTCGACGAACCGGGGCTGGTGGGCATGATGCTGGGTTCCGTGATAGCCACGATCTCGGCCCCGCTGTGGGGCGCGGCCTTTTACGCGGGCCACAGAATGCGAAGGGGTTGAGATGATGGATTGCGGATATGCCGTGGGGCTTGCGCTGGTGCTGGCCGTCGTGGTCGCGGCGGCCGCGTGGTTCTTCGGCCGCGCCACGGGCCGGATGCGCGAACCGAACGCCTGGGTGATTCTCGCCATCATCGTGGTGTCACTGGTCGTGTTGCAACTGGGCGCGCGGTTGGCCGTGATGACGCTGTGGATTTACGGCTGGGCCGGGCTGGACCCGCTGGGCGTCTGCGGCGGGCAGCTACAGGTGGTGACGTTCGGCGGAACGCTCGTCGTGATCGCGGCTTATGTGGCGGCGTTCTTCTGGAGCTTCCGGCGGACGCGGAAGGGGGCGTGATGGACGCTCAGGGGAGCTCGCGAACGAACAAATTTGACCGGCTGCCGTTCTTGGTCGGCGGGCTACTAACACTCGCCATAGGATTTTTTTTCCTTAGCGCGTTGGTTTTTTGGCCACCTAGCAATGACACCCACCCGAATAAATTGGGGAATCTGATTCATGCGCCACCAAACGAACTAGGTGATTTTGTAGGCGGCATTGCCAGCACCCTAGCATTTGTATGGATTATCGTCACAGTTTGGCTACAGAGCCGAGAGTTAGCTGCTCAGCGCCAGCAACTTGAGCTGAACCGCGTTGAACTGGGCGAAACTCGTAGGGCGACCGAAGAGATGGCAAAGGCTCAAAGCGAGCAGGTCAAAATACTACAACGACAAGGCGATATTTTTGAACACGAACTCAGGGGGCTAATTGAGACTGATGCCGGCCTAGAGTTTGAGCAACTCTTAGTGAGCTTCTCGCGATTTCTCCGAAATTTCCCAGAACCAAAATGGGAATACATCAAAACACGGAAAAATGGAGGTAGCAGTAAAGGGAGTCTTCAGATCGCCGGAAATTACCTGATCGAAGATAGGGAGCCGGAACAACAAATCTTACTGCTTCACTCGCTTGTCACGCATAACAAACACCAACTTGACGAATTCATTCACAATGGTTGGATCTCACTTCACCCCAAGAAGTTCGAATTTCCGGCCCTGTTGCTCGACAAGTTGAATGAGGTTCTTGAACTGGAAAATCGCCTGAGTTCGGCTCAACGGATCAAACTCAGAGATCTAAAATTGGCAGAGACCCGCGATACACTCTTGGCCATTAAGAACGGTGATTACTGGATGGAAGAGGAAACGGACATATGAAACGCCTCATCCAACGCGGCCTGATGTTCGGGAACCTGATCCGGATCGACTCCCCGGCGCTGATCGAGCGTTACAACCGGGCGCTTCACAGCCTCACCGGCAAACGCACGGCGCTGACCGAGTTTCACATCGACATTTCGGGCTATTCCTACGAGGTGGGCGAGGAGCTGGGCGACCACCTGTACCTCAACCCCAATGGCGTGAACCGGCTGTTCATCATCCTGACGACCGAGCAAAAGGCCGCGCCGCTGCTGAACGCTAAGTTCTCGACCTCGCGGGGAATTCTCAGGCAGTTCATCGAGGAGAATGAGGCCAAGCTCTTTGCGCTGACCGCGAATGACGCGGTCGCCGGGGAGCTCGACAATTCGGTGTTCGAGGTGTCGCAGGCGGCGCGGCTCTTGGACATTCGCACGATCACCGTGAACGCCGACACGACCCAGAGCCACGTCAAGAACGCGCGCGATCTGGCGGCCAAGATCGAGCGGTTCCAAAGTGAAGAGGACGCTTGGTTCGACGACGTGCTCATCGCCGAGATGATCTCGCTCGCCAAGACCACGGGCGACGTGACCCGCCAGCCCATCGACCTTGCCCGCCCGACCTATACGCAGGACAATTTCTGGACGGCGCATTTCGGTGGGCTTTACGTGTTCCGCGACGTGTCCGAGCCCGCCGTCATCTCAGTCGGGCCGAAGGAGCCGTTGGGCGTGCTTCCCATCGAGACCACGCTCGACTTTGCCGACCGCAACGGGATCGCGGCGTTTCTTGAGGTGAACGAACTGGTCGAGCCGATCATCAAGGCGCGCGGCGTCGATGGGGCCGCGATCCTCAGGCAGAAGATGGATTTCATTCTTGTCGATGCGGCCACCACCCAAGGGGTGGAGATCGACGGGATGGATCACCGGGCGCTGCATCGGCTGGCGCAACGGATGGGGTCGTCGCTGCCCGAGGAGTTTCTCAAGCTTAATCAGCTTGTCCGCTGGGCGCTGAACGGTGGCAAATGGCCCCGGATCGCCAGTGACGATGCGAGCTATTTCTACACGCTCCGCGCGCGGCCCGATCACCCGGACCGCGACCTCATCAACATGATGTTGTCGGAGCTTGCCCCGCTCGACATCCGGCAGCTCTTCATCTGCCACAAGCAGGCGTTCTACACCGCCTATCACGACTGGCCGGACGGCAAGAAGGAATACGTGGCCGAGTTCCTGTATCGCGACTACGCCGCCAACAAGGCGGGCGCGCGAGAGGCCCTGTTCGGGGGGGAAGAACCGCCCGCCAAGCCGGTTTCGCCCCCGCCGAAAGACGATATAATCGAATTGGTTGGCCCTTGGGGCGCTGTCAGGAGGTAGTGGGATGGCCTTACTCAGACTGATCGTCGTTTTGTTCCTGCTCTGCAGTCTCGTCTACCTGTGCGTGGCGTGGTATTCCCGCTCGGTCCGGCACGAGAAGCTGGAAAAGGAATGGGATGAGGACCATCCCGACGGCGGCGACAAGATGGCGCGCCAGACTTTCATCACGCAGGGCATGATCGACTACAACGACTCGATCCGGCCCAAGCTGCTCCTGCTCATCTACGTGGTGCCCGCGATCTTCGTCGGCGCCATGCTCTACATCACGAACGCGAATTGAGGCCCATATGCGCTATGTCCGCAACACGATCCTGACCGTTCTCGTCGTCGCCTTCGGCCTGCTGCTCTACTACGTGCTGCCGCGACATGACGTGGCCCGGATCACCGGGACCGAGATCATCCGGATGGATTTCTCGGCACTCAATCGTCCGTTCTATGCCCAGACCGACAGCGCCAATACGGATATGCCGACGCGGGACGTGCGGCTCATCAACACGGTGAAGAAACGCACGATGCTCTTGGGCTTCATCCGGCGCGACAGCGAGCGGGTGTTCGTCTACCGCAACGAAGATACGGGCTGGATCTGGCCGCCCTACTTCAAGTTCGACTCGTCCGATCTGCAGGCCGAGGCGCTGGCGAACGTGTCCTCGCCCGGCAACGAACAATGGGTGGTCATCACGCGTTATGGCTGGCGCAACCGGTTCTTCACGATCTATCCCAACATGATCGCGATCAAGCCGGTCGAGGGGCCGAACGTGACCGTGGTTCCGTGGTTCAACATCGTCTTTTTCATCCTGCTCGGTGCCGCGATGCTGTTCATCCGCGCGATGTGGCGACAGTTCCGGGAACGCGCCATCGACCCACGGATGCAGGACGGACGCGACGCGTGGGACCGGGTCGATGCCTATGCCGACGAACGGCGCAGCCGCGTCAGCCGCTGGTGGAAAAGCTGGACCGGAAAGTAACCGACCGCGCCTAGGCCGGGCTGACCGGGATATTGTCGATCAGACGAACGGGCCCCAGATGCGCGGCTGCCAGCAGGCGCGCGGGGCGGTCGAGCGTCGTCATCGGCGCCAGACCGTCCTCGGCGCGAAGCTCCAGATACTCGACCTCGCGGTAGCCCGCCTGCACGATCTCCTGCCGGGCACGCTCCAGCACCGGGCCGGGCGCTTCGCCGCCCTGCATCCGCGCTACCGCACGGGTCATCGCGGCGTGCAATGCGGGCGCGCTGGCGCGATCCTCAGTCGACAGCCGTTCGTTGCGCGACGACAGGGCCAGCCCGTCGCCCTCGCGCACCGTCGGGCAAGGCAGGATCTCGATGGGCAGGTTCAGGTCACGCACCAGACGGCGCACGACCTGTAGCTGCTGAAAATCCTTCTCGCCAAAAGTGGCGTAATCGGCCCCGGTCATGGTGAAAATCTTGGTCACGACCGTGGCGACCCCGTCGAAATGGCCCGGACGATGCGCGCCGCACAGCCCCTCGGACACGCCGGAGACGGTGACGGCGGTGGCGTAGCCATCCGGATAGACCTCGTCCACCAGCGGCGAGAACAGCACGTCCACCCCGGCCTCGGCCAGTTTGGCAGCGTCGGCATCCGGGTGGCGGGGATACTTCTTCAGGTCCTCGGGATTGTCGAACTGCTTGGGGTTCACGAAAATCCACGCGACGACGCGGTCGGCATGGGCGCGCGCCGCTTCGACCAGCGACAGGTGGCCCGCATGCAGCGCGCCCATTGTCGGCACCACGGCAATCCGCGCGCCTTCGCTGCGCCATGCCGCCGTCTGCGCGCGCATGTCGGCGAGTGTGGTCAGGGTCTTCATGTCTCGGGCGCCTCGTCTGCGAAAGTGTGTTCGGGGGCCGGGAACGCGCGGGCGCGCACCTCGGCGGCATAGGCCGCAACGGCGGCGTCGGCATCCTGCCCAAGTCCGGCGTAGCGTTTCACGAACTTCGGTTTGAAGGCCGTGAACAGCCCCAACATGTCATCGACGACGAGGATCTGTCCGTCGCAGCCCGCCGAGGCCCCGATACCGATGGTCGGGATCGCAACCTCTGCCGTGATCTCGTCGGCCAGCCCGGCGGGCACCTTTTCCAGAACGACCGAAAACGCCCCGGCCTCCGCCACCGCACGGGCATCGTCGAGGATGCGCGCGCGCCCCTCGCCCCTGCCCTGCACTTTGTAGCCGCCCAGCGTGTTGATCGCCTGCGGGGTCAGACCGATATGCGCCATGACCGGGATCGACCGGCGGGTGAGGAAGCGGATCGTCTCGGCCATCGCCACGCCACCCTCGAGCTTGACCGCCACCGCCCCGGTTTCGCGCATCAGGCGCGCGGCATTTCGGAACGCCTGCTCAGGGCTTTCCTCGTAGCTGCCGAAGGGCATGTCGATGACGAGGAGCGCGTCCGAACAGCCGCGCGCGACCGCCTGACCGTGCAGGATCATCATCTCCATCGTCACACCGAGCGTCGAGGGCAGACCGTGCAGAACCATGCCCACACTGTCGCCGACCAGAACCACGTCGCAATGCGGATCGACCAGTTTGGCGATGGGGGTCGTATAGGCGGTCAGACAGACGAGCGGCTCGCCCCCCTTTCGGGCAAGGATATCCGCTGGGGTCCTCGCCCCTTTGCCGGTCACGCTCATCCAGTCCTCCCTGCGGCGTTTTCTGCGCTGCCGCATATACCCTCCCACCGGGCGGATTCCAACAGCAGATGTTGACGTAACGTAAAGTAAATGTCGGAATCATCTTGCCCCCATGCCGGGCAAGGTCTTGTATGGTCTTTAAAAAATTTACGATCATCGCCCGGAGGGAACCCCCATGAAACACCTGCATCTGACCGCAGCCGCGCTTGCGCTCGTCGCTGCACCCGCACTCGCCCAACAGGACACGATCAGCATCGGCATGGTGCTGGAGCCCCCCAACCTCGACCCGACCGGCGGCGCCGCGGCGGCCATCGACGAGGTGGTCTACGCCAACGTCTTTGAGGGTCTCACCCGGTTCGGCCCCGATGGGTCCGTGCAGCCAGCGCTGGCCTCGAACTGGGAAGTGAGCGAAGACGGGATGGTCTATACCTTCTACCTCAACGAGGGCGTGACCTTTCACGACGGCACCGAAATGAACGCCGATGATGTGGTGTTCTCGCTCGACCGGGCGCGCGCCGAGGATTCGACGAATGCGCAGAAGGCGCTGTTCGCAGGCATCGAAAGCGTCACCGCCGTCGGCCCCCTGACGGTCGAGATCGCGCTCAGCGAGCCCAACGGCAACTTCCCGTTCAACATGGCCTGGGGTGACGCGGTCATCGTGGCCGAAGAAACCGTCGAACAGCTCGCCACCACCCCCATCGGCACCGGCCCCTTCACCTTCTCGGAATGGGTGCAGGGCGACCACGTGACGCTGGTGCGCAACGAGAACTACTGGGGCGAGCCGGTCGCGCTGTCGACCGCGACCTTCAAGTTCATCTCGGACGGCAACGCCGCCTTCGCCGCGATGATGGCGGGTGACATCGACGCCTTCCCGAACTTCCCGGCGGTCGAGCTCGTGTCGCAATTCGAAAGCGACTCGCGCTTCGAAGTCATGGTCGGCTCGACCGAGGGCGAAACGATCCTTGCCATGAACAACCAGCTGGCCCCGCTCGACAACGTTCTGGTGCGCGAGGCGATCAGCCACGCGATCAATCGTCAGGACATCATCGACGGCGCCATGTTCGGCTACGGCACGCCCATCGGCACCCATTTCGCGCCGCACCACCCGGATTATGTCGACCTCACCGAGACGTCGAACTACGACCCCGAGCGCGCGCGCGAACTGCTGGCCGAAGCGGGTGCCGAGGACCTGACCCTGCGCATGATGCTGCCGCCCCCGGGCTATGCGCGCAACGGCGGCGAAATCATCGCGAGCCAACTGCGCGAAGTGGGGATCGAGACCGAGATCACCAACCTCGAATGGGCGCAATGGCTGGAGCAGGTGTTCGGCGGCAAGGACTTCGATCTGACTATCGTGAGCCACACCGAACCGCTCGATATCAACATCTACGCGCGGCCCGACTATTACTTCCAATACGACAACGCCGATTTTCAGGCGCTGATCGGAGAACTGTCGGTGACGTCCGATCCGGCGATGCGCACGGAACTGAACCAGCAGGCACAGCAGATCATCGCGGATGATTACGTGAACGCCTATCTGTTCCAGCTCGCCAAAGTCGGCGTGGTCAACGCCAACATCGAAGGCATGTGGGAAAACGCGCCGACGCAGGCCAACGACCTGACCGGTGTGCGCTGGACCCAGTGATCCGCGCCATCTGATGGATACGCAGGGCATCGGGGCAACCCGGTGCCCTTTTTCGTGGTCGGAAGGTGCGGGCTTGCGCCGCCCCGCCTTCGTCGGGTGGGCGTAGGCCCTGTGGACGTTCCCCTCCAAGTGGGCGAAGAGGCC
>JAYZLL010000062.1:0-6194 GCA_036154315.1 Pseudomonadota bacterium
AAAGCCCCCCCGAACAAAAAACACCCCACCCCCCCCACAACTAAACGGGCCCCCCCCCCCCGGGCCCCCCGGTCGTCCCGCGAAGCGGGGCGAAACCTTATTTGAACCCGCGCTCGATGGCGTCGAGGGTTTCCATCGCTGGCAGCACCTGCGCGACAGCCCCGTTGGGCTCACGCCCCTCGGTGATGGCCGACACGAACTCGCGGTCGATCAACTCGATCCCGTTGTTCGATACGGCCACGCCCTCCAGATCAATCGGGTTCTCTTTCCCGTCGAACAGGTCGTCATAGCGCGCGATGTAGGTGCCGTTGTCGCAGATGTAGCGGAAGAAGGTCCCGAAGGGGCCGTCGTTGTTGAAGGACAGCGACAGGGTACAGATCGCGCCCGACGGGGTCTTCATGCCGATGGCCATGTCCATCGCGATGTCGAGGTCGGGGTGCTTGGGGCCTTGCAGGCCAAAGCTCTCCGACACGCTCTCGCCGGTCTGATACTGGAACAGATCGACAGTGTGACAAGCGTGGTGCCACAGCAGGTGATCGGTCCACGACCGCGCTTCACCCTTGGCGTTGGTGTTGGTGCGACGGAAGAAATAGGTCTGCACGTCCATCTGCTGGACCTTCAACTCGCCTGCGTCGATCTTGTTCTTGATCCACTGGTGCGAGGGGTTGAAGCGGCGGACCTGACCGGCCATCGCGACGAGCCCGGTTTCCTTCTGTTTCTCGACCACCGCGATGGAATCCTCGAGGCTGTCTGCCATCGGGATTTCCACCAGCACGTGCTTGCCCGCGTCCATACAGGCGATGGCCTGCTCGGCGTGCAACTGCGTGGGCGTGGACAGGATGACCGCGTCCACGTCGTCGCGCGCAAGGCATTCGTCCAGCGTCGTCGCCCAATGGCCGACACCGCGCTCTTTCGCGAAAGCTTCGATCTTTTCCGCGGTCGGCCCCATCACCGAGGTCACTTCGACCTCGGGAATGTTGGCCAGCGCGTCCATGTGTTTGATCCCGAAGGCGCCATAGGCGCCGGCGACACAAATACGCATGAGGGTTCCCCTTCTTAGGCGTGGTTTTCGAGGATGAGGTGACCGACGGCGGTGTTTGACGCGGGCACGTGATAATGTCGGTGAACCTCTGTCACCTTCTCGTCCAGCGCACCGCGCATGACGAGCCACATGACCATTTCGATCCCTTCCGAGCCGGTTTCGCGCAGGAACTCCACGTGGGAGATTTTGCGCGCCTTCTCGGGCTCGTTCACGAGGATGTCCATGAACTGCTGGTCCCAGGTCGCGTTGATGAGGCCCGCGCGCTGCGCCTGCAGCTGGTGGCTCATGCCACCGGTGCCGTAGATGTGGACGTTCAGGTCCTCGTCCCAGCTGTCGACCGCGCGGCGGATCGCCTGACCCAGCGCATAGCAGCGGTTGGCGGTCGGTGCGGGGTATTGCACCACGTTGACGGCGAGCGGGATCACCAGCGTGCCCCAGTCATCCTCGGGCGTCTTGTCGCCGAACATGACGGACAGCGGCACGGTCAGGCCGTGGTCGACTTCCATCTCGTTCATGATGGTGATGTCGAACTCGTCCAGAACGAGGCTTTGGGCGATGTGGCTCGCAAATTCCTGATGGTTCTTCACCACCGGCACGGGCCGAGCGCCCCAGCCTTCGTCGGCGGGCGCAAACTCAGCGGCGCAGCCCAAAGCGAAAGTCGGGATGCAGGAGGCGTCGAAGACGGTGCAGTGGTCGTTGTAGACGAGGAACACCACATCCGGCTTGTTCTTCTTGTTCCACTCGCGGCTGTATTCGAAGCCTTCGAAGACGGGCACCCAATAGGGTTGCTCGGTGATGTGCTGGTCCATGGCCACGCCGATGGCGGGCACGTGGCTGCACGCGATACCTGCTGTGATCTTGGCCATTATTTCTTCTCCCATTCGGATTTGTAGCGGTTGCCGTCGGGGCTGCGGCCCCCGTCGACCATCATCTTGCGATAGTCGTCACGGCTCATGCCCGACATCATCGCGGCGAGGTCCTGAAAGACGATGCCGTCGAACGCGCCGAGTTTCGATGTGTAGTAGATGTTCCCGCCCAGTTCGAGCAGGCGGTTCCAGTCGCGGTCGCGCACGGCCTGCTTCTGGTCCTCGGTCATCTGGAACTTGGCCATGTGGGCCTCGGGGTCCTGACGGAACGCTTCCCGGTTCACTTCTTTGCCGAGCGAGATGCAGAACTGGTTCAGCCAGTAACCCTGGCGGGACCGGTCCGCGTCGAACACGAAAGTGCCCGGAATATCATCGTATTCCTTCGGCTTCCTGGTCATGGGGTATCCTCCATTTGCGCATTGCCGAGGGCCGCCAGAATGGCCTTGGCCCTGTGTTGATAATCCTCGGGCGTCCCGGTCAGGCCGAGTTCGCCCATGTTCTGTTGCCACGCCACCGTCGCCGGGGTCATGCGCGCGGGCAGGCCGAGGTCGGCGACCGTACGCACAACTTCGCGCATTTCTGCGGCCCGGCGGATGCCGTGTGTCGTGGTGCGTTCCATATTATAGGCCGAGCGCGCCGCCCAGTCCCACCCCGGCATCGAGGCATCGAGCGAGGCGATGACTTCGTCCTCGACGCCAGCGGTGACGGCCGAGAGCACGCATTCGAGCGTCAGCGCCTCGATCCCCTTCACCATGATCGAGCGGATCATCTTGATCGACGAGGCACGGCCCACGTCACCCTCGATCACGCGCGCGTTCATGCCGAGCGCGCCCATCAGCGACTTCGCACGCAACGCGTGAGGCCCCGAGATCAGCATCGGCGAGGCGTGTTTCTTGGGGTGGATCGGCGACATGATCGCCGTGTCCACGTAACGCCCGCCTGCGTTTTCGATCAGCGCGGCGGATGCACGTTTGGTTTCGGGCGCGCATGAGTTGCAGTCGAAATAGAATACGCCCTCGGGCATGTCGCGGGCGACGGCGCGGGCCGCGTCATGGGCCGCATCCGCCGTCACGAGCGAGAAAATTGCGCGGGCGCCGGGCAGGGCGTCGCGCAGGATCGGCGCGCCGGTGACGCCAAGGGCGTTATACCGGGCCTTCATCGCGCGGGCGGCGGCTTGATCGGGGCCAGCGGTCTTGAGGTCGTAGGCCACGAGGCTCAGGTCGAGACCAGCCTCGCGCCATCCTTCGGCAATTGCCGAGCCCGCCTCGCCGAAACCGAGGATCGCGATCGGGGCACCGGTGGCCCCGTCGGCGTGGATGTCTGGTTCTGTTCGCATCTGTGAGCGATGTAGGCACGAGGGCGGGCAATTGGAAATTCATTGCCCTGAGTGTCTATTCGTTTTGGGTAGAGGGCGGCGTGTCGGGGTCGCGCGCCGCGGCCCGGATCAGGTCGAGAAAACGGGCCTGCGTGGCGGTCGGCACCCATCCGGTGCGCGTGGTAAGGCCGATGGGGCGGCGACTGTCGGGCAGGTCGACGTCGAGCTGTACCATATCGCCATGCCCGATCTCGACCGCCGCCTGATGCGGCGAAAGGATCGTAAGGTAATCGCCCCGCGCCAAGAGGCCACGCACCAGCACCATCGAGGACGACACGATGCGCACCGGCGTTTCTTCGAGCTCGCCGATCTGGAGGGTGCGAAAGAGGTACGAACCGCCCGGTGTTTCTTTCGGCGGGGCGATCCACGGAAAGGCGAGCGTATCGGAAATGTCGATAGCCGCGCGCCCGGCAAGGGGGTGGTTGGGGCCTGCGACGACGGCGAGGCGGTCGACGAAAAGCGGCTCCTGCACCACGTCATCGACAGGGACTGGCTCGCGCAGGGCCCCGATCAGCACGTCGATGTCACCGTAGCGCAGGCCGCGCAGAAGCTCGGCATAGGGCGCGTCGATGGTGCGGATCTGAACCGCAGACGCCTCGCCTAAGAGCGCGTCGATGGCCTCGGGCAGGATCTCGGTGCGTGAGAGCGGCATCGACCCCACTGTGATGCGGGTGCTGTCGCGGCCTGCAAGCCGGGTCAGGTCGTCGAGCCCCTGATTGAGTTCGGCTTCGGCGAGTTTCACCGAGCGGGCAAAGGCCTCGGCCTGCGGGGTCAGTTCGATGCCGCGCCGCCCGGCGGAGAAGAGCGCCATGCCGGAAAGCTTTTCCAGATCGCGGCCCGCGCGGTGGATCGAAGGCTGGGAAATACCCAAGGTGCGCGCGGCAAGGCTGAAGTTGCCCGCATCCCGGATCGCGATGAGCGCGCGCAATTGTGCTGCCGTCACGCGCAGGTGAAAGTCGGCGACCGGCTTGCCGTCGCGCCGCCCGATCCGCACGGCAAGTGCCGCGCCATGTGCAAGATGACCGAACATACGCCGCACGCGCGCGAGAAGCGCGCCGCCCGCCTTGGTCGGGAACATCCCTTCGGACCGTCGGTCGAGCAGTTTGGTCCCGAGCCGGGTTTCGAGGCCTGAGATCGCCTGCGTCACGGCGGGCTGGCTGAGGTGAACCTTATGGGCCGCGGCCGAGATACCGTGAGCGTCGGCAACCTCCATGAAGGCGCGCAGATGTCTGAGATTGAGAAATTCGACCGACATACCAGTGCCTTGAGCTTCTCACCTATTCTGAACCGTCCTTACGCCTATAGCAAATATTTATGCGCGGGGCGCGGGATTCAAATGGTATCTCCCCGGTGCTCCGCACTAAGCGGAGGGCGATGGTCCGGGCCAGCCCCGCAGACCCGCGACACGAACAGGATCCTTGGGAGAGAGACATCATGTCCGACAAGAAAACCGCCCTCGTCATTTCCGCGCATTCCGCCGACTTCGTCTGGCGTGCCGGTGGCGCGATCGCGAAACATGCCAAGCTGGGTTACGACGTCACCGTCGTCTGCCTGTCCTACGGTGAGCGCGGCGAGAGCGCGAAACTGTGGAAGCAGGAGGGCATGACGCTCGACAAGGTCAAGACCGAGCGCCGCAAGGAAGCTGAGAACGCCGCCTCGGCGCTGGGTGTCCACGACATTCAGTTCTTCGATATGGGCGACTACCCGCTCGAGTTCACCCGCGACTACAAAGACAAGATGGTCGATGTGATCCGCGCGGTGCAGCCGAAGTTCATGTTCAGCCACTCGAAGTGGGATCCGTATAACACCGACCACATGAACACGACGCAATTCGCGCTCGAGACCCGCATGATGGCGCAGGCCTGGGGTCACAATCCGGGTGAAAAGGTGCTGGGCGCGCCGCAGCTTTACCTGTTCGAGCCGCACCAGACCGAGCAGATGGGCTGGAAGCCGAACATCTTCCTCGACATCTCGGATGTGTGGGACAAGAAATGGGCCGCGATCCAATGCATGCAGGGGCAGGAGCACCTGTGGCACTTCTACGAGAACGTCGCCCAGAACCGTGGCAACCACTTCCGCCGCAACTCCGGCGGTCAGGCCGGCGGCAAGGCCGCGACCCACGCGGAAGGCTTCGAGGCCATCTTCCCGCGCACCGTCGACGAGCTGGACTGAGGGGAGGCCGCATGACCTATCAACCCGGAACCACCGGCGTCGTCGTCCAGAACATCGAACGGGCCGACCCGGCCGTGATCGACGGCCTCGCCGCCTGTGGCGTGGCCACGGTGCACGAGGCTCAGGGCCGCAAAGGGCTTTTGAACAGCTACATGCGCCCGATCTATCCCGGCGCGCGCATCGCGGGCTCGGCCACGACCATTCTCGCCCCGCCGATGGACAACTGGATGATCCATGTCGCGATCGAGCAGTTGAAAGAGGGTGACGTGCTGCTTCTTGGCACGATCAGCCCGTCGGACGCCGGATATTTCGGCGATCTTCTGGCGACCTCGGCGCAGGCGCGTGGCTGTCGCGGCCTGATCATCGACGCGGGCGTGCGCGATGTGAAAGACCTGACTGAGATGAATTTCCCGGTCTGGTCCAAGGCCATCGGCGCACAGGGCACCATCAAGGAGACGATTGGTTCGGTCAACGTGCCGGTCGTTTGTGCCGACGAACTGGTGAACCCCGGCGACGTGATCGTGGCCGATGACGACGGTGTTGTCTGCGTGCGCCGTGAGGAGGCCGCCGAAGTGCTGAAAAAGGCGCAGGCGCGGGAGGCGAACGAGGCCGAGAAGCGGGCCAAGTTCGAAGCGGGCGAATTGGGTCTCGACATCTACAACATGCGTCCACGGCTCGAGGAAAAGGGCCTGAACTACGTTTGAGGGGTTGCGCCCCGGCGGGCGCCGGGGCGACCCAC
>JAYZLL010000063.1:0-75701 GCA_036154315.1 Pseudomonadota bacterium
GGGGGCGGGGGTGTCTTGCGGGCCGCCGCCCGGGGGGCCCGGCCGCGTCTTGTCCTTGCGGGGCCGCCGCACCGCATCACGCTCGGCATGGCGTCTTGAGGGGCGATTGCCCCCTCAAGCGCTTCCCCAGCAAAGACACCGAACCTCATCATCCCGCACGATCCAATGGCAGGAGCGCCCACCGCGCGTGCCCGCCCAAGGCGGGGACGCGCAAATCCTGCGCGGGCGCATGCCCGCACCGCTTACTTGGACAAGAGCCGCGACCGGGTGTCGGTGCCGCCGATGAAACGCGAGTGGGTTTCGATGGCGAAACGGTCGGTCATCCCGGCGATGTAATCCGCCACGATCCGCGCCAGCGCCCGCTCGTCCGCGGCTTCGGCCACGTCCTCTCGCCATTCGGACGGCAGGTAATCGGGGTTCTCCATGAACAGCGGAAAAAGCTCGTTCACGATGGTCGTGACCTCTTCGCGCATCTTCACCACCGACGGAGCGCGATAGACTTTGCGGAACAGGAACCCACGAAGCTGCTTCAACTCCTCCCACAGCTCGTCCGAGAACCGGATGATCTGCCGCCCCGCCATGCGCACGTCGGTCGCGGTCTTGGGGTCGACCTCGGCAATCGCGGCGCGCGAGGCCGCCAGCACGTCCTCGACCATCACGCCGAACACCCGGCGCAGCGCCTCGTGGCGCCGGCGCTTCATGTCGAGGTTCGGATAGGATTGATCGACCGCCTCATAGGATCGGCGGATCATCGGCACGACGAGGATTTCCTCCTCGTCGATCAGCTTTGCGCGGATCGCATCGTGCAGGTCGTGGTTGTTGTAGGCGATGTCATCCGCGAGCGCCGCCACCTGCGCCTCGGCGCTCGCATGGGTGTGAAGCTCGAGATCCTGAACCACGTTGTATTCCGACAGTGCCACCGGCAACTCGCCCGTCACCGGGCCATTGTGTTTCGCAATGCCTTCAAGGGTTTCCCAGGTGAGGTTCAAGCCATCGAATTCGGCATAATGCCGTTCGAGCGAAGTGACGATCCGCAAAGCCTGCGCATTGTGGTCGAACCCGCCATAGGGCTGCATCAGCGCATCCAGCGCATCCTCTCCGGTATGGCCGAACGGCGTGTGCCCCAGATCATGCGCCAACGCCACCGCCTCGGTCAGTTGGCCTGACAGACCCAGCGTGCCCGCGATGGTGCGCGCGACCTGCGCCACTTCGATGGAATGGGTGAGCCGGGTGCGGTAGTAATCGCCTTCGTGTTCCAGAAACACCTGCGTCTTGTGTTTCAGCCGCCGAAACGCGGAGGAATGGATGATCCGGTCGCGATCGCGTTGAAAACACGAGCGAAACTGGCTCTCTTCTTCGGGGTATAACCTGCCCCGGCTTTGTACCGGATCACACGCGAATGTGGCCTTCATCCTGCCGCCACGCCTTTCTCGTCTCTTGTTGCCCTGTCCCAAGGCTCATATATTCCAGATGTTACGGACTTGAAACATCGGGTGAACCATGGACCTCAACCTGCCTCCGAAAGTGACCGACCGCGCCTTTGCCCGGCTGGGCGAGATTGGCGCAGGCAAGGACGGCAAGGCGCTGCGCGTCGCCGTCGAGGGCGGCGGCTGCTCGGGCTTTCAATATGAAATCGCGCTGGCCGCACCGGAAGACGGCGACCTCGTGCTCGAAGGATCGGGCGAGAAAGTCGTCATCGACGAAGTGAGCCTGCCGTTCCTGACCGGCGCCACCATCGACTTCACCGAAGAGCTGATCGGCGCGCGTTTCGTGATCGACAATCCGAACGCGTCCAGCTCCTGCGGCTGCGGCACCTCGTTCTCGATGTAGCCGTTTTGCGCCGCGAGGCGTCGCAATCGGGGACTCTGCCCCCGAACCCCCGAGGTATTTTCAGACCGAAGAAGAAGACCTCGGGAGCGAGACAGGCGCCATGTCGGACCAAGACCCCCTCATCATTTTCACGCCCTCGGGCAAGCGTGGACGGGTGCCCGAAGGCACGCCCGTGCTGGACGCCGCGCGCAAGCTGGGCGTCGATCTGGATTCGGTCTGCGGTGGGCGCGGGAAGTGTTCCAAGTGTCAGGTGGCGCCGGGTTACGGTGAATTCGCCAAGCATGGGGTGACGGTCGCCGAGGATGCGTTGTCGGCATGGAACGACGTCGAGGCGCGCTACGATCGCATCCGGGGCCTGAAAGACGGGCGGCGGCTGGGCTGTCAGGCGCGCGTGATGAAGGACGTCGTGATCGACGTGCCGCCGGAAAGTCAGGTGCACAAACAGGTGGTGCGCAAGCGGGCCGAGGTCCGTGACATCGTGCTCTCGTCGCCCCTGAGCCTCGCCTATGTCGAAGTGGCCGAGCCGGACATGCATCATCCGTCGAGCGATCTCGACAGGCTGCTGGGCGCGCTCAAGGCGCAGCTTGGGCTCGAGACGCTCGAGATCGACCGACACCTCCTCCCCGCCCTGCAAACCACGCTGCGCAAGGGCAAATGGGCGGTGACGGCGGCGATCCACGATGATGGTGCGCCCAAAGTAGTGGCCCTCTGGCCCGATTTCTTCGAGGGGCCGCTTCACGGTGTGGCCGTCGACCTCGGCTCGACCACCATCGCCGGGCATCTGGTGAACCTCATCACCGGCGACGTGCTGGCGAGTTCGGGGCTGATGAACCCGCAGATCCGCTATGGCGAAGACCTGATGAGCCGGGTGTCTTATTCGATGATGAACCCCGGTGGCGCGGCGGACATGACGCGGGTGGTGCGCGAGGGCGTGGACCGGCTGATCGGCGAGTTGGTGGCCGAGGCCGGGATCGGGGCCGAAACGCTGCTCGACGCGACCTTCGTGATGAACCCGGTGATGCACCACCTGTTTCTGGGGCTCGACCCTTACGAGCTGGGTCAGGCGCCCTTCGCCCTCGCCCTCAGCACCGCGCAGCGCATGATGGCCAGCGATCTGGGCCTGACCGTCGCCCCCGGCACACGCGCCTATCTCCTGCCGCTGATCGCGGGCCATGTGGGCGCGGATGCCGCCGCCGTTGCCCTGTCAGAGGCGCCGCATCGCTCGGACGACCTCGTGCTGGTCGTGGACGTGGGGACCAACGCGGAAATTCTGCTCGGGGACAAGACCGGCGTCCTCGCCTGTTCCTCGCCCACGGGCCCCGCCTTTGAGGGCGCGCAGATCAGCGCGGGCCAGCGGGCAGCCCCCGGTGCGATCGAGCGGGTCGAGATCGACCCGATCACGAAAGAGCCGCGCTTCAAGGTGATCGGCAGCGATCTGTGGTCGACCGAGGACGGGTTCGAGGCGGCCGTCGCGGGCACCGGGATCACCGGCATCTGCGGCTCCGGCATCATCGAGGTTGTGGCCGAGATGCGCATGGCGGGGATCGTCGATCCCGGCGGGCTGATCGGGTCCGCCGAGGCGACGGGCACCCCACGCTGCATCCCCGAGGGCCGGACCTATTCCTACCTGTTGTGGGAGGATGGCGAACGCCGGATCACCGTCACAAACGGCGATATCCGCGCGATTCAGATGGCCAAGGCGGCGCTCTACGCCGGCGCGCGGCTCCTGATGGACAAGCGCGGCGTGGACACGGTGGACCGGGTGGTGCTCGCGGGCGCTTTCGGTGCGCATATCTCGCCCAAACACGCGATGGTGCTGGGCATGATCCCGGATTGCCCGTTGGAAAAGGTGACGAGCGCGGGAAATGCGGCGGGCACCGGGGCGCGCATCGCGCTATTGAACCGCGAGGCACGGGTCGAGATCGAGGGGCTGGTGCGCCAGATCGAAAAGATCGAAACCGCCGTCGAGCCGCGTTTTCAGGAGCATTTCGTGGCGGCCACCGCCCTGCCGAACGCGGCCGATCCGTTCCCGATCCTACGGTCGTTGATCACCCTGCCGGAGGTCGATTTCAACTCTGGCGGCAGTCCCGAAGGCGGACGGCGGCGCAGACGGCGCGGTTAAATCCGTTCGGCGTCGAACACCAGATGACCCGCGAACGCGAGCTTGAGGGCGTTTTCCTGACGGATAGCCTCGGCCCCTGATACCTTCTCCTGCGCCAGAGCGTCGATGAGGATCGGGTCGCGGAAATAGGTCCCCATGTCCTTTCGGTTCTCCGACCAGTGGTGAAGCAGCAAGGTCAGTGCGTCGATCCCGGAATAGAGCGCCCGCAGCTTGAACCCGTGATCCTCGAGAACGGTCTTCCACCCCAGCGCGGTAAAGTTGAACAGGCTGTGCCAATGATATGGTTCGCCGCCCGACAGGCTGCCGACGAAGTGCCTGCCGGGCTTCAGCACGCGCCTGACCTCGTCCAACAGGTCTTCGGGGTGCCTGACATGCTCAAAGACCTGCCCGGAAAAGCAAAGATCGAAGTGGCCTTCTTCGAAGGGAATATTGACGCCGTCGTAGATCTGAACCCCGTCGGGCAGGTCAGCTATATCCGAAATGTTGTAAGTCTCAGCAATCTCAATGCCTTGCCAGACGAGGTCATCGTTCAGACCCTTGAATGCCGATCTCGTCTTCGCATTGCCGCATCCGATATCGAGCGTTCGATAGGCGCCCGACGTCGGCACCAGATCCTTGACCAATGTCATCGGGTCCATCGAACGATACCGCTGCGCTGGAATGGACTCGCCCAAAAGCTCTTCCAGTGAACGGTAGGCCGCGTTCCCGCCGTGTGCAAAGCGCCTGAGTCTGGTCCCGTTCACCGTCACGGAGGCGCGCCTCAAACGACCCGGCTGAAGCGGAGCGAGTTGTGAGGCACGCTTGAAAATCTTACTGAGCATGTCCAATCCGAGTCATTCAATAAAACATACTCAACCATAGCCGCTGATCCGGCCCCCGCAACAAACGCTTGGACAAATCAGTACATTGAAGTTCGCGGAACACAGTCACCCGAACGCACCTCGGCTCGAAGCCCCTTGACGGCCCTGCCCCACGACCGTATCTCAGCCGTCACGCGGGTGTAGCTCAATGGTAGAGCAGGAGCTTCCCAAGCTTAAGACGAGGGTTCGATTCCCTTCACCCGCTCCAATCCTCCGACATGAAAAACGCCGCCACCCGATCAGGGCGACGGCGTTGTAATTTCAGGCGGTCAGGCGGTCACTCGGCCGCGTCGCGGTAGTGGTCGATGCTTTCGGCCGAGGCGAGACCTTCGGCTTTCGACTCGCCGCCCAGTTCGTCACGGACCGCTTTTTCGATCTTGTTGCCGACCTCTTCGTCGATGTTGCGCCAGTACTCGAACGCGCGCTGAAGGATCTTCTCGCTCACGCCATCCAGCAGATGACCGGAGACGTTCGACACCAGCCGGTCACGCGCGGCGTCGTCCATCACGTCGCGCACCAGTGCGTGGGCTTGCGACCAGTCGTCATCGTCGGGGCGCAGCTTGTAGGCCTCCCGCACCATCTCGCCGTCAGCCTCCCACAGACCCGCCTCGTGCTTTTGCGGCTGTGCGGCGGGGCCACCGTAGGAGTTGGGGGCATAGACCGGGTCCGTCACCGGATCGACCCGCATCGCGCCATCCTTGGAGTAGCTGTGAACCGGCGCCTGCGGTTTGTTCACCGGGATCTGCTTGTAGTTCACCCCAAGCCGCGCCCGGTGCGCGTCGGCGTAGGAAAACCCACGCGCCAGCAACATCTTGTCGGGCGACAGCCCCACACCGGGGACGAGGTTGTTGGGCTCGAACGCGGCTTGCTCGATCTGCGCATGGAAATCGGTCGGGTTGCGGTCCAGCACCATCTTGCCGACCTCGATCAGCGGATAGTCGTCATGCGGCCAGACCTTGGTGAGGTCGAAGGGGTTGATGCGATAGGTCTTGGCGTCCTCATACGGCATGATCTGCCAGCTCAGCGTCCAGCTCGGGTGATTGCCGTCGCGGATCGCGTTGAACAGATCGCGGCGGTGATAGTCGCCATCGGCACCCGCCAGCTTGTCGGCCTCGTCCTGGCTCAGATACGCGTTGCCGTCGCCCTGATCGGTGTGGAAGTGGAACTTGACCCAGAACTTCTCGCCCGCCTCGCTCACCAGCGAATAGGTGTGGGAGGAGTAGCCGTTCATCTCGCGCCAGGTCTTGGGGATGCCCCGGTCGCCCATGAGATAGGCCACCTGATGCGCGCTTTCGGGGCTGAGCGTCCAGAAATCCCACTGCATGTCGTGGTCGCGCATATCGTTGTCGGCGCGGCGTTTCTGGCTGCGGATGAAGTGCTGGAACTTCATCGGGTCACGGATGAAGAAGACGGGCGTGTTGTTGCCCACCATGTCGAAGTTGCCTTCTTCGGTGTACATCTTGACCGAGAAGCCGCGCGGGTCGCGCCACGTATCGGGGCTGCCGCGTTCGCCTGCGACGGTCGAAAAGCGCGCCACGATGTCGACCTTGGCGCCGGGCTGGAACACCTTGGCCTTGGTGTATTTCGACACGTCCTTGGTCACCTCGAAATAACCGAAGGCCCCGCCACCCTTGGCATGGGGCTGGCGCTCAGGAATACGCTCGCGGTTGAAGTTCGCCATCTGCTCCAGCAGGTAGTGGTCGTTCAGAACGATGGGACCGTCGGACCCGACGGTGAGCGAATGCTCGTCGCTCGGGATCGGCGCACCCGCGTCGTTCGTGGTGGGCGGGACGGATTTGCCTTTGGTCATGAGGGAGCCTTCCTGTTGCGAGATGGATCGTCTCGGAAAACAGGTGGGACCGCCGGAATGTTCCATGCGTTCTGCGCGGGGCCGGGTTGCGCAGGCAGGTCGCGCGGTTGGGGTCAGAGCATCGCCATGAGCCGCGCCTTGTCGCCCGCGTCGTCGGGCTGCGACAGCGCCAGTGTCAGCGCCTCCAGCGAGGCGATGTTGTGGCCTGCGCGGAACGTGTCGACATGGGGCAGCATGGCGCGGATGCCCGCCGCCTTGGGCGCGAAGCCTTCCCACCTGAGAAGCGGGTTTAGCCAGATCACGCGCTTGGCCGACAGGTGCAGCCGCTCCATTTCCTTGGCCAGCCGGTCGGGGTCGTCCCGGTCCAGCCCATCGGTGATGATGAGCACCACCGCGCCCTGCCCCATGACCCGGCGCGACCAGTCGCGGTTGAAGGCATGCAGGCTTTCGCCGATCCGGGTGCCGCCCTCCCAATCCTGCGCCTCGGCCCCGGCGGCGGCCAGCGCCGCGTCCACGTCGCGGGTGGCCAGATGCCGGGTGATGTTGGTCAGCCGCGTCCCGAAGGTGAAGCCATGCACCTTGGCCCAGCCCGCGCCTTTCTGGTTGGCAACGGTGTGGAGGAAATGCAGGACCATCCGGCTGTAAGACGACATCGAGCCGGAAATATCGCAAAGCACCACCAGATTGGGCCAACGGATGCGCCGTTCCTTCATCGCCAGATCGCGCACTTCGCCCCCCTGCCGCATCGCGTCGCGCATCGTGCGCCGCCAGTCGGGCAGGCTCCCGTGAAGCGCGGCCTTGGTCCGGCGCGACTGGAGCGGTTTGACCGGCAGCGTAAGGCGCGCGAGCAGGCGCTTGGCCTCGGCCACCTCCGCCGTCGACATCTGTTCGAAATCGAGCGTGCGCAGCCGTTCCTCGGCGGACATGGTGAGCGAGGCGTCGACCTCGATCTGGGTCTCGTCGGTCTCCTCCTCGCCCTGTCCCTCGGGCATCTCCGGCTCGATCCCGTCGAGAAGCGATTCCGCCGCGCGTTTCTCCGCCGGTTTCGCCGCCCGCTCCTCCTGCACCCCGCGCACGGCGGGCAGCATCAGCGACATCATATGTTCGAGGTAACGCGGGTCGCGCCAGTAGAGCCGGAACACCTGATGGAACACCCGCCGCTCCTCGGGCCGCGACACGAAAACGGCATGAAGCGTCCAATAGAAGTCGGTCTTGGAGGTGAAGCCGACCGCCGCGACTGCCCGCGTCGCCTCCAGCACCTTGCCGGGTCCGGCCTTGAGCCCCGACTTGCGCAGGGCCCGCGCGAAATGGGTGATGTTGGCCGTGAGCTTGGGGTTCTCCGGCAGCTCGAGATCGGGGAGGCCTTTCATCTCAGGTTTCGAACTGGCTTACGCCAGTCCGACCAAGGCGGGGGCCCTGCCCCCGCTCCCCCGGGATATTTCGAGACCGGAAAGACCATCAGGCGGTCTCGAGGGCCTGACGGGATTCTTCGAGCAGGCGCGTGGCCTCGGAGCCTGCGAGGCGTTGGATGTCGTCCTGGTATTTGAGGATCGCGCCCAGCGTGTCGGCGATGACGGCGGGCGACAGGTCGATGACGTCGAGCGCGAGGAGGCATTTGGCCCAGTCGATGGTCTCGGCCACCCCCGGCTTCTTGAAGAGGTCTTCGGTGCGCAGGCGCTGAACGAAGGCGATGATCTCGCGCGACAGGCGTTCGGAGGCTTCGGGGGCGCGGGCGGTAAGGATGTCCATCTCCCGGTCGAAGGAGGGGTAGTCGACCCAGTGATAAAGGCAGCGGCGCTTGAGCGCGTCATGCACCTCACGCGTGCGGTTCGAGGTCAGGATCACGATGGGCGGCTCGGGCGCCTTGATCGTGCCGAGCTCGGGGATCGTCACCTGAAAGTCGCTGAGGGCTTCGAGCAGGAACGCCTCGAACGGTTCGTCCGTGCGGTCGAGCTCGTCGATCAGGAGCACCGGTGCGCCGCCGGGCTGGGGCGACATGGCCTCCAGCAGCGGGCGGCGAATGAGGTAGCGGTCCGAGAACAGCTCATCCGTCAGCGCGCCCCGGTCGGTGCCCTCGGTCACTTCTGCCGTGCGGATCGCGACCATCTGGGCCGGGAAGTTCCACTCGTAGACTGCCGAGGACGCGTCTAACCCTTCGTAGCACTGAAGCCGGATCAGACGTCGGCCCAGAGCGGCGGCCAGCGCCTTGGCAAGCTCGGTCTTGCCCACCCCCGCCTCGCCTTCGAGAAACAGGGGCCGGCCGAGTTTCAGCGCAAGGAACGTCACGGTGGCGAGCGCGCGGCCCACCACGTAGTTCTCGCCCGACAGCATCTCTTCGACCCCGTCGATATCCTCGGGTATCTGCGTCATCTGCTCCTCCTCAACCTCGGCTCATGGAATATCTCTCGCACGAAAGGGTCAAGGGCAGCACGCCCCAAGCCCTCGTCAATTGGTCGTAGGCGCTGTCACCCGTTCGCGACGCTGGCCGTGAACCACCTTGTGAAAAAGTTGACGATTTTCGCCTAGATCGCGCATAGTAGGACCAAGGACAAAACGAAGCGTAGACCGGATCAATCCGGCACGAGCGAGCAGGCGGACAGATGGCAGAGCTTACCGAATTTCGGTCGGAGGCGTCGTGATGCGGATCACGGCCGTCACCTGCGTGAAGAACGAAGGCCCATTCCTGATCGAATGGATCGCGTTCAATCGTGTGATCGGGGTCACGGATCACCTGTTCTATTCCAACGACTGCGACGACGGCACCGATGCGATGCTGGATGCGCTCGCGGCACGCGGGATCGTCGAACATCTGCCGAACCCCGCCGAGGGCCGCAATTACCAGATGGAGGCGCTGAAACACGCGGCGCGCCAGCCGGTCGTGACCGGGGCCGACTGGGTCTGGATCGCGGATGTGGACGAGTTTCTGAACATCCACGTGGGCGATGGCACCATCCCTGAGTTGATCGCGGCCTGCGGCAATCCGCACGCGATTTCGGTGACGTTCCAGTTCATGGCGAACGGCGGTGTCGAGACCTATGAGGATCGCCCGGTCGTCGAGCAGTTCACCTATACCCACAACCCCGACATCTGGTGCGACGAGCTGGCGCAAGAGGTCAAGACCCTGACGCGGAACGATTTTCCGGTGCAGTATTTCGGCGCGCACCGGCCGTTCATGAAGGGCCGAATCAAGAAGGCGACGCGCCCCGATTGGACCGACGGATCGGGGCGTGACGTGCCGTGGAAGTTCCGCACGGCCGCCAACAAGAACCGCAAGCGCAAGTTTCCAGCCAAGGGCGCGCGCGCTTTTGCGACGCTCAACCACTATGCGCTGCGCTCGCTCGACAGTTACCTCGTCAAGAACGACCGGGGTGACGTGAACCGCGAGAACCGGGAATTCGACAACAGCTATTGGCGCGAGCGCAACGATGCGGCGTGGGAGGAGCGGTCGATCCTGCGCTATCTGCCGCGGCTCAAGGCCGAGATGGCTGCACTGATGTCGGACCCCGAGATTGCCGATCTGCATGCCGCCGCCTGCGCTGCACACCGGGCCAAGCGGGACACGCTGATCGCCCAGCCCGGCTATCAGGACCTGCGCGCGCGCCTTTTGGCTGCCCCTCAGGAAAGCCCCGCCGAGATTGCGCTGATGGAGCTGATCGCATGAGCGTGCCCAAGATCATCAACTTGGGCCTGCCGAAATCCGGGACCACCACGCTCGCCACCGCGTTCGAGGCGGCGGGGCTCAGCGTCGCCGACTGGATGGCGCGTGATGCCAATGGCGACAAGATGGGGTTCGTCGGGCGGCTCATGTATCTGGGCTACTTCGAGACCGGCGATCCCCTGTCCGCCATGCCCGATTTCGACGCGTTTACCGAAATTTCCGTGGTGCGGCGGGGCCGGAATTTCTGGCCCCAGACCGACTGGGCGATCATCGCGGCCATTCGGGCACATCATCCCGGCGCGCGCTTCCTGCTGTCGGCCCGCGACCCCGAGAAACACGCCGACAGCATCCGCCGCTGGTCGAACCTCGGCAAGACGCGCCTGCCCGCGAACCACGTCCCCGGCCTGCCGCAATACCACGGCCAGAACCCCGGCGAGATCGAGCGTTGGATCGGGGCGCATATCGACTTCTGCCGTCATGTCTTTGCCGGTGCCGACGATTTCCTCGAGTTCGACATCGAAGACCCTGAGGCCCCGCAAAAGATCGCGGCCTTCACCGGCGTCGACCTGCCGTGGTGGGGCGTGGCCAACGAGAACGAGAACCACAAGCCCGGCGAAGACGCCGACGATCAGGAGTTCGACGAAACCGATGGGGGCGCGGCGTGAGGATCGTGCTGCACATCGGCCTGCCCGTCTGTGGCGCGGATCGGCTTCAGGCGGTGATGGACGACAAGCGCGGGGCGCTCGCGAAAGAGGGCGTGCTCTTTTCCGGCCTCGGGCGGCACAACCACACAAAGCTATACATGGCGGTCACCGAGCCGGGTCACATCGACCCGCTCAGGTCCGCGCGCGGCTTTGCCTCCCCTAAGGCGCAGGAGGCGCTACGCAACCGCGTGGCCGAGGATCTGACCGCCGAAGTGGGCCGCGCGGACCCCGAGGTGCTCGTCCTGTCGGCGCTGCAACTGTCGACCCTGCCCAATGCAAGCGAATTGCGCCGCCTGCGCGCCCTGCTCGCGCCCCTCTCGGACCAGATGGAAATCGTCGCGCATGTCGACGAACAGGCACGGATGCTGGTGCGGCATTACGAGGCTTCGGTGATCGACGGTCGGCGCGCCGATCTGAGCCAAGAGCTTGCCCTCATCGGGACCGAGACCTGGCGCAAGGCGGCGCTTGCCGACTGGGGCCGCATCGACCCGATGAAGAACGGGTTTCCCGAGATACAGGCCGTGCCCCACTGGCTAGACCTGCCCGCGCTCATTGCGCATTGGGAGGGCGTGTTCGGCCAAGGTGCCATGCGCCTGCGCCCTTACGACGAAGCGCTCTTTGCCTCCGACCGCGTGACTGATGAAGTCGCGGCCCTGATTGGCCGCGATCTGCCGCTTGGCAAAGCGCCGCCCGCCGACCTGCCCCCGCGCCCTTCGGCGCAAACCGTGGCCCGCGCCCGTGCGATGAACCTCGTGTTCGAGAAACTGATGAATAAGGGCCGGATCATCCCGCGCCAGCTGCAATCCCGCTTTGTGGATGAGGTCTCGATCGGGGGCGACCCCATCGCCCCCGGCACGCTCGCCGCGCTTTCAGACCATTTCGCCCCGGCCAATGCGGCGCTCTCGGACATTAACCCCGAGGTCGAGCCTGCACTGCGCCCGGAGATGCCCGATGACCCTTGGGCCGAGGCCGAGACGACCCACGGCTTTCGCGCCACGCAATACGCCGCCGCTGCGCTCCCCCGGATCGACATGGTGACCGCGGAAATCCGACGCCGTCAGGAGGACAGCCAGAAAGCGCATATCAACGGCGCCCAGATGTCTCAGCCGGACAAACTCTCGCCCACCGCCGAAAAACTCATGTCGCCCCGCGCAAAGGAGAACTTCCACCACCTGCGCACGGGCCGTTTCGCCCCGCACAACCGTCTGGGCCGCGTCAACGAGGAAGAGGTCGCGGCGGCCTTCACCGACGTCGCGCCCTGCACCCTGCCCGAAGGCCGCTCCGGCAACGTGATCGTCGGCTGCATGAAGAACGAGGCACCCTATATCCTCGAATGGGTCGCCTATCACCGCATGATCGGCGTCGACAATTTCCTGATCTACACCAACGACTGCACCGACGGGACGGCGGAAATCCTCGACCGGCTTCAGGCGCTTGGCGTGCTCCAGCACCGCGACAACACCGACTGGAAAGGCAACTCGCCCCAGCAATACGCGCTGAACAAATCGCTCAAGGAACCCGTGATCCGCAACGCCGACTGGGTGATCCACATCGACGTGGACGAGTTCATGAACATCCGCTGCGGCAACGGGCGGCTCGACGATTTCCTCGACCACGTCCCCGACGCCACCAACGTCGCGATGACATGGCGGCTTTTCGGCCACAACGGCGTCACCGACCTGAGCCGCGATCTGGTGATCGAACAGTTCGACGACGCCGCCCCTAAATACTGCCCCAAGCCGCACACCGCATGGGGTTTCAAGACCATGACCAAGAACATCGGCGCCTATGAGAAACTGTCCTGCCACCGCCCCAACACGCTGGACGAAGACCTGCGCGACCGGGTCCAGTGGGTGAACGGCTCCGGTCAGGTGATGACCGACAAATACAAGGACAACGGCTGGCGCTCGGACCTCAAGACCATCGGTTACGACCTGCTGCAACTCAATCACTACGCTCTGCGCTCGGCCGAAAGCTTCCTCATCAAACGCCAGCGCGGACGCGCGCTGCACGTCGACCGCTCCATCGGCATCAACTACTGGGTGCGGATGGATTGGGGCGGCAACAAGGACGTCACGATCAAACGCAACGTCCCCCGCGTGCGCGCCGAGATGGAGCGGCTGCTCGCCGACCCCGAGCTTCGCCGCCTGCACGACGCAGGCTACGCATGGCACCGCGCCAAGGCCGACGAATTGCACCAGACGCCCGAGTTTCAGGAGCTTTACGCGCAGGCGCTGGAAACCAAACTCACGGAAATGGAGCGCGTGGCCTTCGCCCTCGCTCTGGATATGGAAAGTTAAGCTGCCGTCACACCCCGTCAGGGCGTCGGGGGACGCCAGAGGCCGACAAGGAGGCGCAGAATGGCGCTCGCACAGGACAAGACCGTCACGATGACCGTCAAACCCAAACAGCCGACGGCCGAGGGCGAACCGCTCCTGCGCTGTCGCGGGCTCAGGTTTCCCGACCGCCCCGACATCCTCGCCCCGCGCCTGCGCCGCGCGCTGAGGCGCAGCAACTACGAGCGGACCGAGGCTGACGCGGCCCGCAGTCAGGTCACCTCCGACGATACGGTTCTGGAACTGGGGGGCGGCATCGGCTTCATGTCTTCCCTGATGGCGCGCAACTGCAACGCCCGACACGTCCATGTGTATGAGCCGAACCCGGACGCGGTCGCCTATATGCGCGACGTCCATGCGCTGAACGAAATCGACAACGTCACCGTGACCAATGCCATCGTCGGCCCCAAAAAAGGCACGGCGACGTTCTATCAGCGCGAAAACCTGCTGGCCTCATCGCTCGACAAGGCCCCCGCCAAGATGGACACACCCATCGTTGCCGAGCATGAGATCGAGGTCCTGAACATCAACACCGTCTGGAAAGACCTCAGGCCCTCGGTCCTCGTCTGCGACATCGAGGGTGCCGAAGCGGACCTCTTCGACAAGGCAACGCTCACCGGCATCCGCCTCGCCATCATCGAGATCCACCCGCAATGGATCGGCGCCTCCGGCGTGCGCGCGGTGTTCGAGGCGATGCACCGCAACGGGCTCACCTATTTCCCCAAGGCGTCGATGGCCAAGGTCGTCGTCTTCAAAAGCGACTTCTGATGCGCGCCACCGCCGTCCTCACGGTCCGCAACGAAGCCGCCTTCCTGATCGAATGGGTGGCGCATCATCTGGGCGTGGGCTTCACCGACCTCGTCGTGCTCACGAACGACTGCGCCGACGGCACCGATACGATGCTCGACCGTCTGGCCGAAATCGCCCCCGTCCATCACATACGCAACGACGGCCCGCATGATGGCGGCATCCAGTTCGCAGGCCTCAAACTGGCCGACAAGCACCCCGCCGTGAAAGATGCCGACTGGCTCTGCGCACTCGACGTGGACGAGTTCGTCAACATCCATACCGGCGACCACACCCTCGCGGCCCTCCTCGCAGCCCTCCCCGAAGCCGACGCCATCACCCTCACCTGGCGGCTCTTCGGCAATGGCGGCGTGGTCCGGTTCCAAGACTTGCCGATCACCGCGCAATTCACCCGCGCCGCGCCCGAAATCCTGTACTGGCCGTGGCGCGCCAGCATGTTCAAAACGCTCTACCGCAACGACGGCGCCTACGGAAAACTTGGCGTCCACCGCCCCCGCGCCCCCGGCCCCAAGGCCGACGACGCACAATGGTTCGACGGCGAAGGCCGGGATCTCGGCCCAAGGTTTCGCAAGGGCCCGATCTTCTCGCCCTACGGTCGCCCCAACTACGGCCTCGTCCAACTCAACCATTACCCGTTGGGCGCGATGGAAAGTTTTATCCTCAAACGCGACCGGGGCCGCGCAGTCCACGAGGGCGACGCGCTCGGCCTCGACTACTGGACCGAGCGCAACTGGACCAGCGAAGACGACACATCGATCCGCCAGTCCGACGCCCTGCGCGATGCGTGGCTCACCCGCCTCATGGGCGACGCCCAACTGGCCGAACTGCACGCCGAGGCCGTGCTCTGGCGCCAATCCCGCTTCGACGCCCTCATGCTGGATGAGCCCAACCGCGCCCTCATGGGCCGCCTGATGATGAGCCCGCCTGCCCGCCCGCTTTCGCCCGACGCCGCCAAGTTCCTCATCACCTACGGCCAGCGCGACGCCCAGCGAAACGCCTCCGCCTGATCTTCTCTGTTTGAAAAAACCTTCGGGGGTCGGACGTGTTTGCACAGCAAAGGCGTCCAAGGGGGCAGACAGCCCCCTTTCCGCACCCTCCGCCCCGCACCACGCCCCGAGGTCCGCGCCCCAAAGCGCGGCGCAGCCGCGCCCGGCGCGACCTGCGCAGCAGGGCGCAAAACCTCTGGCGAAGCCCGCGCCGACAGGCTAATCCCCCCCCCATGACCCAGAGCCTGACGATCCGCCGCCCCGACGACTGGCACCTGCACCTGCGCGACGGCGCGATGCTGGAGGCCGTTCTGCCCGAAACCGCCCGCCATTTCGGCCGTGCCATCGTGATGCCGAACCTCGTGCCGCCCGTCGTGACCGGCGACGACGCCGCCTCCTATCGCACCCGAATCATGGCCGCCCTGCCCGCAGGCATGACGTTCGAACCGCTCATGACGCTCTACATGACCGAACAGACCGACGCCGAAGACGTGCGCCGCGCTGCCGCTTCGGGTCTCGTCACGGCGGTCAAGCTCTACCCGGCGGGCGCGACCACCAACTCCGCCTCCGGCGTGCGCGATTTCGATAAGGTGCGCGGCGTGCTCGAGGTCATGGCCGAGATCGGTCTGCCGCTCTGCGTCCACGGCGAAGTCACCGATGCCGAGATCGACATTTTTGACCGCGAAGCCGTGTTCATCGACCGTGTGCTCGACCCGATCCGCCGCGCCACGCCCGGCCTCAAAGTGGTGATGGAGCACATCACGACCGCTCAGGCCGCGCAATATGTGCAGGCGGGCGACGCGGGCCTCGCGGCCACGATCACCGTTCAGCATCTCATGCTGGACCGCAACGACATGCTGGTGGGCGGCATGCGCCCGCATTACTATTGCCTGCCGATCCTCAAACGCCGCGATCACCGCGAGGCGCTGGTGAAACTGGCCACCTCGGGGTTCGAGCGCGCCTTCCTAGGCACCGACAGCGCGCCGCACCCGACCCACAAGAAAGAGGCTGAGTGCTGCGCCGCGGGCGCTTTCACCGCGCCCATCGCGCTCTCCTGCATCGCCGAGGTGTTCGAGGCCGAAAGCGCGCTCGACCACTTCGAAGCCTTCGTGTCGCTCAACGGCCCGGCCTTCTACGGACTGCCGGTGTCGGACGAAACGCTGACCCTCACCAAGGGCGATCCCCTTGAACTTCCGACCAAAATCGCCGCTGGCCCCGACACCGTGACGGTGTTCGATCCGGGCCGGCCGCTGCATTGGTCCGTGGCATAACAGGAGCATCCGATGATCCCCACCTCCTTTCCCGACAAGGCCGAAATCGCACGACTGTCCGCCCGGATGCTGCTTGAGATCGGCGCGGTGAACTTCCGCCCCGAGGATCCCTTCATCCTCGCCTCCGGCCTGCCCAGCCCGACCTATATCGATTGCCGCAAGCTGATCTCCTACCCGCGCATTCGATCGACGCTGATGGATTTCCTCGCCGTCACCGTGATGCGCGATGCAGGCTTCGAGGCTTTCGACAACATCGCGGGCGGTGAGACCGCAGGCATCCCTTTCGCGGCCCTCGTGGCCGAACGCCTCGCCCTGCCGATGACCTATGTGCGCAAAAAGCCGAAAGGTTACGGCAAGAACGCCCGGATCGAGGGCGCGATGACCGAGGGCGAGCGGGTGCTGCTGGTCGAAGATCTGACCACCGACGGCGGCTCGAAACTGTCCTTCGTCGACGCGATCCGCGAAACCGGGGCGACCTGCGGCCATACGGCGGTGATCTTCTACTACGGCATCTTCCCCGAAACCGAGAAAACGCTCGGCGACCACGGTGTGCAACTGCACCACCTCTGCACCTGGTGGGATGTTCTGGCCGAGGCGAAAACCTCCGGCGCCTTCGCGCCCGAGACGCTGTCCGAGGTCGAAGCCTTCCTCAACGCGCCGCGCGCGTGGCAGGAGAAAAATAAGCGGGGATAGAACTGGGGATAGTTTCCCGGACCCTGTGGACGACTCCGTATTCGCCCGCTCACCGCAAAACAAGATATAGCTATCTCGCCCGACCGTGCTACACTCACGGGTATGCGGTCCGGCGATATGACCCGGTGATGTCGATATGCACAGGGTTATCCGCAGACTTCTTAAGGTCTAGCCTCAAGAACCGCTCTTAAGCTATTCCCACTGAACGCTTTTGGGGGAAATCATGAATCAGGTGTCACCGTTCCGGCCCGGCGAACCGGCGGACGAGAACCAGGACGCGTCGGACAACGTTCCGCATAATATCGAGGCCGAACAGCAGCTTCTCGGTGCGATCCTGACGAACAACGAGGTCTATGACCGCGTCGCGCAGATCGTGCGCCCCGACCATTTCTACGAACCCGTCCATCGCCGGATCTACGACATCGCCGAGCAGCGCATCTCGAAAAACGCGCTCGCCTCGCCGGTGACGATCAAGGCGTTCATGGAAGAGGACGAAGGGCTCAAGGAATTGGGCGGGCCCGCCTATCTCGCGCGTCTGGCCGGTGCCGCGATCTCGTCCTTCGCCGCGCGCGACTATGCGCAACTGATCTACGAGATGCACCAGCGCCGCGAGTTGATCCGGCTAGGTGCCGACATCGCCGCCCGCGCCGTGCGGTTCGAGAAGGACAACGAGCCGGGCGAGCAGATCGTTGCCGCCGAACAGTCGCTCTATAAGCTGGCCGAGACCGGGCATACCTCGTCGGGCTTCGTAAGCTTTCTGTCCGCCGTCACCGACGCCGTGCAGGTCGCCAACGCCGCCTATCAGCGTGAGGGGGGGCTTGCGGGCATCTCCACCGGTCTCACCGACATGGACAAAAAGCTGGGCGGTCTGCACCCCTCGGACCTCTTGATCCTCGCCGGTCGTCCGTCGATGGGGAAAACCTCGCTCGCCACCAACATCGCGTTCAACATCGCCAAGGCCTATAAGAAGGGCAAGAAACCCGACGGCTCCGAAGGCGCGATTTCCGGCGGCGTCGTCGGCTTCTACTCGCTCGAAATGAGCGCCGAACAGCTGGCCGCGCGTATTCTGTCAGAAGCCTCCGAAGTGCCGTCCGAACAGATCCGGCGCGGCGACATGACCGAGGCCGAGTTCCGCCGTTTTGTCGACGCCGCCAAGGCGCTGGAAAGCTGCCCGCTTTACATCGACGACACCCCGGCGATCCCAATCGCGCAGCTGGCCGCCCGCGCCCGGCGGCTCAAACGCGAACACGGGCTCGACGTGCTCATGGTCGACTACCTCCAGCTCGTGCGCGGCACCGCCGAGAACCGGGTGAACGAGATCGCCGAGATCTCGATGGGGCTCAAGGCCATCGCCAAGGAACTCAACATCCCGGTCATCGCCCTGTCGCAGCTCTCGCGTCAGGTCGAAAGCCGCGACGACAAACGCCCGCAGCTGTCGGACCTTCGCGAATCCGGCTCGATCGAGCAGGACGCCGACGTCGTCATGTTCGTGTTCCGCGAGGAATATTACGCCGAGCGCGAAAAGCCCTCCGACGACCGGCTTGACGAAATGGCGGCGTGGCAGGAACGGATGGAGCGTCTGCACGGCAAGGCCGAGGTCATCATCGGTAAGCAGCGCCACGGCCCCATCGGCACGGTCGAACTGAGCTTCGAGGGCCGCTTCACCCGCTTCGGCAACCTCGTGCAGCCGTGGCAACAGGGCGGCAGCGGGCCGGACGACTACTGACCCCATGTCGCCCATCGCCCTCGGGGCGCTTACCCTCATCCTCCTCATCGGCGCACTCGTTCTGCGGGTGCGCCGGTCGCGTCGACCCGCTGTCCTCGTCGACGGCTCCAACGTTATGTATTGGCGCGATGAAACCCCCGATATCCGCACCGTGCAACAGGTGGTCCGGCGGCTGGAGAAAGACGGCTTTCGCCCCGACGTGATGTTCGATGCGAACGCTGGATATCTGCTCTTTGGTAAGTACACGCACGATCAGGGGTTCGCGACCCACCTGAAACTGCCCGAGGACCGGATCATGGTGGTCCCAAAGGGGACGCAGGCCGACGGGCATCTTCTTGCCGCTGCGGCCGACATGAACGCCCGGATCGTCACCAACGACCGCTTCCGCGACTGGGCGGACGAGTATCCTTTCGTGTCCGACAAAGGCCGCCTCATCCGGGGCGGCTTTTCCGGTCGCAAGCTGCACCTCGACATCTGACGACACCGCGAGTCGTTGGCGGGTCAAGGAGGCCGCAGGCCCCGCGCCTCGGCGCGGCTCGTCCTTGACGCGTCAGCGACTCTCCACAGACTGGTCGCTGCGCCTTGACGGGGCAGACCTGCCCCTCATGCGCTTCTCAGCAAGTAAAAAATCCTATTCGCCCTCGATACCGCCCAAGGTCGCCGCCAACCCGAACGGGCTGCTCAGGCAGCCTGTGAGGTATAAAGAGAGGCGGGGGAGCCCGGCTCGCGCGCCTTCCCTTTAACTAAAGCTGTCGCTGGATCAGCCGCGCGCTTTGCTCACGAGCTTCCACAGGCCCGGAACGACCAGCGCCGCGAGCACCAGCTTGAGCGCGTCACCGACGAGGAAGTTGCCCATGCCGTACTGGAACACCCAAGCCGCGCCTTTGTCGGCGAGGAAGAGGTAAGCCATCCAAGGCATACCGAAGAGGTAGATCACGGCATTGCCGATCAGCATCGCGCCGGCCATGCCACCGAAGGAGCGGTCCCAACCCATGCGGGCGAGCCAGCCCATGACACCAGCGGCGGCGGCGAAGCCGACGAGGTAGCCACCGGTCGGGCCAGCCATATAGGCGAGGCCAGCGGTTTCGCCGGTGAACACGGTGAAGCCGAGCGCGCCGATGGCGAGGTAGCCCAGCAGGGCGAACACGCCCAGACGCAGGCCCAGAACGGCGCCGACGGTCAGTGCGCCGAAGGTCTGCATGGTGATCGGAACCGGCCACATCGGCACGCGGATTTTCGCAGCGATGATCATGACCGCGATCCCGGCCACGACGAGTGCCACGTCCTTCGCGATCTTCGCGCTGCCGGACTGCGGGCCAAAGGCCTCGCTCAGAACTTTGTCTTTGGTCAGTGTCGCCATTTGGGTGTCCCCCCTGAATACCTGTGTCTTTGGGCACGTTGTGCCGCACCTGCGAACGTTAGGCAAGACTGTGCTTTGGTCCGATAGCGCAAGCAGCGGCATTTCACCCTGCGAAACGCGTCACGGCGCGATGCGGAAATAGTCGCTGACCATCGCGTAATCCTTGCGTGGACCCGTGACCTCCCACGTCGCGCGCCAGTCGGGCCAGAGCGTGAAATCATAGGCCACGCGGTAGTCGTCCGGGTCGCACCAATGGGTCGCGAGCGGCGCCTGATCGGGTCCGATCCGGTGAAAAAAGCGCCCGTCCTCGAAATAGACGTCGATGCCTTCGGCCCCTGTCCGCCACAGATAGGTGCGGGTCGCGGCAAAGGGCGTGCCGCCCTCGAAGGTCAGTTCCCCGACCTCGCGGCAGGTCAGCCCCTCGCCATCCGGCGCAAAGGTCACGACGCCCTCGAACCGGCCCGCCTTGCCCGCCTGCCGGTCGTCGATCTGACGCGCCACGCGCCAGCGGCCTTCGAAGTCGTAAAGCGTTGCCATGCTCACCTTGCCCCTTCCGAGGCGTCAGTCTATGACGCGCGCGATCCCGTCACAAACCGAAAGGCTGCCCCATGATCCCGCGTTACGCCCGCAAAGAGATGACCGACATCTGGGAGCCCGCCACCAAGTTCAAGATCTGGTACGAGATCGAGGCGCATGCCTGTGACGCCCAAGCCGACCTCGGCGTGATCCCGCGCGAAAACGCCGATGCGGTCTGGAAAGCCAAGGACGTGGAATTCGACGTCGCCCGGATCGACGAGATCGAGGCCGTGACCAAACACGACGTCATCGCGTTCCTCACGCATCTGGCCGAGCATGTCGGGTCGGACGAGGCGCGCTTCGTCCATCAGGGCATGACCTCGTCGGACGTGCTCGACACCTGCCTCAACGTCCAGTTGGTGCGCGCCGCCGACATCCTGATCGCGGATGTGGAAAAGGTGCTCGCCGCGCTGAAAAAGCGCGCGATGGAGCACAAGATGACCGTCCGCGTCGGGCGCAGCCACGGCATTCATGCCGAACCGACCACGATGGGCCTGACCTTCGCGCGCTTCTATGCCGAGTTCGACCGCAACCTCGCCCGCCTGAAAGCGGCCCGAGACGAGGTCGCCACCGGCGCGATCTCCGGCGCGGTCGGCACCTTCGCCAACATCGACCCGGCGGTCGAAGAGCATGTCTGCGAGAAGCTGGGCCTCAAGCCCGAGCCGATCTCGACGCAGGTGATCCCGCGCGACCGCCACGCCATGTTCTTTGCCACGCTCGGTGTCGTCGCCTCGTCGATCGAGAACGTCGCAATCGAGATTCGCCACATGCAGCGCACCGAGGTGCTGGAAGGTGCTGAGTTTTTCTCAATGGGCCAGAAGGGCTCGTCGGCGATGCCGCACAAGAAAAACCCGGTCCTGACCGAAAACCTCACGGGCCTTGCCCGCCTCGTGCGCATGACCGTGATCCCGGCGATGGAGAACGTGGCGCTCTGGCACGAGCGCGACATTTCGCACTCGTCGGTGGAACGCGGCATCGGCCCGGACGCCACCGTGACGCTCGATTTTGCCCTGAACCGTCTGGCGGGCGTGGTCGACAAGATGATCATCTATCCCGAGAACATGCTTGAAAACATGAACAAATTTCCGGGTCTGGTGATGTCGCAGCGCGTGCTTCTGGCGCTGACGCAGGCCGGTGTGAGCCGCGAAGACGCCTATTCGATGGTGCAGCGCAACGCGCTCAAGGTCTGGGAAGAACGGCTCGATTTTCAGGAGCTTCTGCTTGCGGATGACGAGGTCGTGGCCGCTTTGGGCGAGGATGGCATCCGCGCCAAGTTCGACATGGAGTACCACACCAAGCACGTCGACACGATCTTCAAGCGCGTCTTCGGCGCGTGATTGGCCACAAGCACACGGGCCACTACACGGGCGCGTGAAGTCCGGCGGCGGAAAATCGTGATACCCTACAGTCAGCCGAACAGGAGATCATTGATGAAAACCAAGACATTTCTTGCCGCCGCCTGCCTTGCCCTGCTCCCCGTCACCGGGTTCGCCATGTGCGCAGGGCATGAGGAAACCGCTTCGTCCTGCATGGACGGCTATACGTGGGATGCCGAGAAAGGCGCCTGCACCGAGGTCGTTTCGGGCTGACGCCTGACCTTTCCGACCACAGCCGCGCCGTCCCCTTGGGCGGCGCGTCGCCATGACAAGCCAACGCCATTTCCGTGAGCCAGCCATGACCGCCAAGACCCTCATCGCCTCCGCCCTGCTGACCGTTCTGCCGATGATCGCCATCGCGCAGGAGGGCCGTTCCTGCGAAGAAGTCCACGCCAATTGTCAGGCGGGCACCGTCTACGACGCCGAGAAAAAGACCTGCGTGGTCGTGTCGAGCTAGGCCTACCACCTTCGTGAGGACGGATCGCCCTGCCCTGTGCTACACTCGGGCGGACGGGACCTAGCACGGAGGCCATGATGCGCCGCACACTCCTGATCGCCGCTCTCACCCTGCCCGGCGCGGCTTTTGCCGTGGGCACCGAGACGGACAGCACACCCACCACCACCGAAACCACGACCGAATGCACCGACGGCTTCGTCTGGGACGCCGACGCTGGCAAATGCGTCGCGCCCAAGGAAAGCTCACTGACGGATGATGCGCTTTATCAGGCCGCACGCGAACTGGCCTATGCCGGGCGCTACGGTGACACCCTGAACGTCCTCGCTGCCATGTCGGACCAGTCGGACGACCGGGTGCTGACCTATCGCGGTTTCGTCGCCCGCTCGACCGGCGATCTGGCCGGGGGCGAAGCGTTCTACCGCGCGGCGCTCGAGGCCAACCCCGACAACCTGCTCGCCCGTTCCTACATGGGTCAGGGCTATGTCGCCGAGGGCCGGGTGGACGAGGCTTATGCACAGCTCGTCGAAATCCGCGCACGCGGCGGCGAAGGCGGCTGGCCCGCGCAGGCGTTGGAGACCGCGATCCGCACCGGCGCGACCACCAGCTACTGAGCCGCGACACCAAGCGTTAACACCTTCGCCTTATCCTCGGGACACCGAACCGGGGATGAGGTGAGACGTGTCGACGGAAATGGCTCTTTCAGAGCTTGGGATGCCAGCGATTCCGCAGCGCCAGCTGACGAAGCGTCAGAAGGCTGCCGTGATCGTGCGCCTGCTTCTGGCCGAGGGCGTCGAGTTGAAGCTCGCGGACCTGCCCGAGACGCTGCAGACCGAACTGGCTCACCAGATGTCGACCATGCGTTTCATCGACCGGATGACCCTGAAATCCGTGGTCGACGAATTCGTGGACGAGATCGAGAGCGTCGGCCTGTCCTTCCCCGGCGGGCTCGAAGGTGCGCTGAACGTATTGGATGGCACGATCAGCGCGGCGACGGTGGCGCGTATTCGCAAGGCCAAGGGGTTCAACTTCAGCGGCGATCCGTGGGAAACCATCGCGGGCCTCGACCCCTCGCGCCTGCTCCCCGTGCTGGAGGAGGAAAGCGTCGAGGTCGGGGCGGTGCTCCTGTCGAAACTCAAGGTCTCGACCGCCGCCGACCTCTTGGGTCGCCTGCCCGGCCCCCGCGCGCGCAAACTGGCCTATGCCATATCGCTCACCGGCGCGGTCGAGCCGGGCGTCGTAGACCGGATAGGGCGCGCGATTGCTGAACAACTCGACGCGCAGCCGTCGAAAGCCTTTGCCGATGGGCCGGTCGAACGGGTCGGCGCGATCCTCAACTTCTCACCCGCCGCCACCCGCGACGACGTGCTCGAAGGGCTGGATGCCGAGGATCAGGCGTTTGCCGAAGAGGTGCGCAAGGCGATCTTCACCTTCGCCAACATCCCCGACCGGATCGACCCGCGCGACGTGCCCAAGATCACCCGCGACGTGGACCCCGCCGTTCTCATCACCGCGCTTGCCGGTGCGATGGGCGGCCCGATGGAAGGATCGGCCGAGTTCATCCTCGGCGCCATGTCCAAACGCATGGCCGACCAGTTGCGCGAAGAGATCGGCAATCTCGGCAAGGTCAAACCCAAGGAGGCGGAGGAAGCGATGGGAACCGTGGTTTCGACCATCCGCGAACTCGAAGCGGCGGGCGAAGTTCTTCTTCTCGCAGGTGACGACGACTGACGCGCAACGCGCACAACGCCCCACCAATGTCCAAGATTGGTGGACGCCGTCCGGTATCCCGCATAAGCCCGATAAAGACCGAACCGCACGGGCTTTTCATCAGTGACTGTTACCTCTTCCGCCTTGCCGACCAATCAGACCGGCAAAGGCATCCTGCTCTACACTTCGGCCTTCTTCTTCCTTTCGACGATGGAGGTTCTGGCGAAACTCCTGATGCAGGACCTGCACGTCACGCAGGCCGTCTGGGCGCGCTATGCGGGCCAGACCGTGATCGTCGTCGTCTGGCTTTCACCCAGCCTGAAACAGGTCGCGCGCACGCGCTATCCGGGGCTTCAGTTCACCCGTTCGCTGCTTCTCTTGACCGGGACCGCCGTCTTTTTCACCGCCCTGCAATTTCTCGGACTGGCCGAAGCCTCGGCGGTGATGAACGTGAACCCGGTCCTCATCACGCTGGGCGCGGCCCTGTTTCTGGGCGAGCGGTTCGGAATCAAACGCGGCCTCGGCGTCGGCATGGCCCTGATCGGTGCGCTGATCGTGATCCGTCCGGGCACCGACGTGTTCTCGCCCGCGCTCCTGCTGCCCCTGATCTCGGCCAGTTGCTATGCCGGTTTCATCCTCCTGACCCGCAAGGTGGGCCATGATGAGGATCCGCGCACCTCGCTCTTTTATGCCGCTCTTCTGGGGACCCTCATCACCACGGCTGTCGTCCCGTTCTTCTGGCAAGCCCCTGAGCCGCGTCATATCGCGATCATGGTCGCCATCGGGATCGTGGGTGCCGCCGGGCAGTTCCTGATGATCCAGTCGGTGCGCTATGCCGAAGCCTCGGCCATCGCCCCGTTCTCTTATGTCGCGCTCCTGATCGCGGCCTTCTGGGGCTATGTCGTCTTTGGCGACGTGCCCGATGCGGCGACGTGGATCGGCGGTGCGATCATCGTGGCCTCGGGCCTTTACATCTGGCGGCGCGAGCGGCAGGCGATCGCCCCGATCCGCTAAGCCGTTGCCAATCCCGCCCACCGGGCATAGGAGCGTCCGATGACCCAATCGGCGCTCCCCCTGAATCAACCGACCCGTGGCATCCTGCTCTACATGAGCGGGATTTTCTGCATGGCCACGATGGACCTCTTGGCCAAGATGCTGTCGCAGGAGGTCCATGTCGCCCAAACGATCTGGGCGCGCTATGCCGGGCAGACGGTGATCGTGGCGATCTGGCTCCTCCCCTCACTGCGCACCGTGGTGCGCACGCGGTATCCGGGGCTCCAATTCGTGCGTTCGATGTCGCTCCTGCTCGGGACCAGTATGTTCTTTCTGTCGCTGACCTTCCTCGGTCTGGCCGAGGCGACGGCGATCATGGACATCAACCCGATCTTCATCACGCTCGGGGCCGCGCTCTTTCTGGGCGAGCGGTTCGGTCCGCGCCGTGCCTTCGGGGTGATCGCCGCCCTTGTCGGCGCGCTCATCATCATCCGGCCGGGAACCGACGTGTTCTCGCCCGCAGCGTTTCTGCCGCTGATCGCCGCGACGGGCTATGCCACCTTCATCCTCGTCACCCGCAAGGTCGGCCATGACGAGGATGCGCGCACCTCGCTCCTCTATGCCGCCCTGCTGGGTGCCATCGTGACCAGTGTGATCGTGCCGTTCTTCTGGACCACGCCCGGCCCGCGCGAGATCGTGCTGATGGTCGCCATCGGTGCGCTTGGCGCGCTCGGTCAGCTCTTCCTCATTCAGGCGGTCCGCTTCGCCGAAGCCTCGGCCATCGCGCCGTTTTCCTACATCGGCCTGCTCATCGCGGCCTTCTGGGGCGCGGTGATCTTTCAGGAAATCCCGGACCTTGCCACATGGATCGGCGGGGCGATCATCGTCGCCTCCGGCCTTTACATCTGGCACCGCGAACGGGTCGCGCCCTAGCCGGGACCTCAGACCCGGACGATCAGCGAGAAATCCGCTTCGGGTCCATCGGGCTTGCGGTTGAACAACCGGTTGAGGGACTCCGCCGACGACGCCCGTCGTGTCTTGTTGTTGCGCGGGTCGTATTCGGTTTCCACCCTATGGGTCATCCGCTTGGCGGCGGGGCGTTCGGCAATCTGGCTGCGCCAGCGCGCAAGGTTCGGAA
Source organism: Pseudomonadota bacterium (assembly GCA_036154315.1). Lineage (GTDB taxonomy): Bacteria > Pseudomonadota > Alphaproteobacteria > Rhodobacterales > Rhodobacteraceae > Maritimibacter. Next base: position 26,411 of record JAYZLL010000063.1, read on the forward strand.
AGTCCTCGGGCGCAAAGTCGTGCCGCTCGAGATAAAGCGTCCAAGGCCAGATCGCGATATCGGTGATGGAATAGACGTCGCCCGCGATCCATTCCCGGCTTGCAAGCCGGTCATCGAGGTGGCGATAGACGGTTTCCGACTGATTGCGGTAGCGGGCGGCGGAATAGGGTTCCGTGCCGTGTTCCACCACGAGATGGTAATGGTTGTACTGGCCGAGCATCGGCCCCACCAGCGAAGTCTGGACCATGAGCCAGCGCATCACGTCACGCCGGGCCGCACCCGCTTCGGGCAAGAAGGCGGGGCCATATGTTTCGGCCAGATAGATCAGGATCGCGTTGGATTCGAACAGGGGCTCTTCGGCCCCCGGATCGGTCAGGACCGGCACCTTGGCGATCGGGTTCATCGCCATGAATTCCGGCTCGAACTGCTCGCCGCTAAAGACCGCCACGTGTTTCATCGCGTAGTCTAGCCCGAGCTCTTCGAGCAGCAGCGCCACCTTGCGAACATTCGGGCTGCCGGTGCCATAGAGAATACGCTCGTTCGTTCCAGTCATGTTTGGGTCCTCCCCTAAAAAAATAACCTATAAATCCGACGTTTGCGCGCCGGTGGCCGTGCGCAAAGTCATCTGTTGTGCTGTGAAAGGCGAGCAATACCGCGCATTGCGTCGCGCAATGAACCAAGGGGCCAAGCCCGTGGGCATTCGGCTCAGTTGATCCGATAGGCCGCGAGCACCCGGCCCGGCCCCGGTTCCTGCAGGATCAGCGCCATCGGGCCGTCACCGGCCATTGTGGTGTCGACCTCGAGCAGGCCCTCGCCGTCCCATTCGGCAAGACGCTCCCAGTCGGTGACGATGTTGGCGTAGGAAATGGTCTCGCCCGCGTTCTCGCCGTGCTTGATGTCGACGGTTTCCGAGGGATTGAACCGGACAACGTCCACATGGATCGTCTTGGGCAGCACGGCCCCCTCGCGCGGCAGGCATTTGATCTGCATCTTGCCGTCGACAATCTCGGCCTGAACCTCGACCGCCTGCAACGTCGCCTCATGGGCCTTCATATAATCGGCCACGCGCATCGGCTTGTACCCGACCACGTGATCGGTCCCACCGACCACCATCTGCGGCGTGTAGATCGTCGAGGCCCCCGCCACATGGGCATAGGCCTTTTGCCGCGCCGTGTGTTCGGGCCGCGCAAAGGCGTCTTTCCAGCCGATGTAATCCCAGTAGTCGACATGGAGCGCGAGCGGCAGAACATCGTCGCGCTCGGCCAGCTCGGCCAGCAGCGCATCGGCGGGCGGACAGGAGTTGCAGCCTTGCGAGGTGAACAGCTCGATCAGGACCAACGGTTTCTCGTCGGCATGTGCTGTCGCGCCGACGAGCGTCGCGGCTGCCACGAGCCCTGCCCCGATCCATGCTTTCATAAGTCGATCTCCGTCTGTCCGTGCGCTCCGTGTTAGACCACCCCCCTGTCACCCGCCAATCAAGGTTTTGAGAGTGTTCGTGCATCGTGGCAGTTGTGCCATGCGAACGGGCACGGGCCTCGGATCGGCAGAAATGTGTGCAATGGTATACAAAAACTGACCCTCGGCCCCTTGCAGGAATCCGTCTACAGTCTCACATGGAGAAAGAACGTTAACCGGATGCTCCCGCACGAGGGGCACCGAGTGGTCCAGCGAGAGGAGCCAGACATGCCCATCGAAGTCGGCAAAGACACATCCCAGACCCGTAAATCCTTGTCCGCCGGCGGTTCGACCGTCGCCTATTACTCGATCCCGGCAGCGGAACAGGCCGGGCTCGGCACGTTTTCCAAGCTGCCTGCCTCGCTGAAGGTGGTGCTCGAGAACATGCTGCGATTCGAGGATGGTGGCCGCACCGTCTCGACCGACGACATCAAGGCCTTCTCGGAATGGGCCGACAACGGCGGCAAGAACCCCCGTGAAATCGCCTATCGCCCGGCCCGCGTGCTCATGCAGGATTTCACCGGCGTTCCGGCGGTGGTGGACCTCGCCGCCATGCGCGACGGGATCAAGGCTCTGGGCGGGGATGCTGCCAAGATCAACCCGCTGGTCCCCGTCGACCTCGTCATCGACCACTCGGTCATGATCGACGAATTCGGCAATCCGCGCGCGTTCCAGATGAACGTGGACCGGGAATACGAGCGCAACATGGAGCGGTATCAGTTCCTCAAATGGGGTCAGACCGCGTTCGAGAACTTCCGCGTGGTCCCGCCGGGCACGGGCATCTGCCATCAGGTGAACCTCGAATACCTCGCGCAATCCGTCTGGACCGACAAAGACCAGAACGGTGACGACGTGGCCTATCCCGACACGCTCGTCGGCACCGACAGCCACACCACCATGATCAACGGCGTCGCCGTTCTGGGCTGGGGCGTCGGCGGGATCGAGGCCGAGGCGGCCATGCTGGGCCAGCCGATTTCCATGCTCATCCCCGAAGTCGTGGGCTTCAAACTCACCGGCGCGATGGTCGAGGGCACGACCGGCACCGACCTCGTCCTCAAAGTGGTCGAGATGCTGCGCAAACACGGTGTGGTCGGCAAGTTCGTCGAATTCTACGGTGACGGGCTCGACAACCTGCCGCTGGCACAGCGTGCCACCATCGCCAACATGGCGCCCGAATACGGCGCCACCTGCGGCTTCTTTCCCATCGACGGCGAAACCCTGCGCTATCTCGAACAGACCGGGCGCGACAAGGACCGCATCGAACTGGTCGAAGCCTATGCCAAGGAAAACGGGCTGTGGCGCGGCGCGGATTACGATCCGGTCTACACCTCGACCCTGCACCTCGACATGTCGACCATCGTTCCGGCCATCTCCGGCCCGAAACGCCCGCAGGATTATGTGGCGCTGGACCGCGCCTCTACGGCGTTCGACGACGTGGTCGCGGATTATCGCGGCGTCGATATGTCCGACGACGCGCAAGACATGGCAGCCGAAGGCCCCATCGCGACCAAACCGGCGGTCTATGCCAAGACCGGCGCGGTCGAGGGGGAAGACTACCAATTGAAAGACGGCAGCGTCGTGATCGCCTCGATCACCTCCTGCACCAACACGTCGAACCCCTATGTCATGATCGGCGCGGGCCTCGTCGCGCGCAAAGCCAATGAACTGGGCCTCAACCGCAAACCGTGGGTCAAGACATCGCTCGCCCCCGGCTCGCAGGTCGTGACCGAGTATCTCGAAGCCGCAGGGCTGCAGGACGACCTCGACGCCATCGGTTTCGACCTCGTCGGTTACGGCTGCACCACCTGCATCGGCAACTCCGGCCCGCTTCAGGCGGAGATTTCCAAGTCGATCGCCGACAACGACCTGATCGCGGTCTCGGTGCTGTCGGGCAACCGCAACTTCGAGGGTCGGATCAGCCCGGACGTGCGCGCCAACTACCTCGCCTCGCCGCCGCTGGTCGTGGCCTATGCGCTGGCCGGTGACATGAACATCGACATGGCCAACGACCCGATCGCACAGACGCCGGACGGCAAGGACGTCTACCTCAAGGACATCTGGCCGTCGGACGCCGAGATCGCGGAACTGGTCGAAAAGGTCGTCACCCGCGAGGCGTTTCAGGAGAAATATGCCGACGTCTTCAAAGGTGACGAAAAATGGCAGGGCGTCGACGTATCGGGCGGCGAAACCTACGACTGGCCGCCGGAATCGACCTACATCCAGAACCCGCCCTACTTCCAGGGCATGTCCAAGGACCCCGGCACCATCGCGGATATCGAAGGCGCCAGCGTTCTGGCCGTTCTGGGCGACATGATCACCACCGACCACATCTCGCCCGCCGGGTCGTTCAAGCCGACCACGCCAGCCGGCAAATACCTGACGGACCACGGCGTCGAACCGCGTGACTTCAACAGCTACGGCTCGCGCCGCGGCAACCACGAGGTCATGATGCGCGGCACCTTCGCCAACATCCGCATCAAGAACGAGATGCTGGACGGGGTCGAAGGCGGCTACACCAAAGGCCCGGACGGCGAGCAGATGTCGATCTACGACGCTTCGATGGCCTATCAGGAACAGGGCACACCCCTCGTCGTGATCGGCGGCATCGAATACGGCGCAGGCTCGTCGCGCGACTGGGCGGCCAAGGGCACGAACCTCCTGGGCGTCAAAGCCGTGATCGCCGAAAGCTTTGAGCGCATCCACCGCTCGAACCTCGTCGGCATGGGCGTCGTCCCGTTCGAGTTCACCGGCGGCGACACCCGCAAAACACTCGGCCTGACCGGCGACGAAAGCTTCACGATCACCGGTCTGTCGAGCGATCTGAAACCGCTCGCCACGCTGCCCTGTACGATCACCTATGCCGACGGCACGACCAAGGACATCCAGCTGAAATGCCGGATCGATACCGAGGTTGAGATCGACTATGTGGCCAATGGCGGCGTGCTCCACTACGTGCTGCGCAACCTCGCCAAGAGCTGATAAACGGCTGAAAGAATGAGAAAAGCCCCGGATGACCTCCGGGGCTTTTTCGTATCTGTGGGCGGGTGGGCTCAGGCCGCGTAAGCCTCGGCCTCCATCGGCACCAGTTCGATATCGCGCGCCGTGATCGGCACCTCGCCGTCCAACTCGGCCACGGTCGCACCGTCGAGCGCGATGGTCGTGAGGTCGAGATCCTCGTCATACGCCACCGACACCTCCGGTTCGGTCAACTGGCCGGTGTCGGGATCGAAGGACGGCACGTATTCGATGCGGATCACCTCTTCCGCCTCGTCGAAATCGTCGAGATAGGCGGCCTCGGACGCGGGATCGGTCAGGTCATAGATCGCGAGCGGCGCTTGCGCGGCGGCCTGTTCCTGTGCCTCGTAGAGCGTGTCTTCGTCGGTCACGGTGACGTCGCCAAAGATATTGTCGTCATCTGCCGGGTCGCTGGCGCTGTCAGGGGTCGAGGCGACGACGAACGTCTCGTCCGGCTCCACGGCCTCCGGCGCGTCGGGCTCCGGCTCGACCACGGCACCCCGCCGATCTTCGTCTTGGCGCGCCGAGACGAGGCTGTCGTGATCCTCTTCGAGAAAGAAGGCGAGCGTCGATTGGTATTCGCCGCGTTCACTGTGGTCGGAGGCAGGTTCGGCGGGGGCTTCGGACGTGTCCGGCTCGGCCGAATCTGTGTCGTCCGATTTCGCCCCGAACAGGCTGCCGAAATCGACGAGTCCCGAGATTCCGACGACGACGGCGGCCCCCAGCCCGTAGAAAATGACATCACTAATCTGCATCGGTCCGTCCTTTGTGGCCGTTTGGGACACAATTCCGGGCGATCCGGGGCATTTTATGAAGATTTCTGGGTATTTTACCGTGAATTGCGCCAAAAAGACGAAAACGCTTTGTTTACGCGGTATGGATTACCATAGTGCCTCTTGTACCTGGGGAGGCACAAATGATTACCGCACTAAGACGATACCGGATTCCGGCATTCGAATGGCTATTGTTTCTTGGATTTATTCTGATGTTGGCCAAGGGGTGATGGCCCGCCGTTCAGCGGGCCACCAACATTAGTCCAAGACCTCGACATTGGTCATCACATCCGGCGCGCCGATCACGGCGCCGTTCGGCCCCTCGCCGCGCTTGATGTTCATGACCACGTCCATGCCTTCGATCACGCGACCGACAACGGTGTACTCGCCGTTGAGGAATGCACCCTCGTCGAACATGATGAAGAACTGGCTGTTCGCGCTGTTGGGGTTGGACGACCGGGCCATGCCCACGACGCCCTGCACGAAGGGTTCTTCCGAGAACTCGGCAGGCAGATCGGGATAGTCCGAGCCGCCGGTGCCCGCACGGCGCATGTCGCCGCCTTCGAGGCCGAACTGCACGTCGCCGGTCTGCGCCATGAAGCCGTCGATCACGCGGTGGAACACCACGCCGTCATAGGCCCCTTCGCGCGCGAGGGTGGCGATGCGCTCGGCATGTTGCGGCGCGAGCGTGTCGAACAACTCGATCACAACGTCCCCGTTCGCCTCGCCCGCGATCGTGATCTCGATCTGCGTGCCACCGGATTCCCCCGGCGCATCGTTCACGACCTGAGGCTCAGACCCCGGCACCGTCGCGAAGTAATACCACGCGACGAGCCCGACCCCCGCAAGGAAGATGATCCAAGCGACGAGCGTGGATCTACGCATCCGCAGCGACCTTGACCGAAATCATCGTGTCGGGGTTCGCAGGCGGCTCGCCGCGCGTGATAGCGTCGACGTGTTCCATGCCCTCGATGACCTGCCCATAGACCGTGTATTGGCCGTTCAGGAAATCGTTATCCTTGAAGTTGATGAAGAACTGGCTGTTGGCGCTGTTCGGGTTGGCCGAACGAGCAGCCCCCAGCGAGCCACGCGCATGCGGGATCTTCGAGAACTCGGCGGGCAGATCCGGCAGGTCCGACCCACCGGTACCCGCGCGGCGCAGGTTACCGCCATCGGCCTGACCATGCTCCACGTCGCCGGTCTGGGCCATGAAGCCCTCGATCACGCGGTGGAACACGACGCCGTCGTACTTTCCGGCGCGCGCCAGCTCTTTCATGCGCTCGACATGCTTCGGCGCCACGTCCGGCAGCAGTTCGATGGTGACGGTGCCGCCCTTCAGTTCCATGAGGATGGTGTTCTCGGGGTCCTTGATATCGGCCATCTGGCCCTCCTTTGGATGTTTGGCGGGGAAAGTAGGCCCCGCTCACCGCCCCCGCAAGAGCGGAAATCCCCGGCCCGTCAGCGGCAGATCGCCATTGTAATCCCTCACGTGAGCGTGTTTGTGGAGGTGAGGCAGAAGGAGGCACCGATGAGCTGGAAAACACTCGACGACATGGACCTCGACGGCAAGACCGTCCTCGTGCGCGTGGACATCAACGTGCCGCTCGACGACGCAGGCAATGTCACCGACGCCACCCGGATCGAGCGCATCGTGCCGACCGTGACCGATATTCTGAGCAAAGGCGGCAAGCCCGTCCTTCTCGCCCATTTCGGGCGTCCCAAAGGCAAGGTCGTGCCTGAAATGTCGCTGAAACCGCTTGTGCCCGCGCTGGAAAGCGCCTTTGGCGTGCCGGTCAAATTCGCCGAGAAATGCGTAGGCGGCCCCGCCAAGATCGCCGTCTCCAAACTGGAGCCGGGCGAGGTTCTGCTGCTCGAAAACACCCGTTTCCACCCGGAAGAGACCGAGAACGACCCCTCCTTTGCTGCGGGCCTCGCCGCTCTGGGCGAGGTTTACGTGAATGACGCCTTCTCGGCCTCGCACCGCGCCCATGCCTCGACCGAAGGCGTCGCGCGGATCATGACGAACTGCGCCGGGCGGCTGATGGAGGCTGAGCTCAAGGCGCTCGAGGCTGCGCTGTCCAACCCAGTGCGCCCTGTCGTCGCGGTCGTCGGCGGTGCCAAAGTGTCGACCAAGCTGGAGCTTCTGGGCAACCTCGTCCAGAAAGTCGACTATCTCGTGATCGGTGGCGGCATGGCCAACACCTTCCTCGCGGCCCAAGGCATCGACGTCGGCAAATCGCTGTGCGAGCACGAAATGGCCGAGACCGCGAACGAAATCGTAGCCAAGGCGGACGAGGCGGGATGCAAGATCGTTCTGCCCTCCGACGTGGTCGTGGCGCGTGAGTTCAAGGCAGGCGCCGACAGCGAAACCGTTGCGGCAGACGCCTGCCCGGCTGACGCGATGATCCTCGACGCAGGCCCCGAGACGGTCGAAACCATCGCCAAGACGTTTGAGAACGCCTCGACCCTGATCTGGAACGGCCCGCTCGGCGCCTTCGAGATCGAGCCCTTCGATGCCGCGACCAACGCCGCCGCGCAAAAGGCCGCCGACCTGACCAAGGCCGGATCGCTCACCTCGGTCGCGGGCGGCGGTGACACCGTGGCTGCCCTGAACACGGCAGGCGTGGCCGACGATTTCACCTACATCTCTTCGGCAGGCGGCGCCTTTCTCGAGTGGATGGAGGGCAAGACCCTGCCCGGCGTCGCGGCGCTCGAGGACTGATCCTTGGGCTGGGCGCTCATCACCGGCGCGTCCTCGGGACTCGGCCGTGAATTCGCCAAACTGGCCGCGGCGGATGGCTGGAACCTCGTCATTTCCGCCCGCCGCGCGGATGAGCTGAACGCCCTCGCCGCCGACCTGCCGGTCGAGGTCGTCGTGATCCCCGCAGACCTTTCCGAACCCGGCGCGGGCACCGCGCTCTGGGCCAAGGCCTGCGAGGGCCGCGAGATCGACCTTCTGGTCAACAACGCAGGCTTCGGCGCACACGGCAAGTTCGCCGGGAACGACAAAGCCCGCGAACACGCCTCGGTCATGGTCAACATGGTCGCCTTCACCGAGCTTCTGCAAAGCGCCGTCAGCGACTTTCGCGCCCGCAAGGTGCCGGGCAAGGTGCTGAACCTCGCCTCCCTCGCCGGGTTCTTTCCCTCGGGCGAGGTGGCGGTCTATCACGCGACCAAGGCCTATGTCCTCGCCCTCGTCGAAGGGGTGCGCGCCGACCTACGCGGCACCGACATCACCGTCACCGCGCTCTGCCCCGGCCCGACCCAGACCGAGTTCTTTTCCTCCGCCAGCATCTCGGACGTCTGGCTCACCCGCTTCCTGCCGATGCAAAGCGCCGCCAAGGTCGCAAACATCGGCTGGGACGCGATGAAACGCGGCAAGGGCGTCACGCTGACCGGCCCGATCCACAGCCTCGTCGCCTTCGGCAGCCGGTTTCAGCCACGCGCGTTTCAGGCCCGGATGAACGCGTTCTTCTGGTCGCCCCGGCGCTGATCCACTTTCCGGCGCTCGTTAGCGCGACCACAATTGCACCCCGCCGCCCGACCCCTTACCAAGTGTCCGACACGCAGGCCACGGAGGGTGAACACATGTCGGATCCGAAACAACTCGAGCAGATGAAAACCGGCAAAGGCTTCATCGCCGCGCTCGACCAATCCGGCGGCTCGACCCCGAAAGCCCTGCGCCTCTACGGCGTCGAGGAAAGCGAATATTCCTCGGAAGACGAGATGTTCGACCTGATCCACGCCATGCGCGCCCGCATCGCGCAGGCCCCGGCCTTTACCGGCGAAAAGGTCGTCGGCGCGATCCTGTTCGAGATGACGATGGAGCGTGAGATCGGCGGCAAGCCCTCGGCCCGCTTCCTGTGGGAAGAGCGTGGCGTCGTCCCCTTCCTCAAGGTCGATAAGGGGCTCGAAGCCGAGGAAAACGGCGTCCAACTGATGAAACCCATGCCCGACCTCGACGCGCTCCTCGACCGCGCGGTGGCCGCTGGCGTGTTCGGCACCAAGATGCGCTCGGTCGTCTCGGCCGCCAATCCCGAGGGTATCAAAGCCATCGTCGATCAGCAGTTCGAGGTCGGCAAACAGATCCTCGCCAAAGGTCTCGTCCCGATCCTCGAACCCGAGGTGACGATCACGATTTCCGACAAGGCCGAGGCCGAAGACATCCTTCTGGCCGAGATCACCAAGCACCTCGACGCGCTGGACGAGGGGGAAGAGGTGATGCTGAAACTCTCGCTGCCCACCAAGGCCAACCAATACGCGACGCTCATCGCCCATCCGCGTGTGATCCGCGTGGTCGCGCTGTCGGGCGGCTATGGCCGGGACGAGGCGAACGAGCTCCTCAGCAAGAACGAGGGCATGATCGCCAGCTTCTCGCGCGCGCTGACCGAGGGGCTTTCGGCCCAGCAGTCGGACGAGGAATTCAACGCGACCATCGCGACAGCCATCGACGGCATCTATCAGGCCTCGATCACCTGAGGCACCCGACGATCGCGACACGCATCCGGCCCGCCCCTTCGGCGGGCCGTTTCATATCCGGTCGATGAGGGCGGCGGTATCCAGCCCACCAACAGCGCCCGGCACCATGCCCCGCTCGCCCGCCACCTTGGTCGCGACCCAGCCATCGGCCACGGCAGCGCTCCCGCCCCGGATCAGGATCGACGCGGCGAGCAGCACGGCAAGACGTTCCGCGAACCACCGCGCCTCACCCTCGTCCGGCAGCGCAGGCCAGCGGTCGAAATGCGCCTTGAGCGCCACGTCGTAGCGCCGGTCCGCGCCCACGGCAGCCTCAAGCTCTGCGCGCAACGTCTCGCCCGCCAAAGGCTCCCGCGCCAGAGTGCGCAGGATGTCGAGGCAGATGACGTTCCCCGACCCTTCCCAGATCGAATTGAGCGGCGCCTCGCGATAGAGCATCGGCATCGGCGTCTCTTCGACGTACCCCATGCCGCCCAGACACTCCATCGCCTCCAAAATCACCGGCCCGCAGCGCTTGTTCGACAGGAACTTGGCCAGCGCCACGCTGATCCGGGCGAAAGCCCGATCCTCGGCCCCCTGCCCGTCGAACGCCCGCGCCGCCCGCATGCCAAGCGCCAGCGCGCCCTCCCACTCCAGCGCCAGATCGGCCATCACCGCGCGCATGAGCGGCTGATCCATCAGGCGCTTCTGAAACGTCCGGCGGCCTTCCACCCAATGTTTCGCCTCGACCAGCGCGGCCCGCATCAGCCCGGCAGGCGCCATCGCGGTGTCGAGCCGCGTGTGATGCACCATCTCGATGATCGTCGCGACCCCGCGCCCCTCGTCCCCCAGCCTATGCGCGCGCGCCCCGTGATACTCGATCTCGGACGAGGCATTGGCCCGGTTCCCCAACTTGTCCTTCAACCGCTGAATCTGGATCGGGTTGCGCCCCTCTTCGGTCCAGCGCGGCACGAGGAAACAGGTCAGCCCCGCATCGGTATAGGCCAGCGTTAGAAACCCGTCCGACATCGGCGCCGAACAGAACCATTTGTGCCCGGTCAGGCGCCACATCTCGCCATCCGGCACCGCCCGCGTGCTGTTCGCCCGGACGTCCGATCCGCCCTGCTTTTCGGTCATCGCCATGCCCATCGTGGCCGATCGCTTGTCGCCCACAGGCGCGATCGTGGCGTCATAACCGGCGGCGGTCAGCTTGGGCCCCCAGACCTCCTGAAGCCCCGGATCGGCGGCCAGCGCAGGCACGGCGGCATAGGTCATGGTGAGCGGACAGCAAATCCCCGGCTCCACCTGACTGAGCATATAGACCATCGCAGCATGGGTCGCGTGCCCCCCCGGCGCGCCGTCCCACGCAAGGCTGGCATAGCCTGCGGCCATCCCGGCCTGCATCACCTCATGGTAGCCCGGATGAAACACCACCTCGTCGAGCCGCCGCCCGGTCCTGTCGAACAGCTTCAATTCCGGCGGATGCGCCCGCGCCGCCTCGCCCGCCGCGCGCATCTCCTGCGTGCCGAACATCGCGCCCGCCCGCGCTGCGGCCGCCTCGCGCCCGCCCGCGGCCAGAACATGCGCGCGCAGCGTGGCGTCGGACGCCCAGAGATCCCGCACCCCCGGCGCGCCCGGCTGGTTCTCGACCTCATGGGTGGCAAGGCTTGCGCGTGGTTCGACGGTCATGACGGCTCCTCCTGCCAGAAACCTAGCGTGGCGACCTGCTCCCGGCAAAGTCCTCCCGTCGCGGCATCCGCTGAAATTCGCCGTCGCGAATCATTGGGGATTCACACGGCGAATCGCCTGTGTCATAGTGATCCTCAGCGCCCGTCAGAGGCGCATGAGGCAGACGTTCATACCGAGGGCAAACCTTGCGCGGTCCACGCAGACAAACCGGCTTCGGCGGCGTGCTCTATCTTCTGGGGCTGATTTCCGCTGGCACCTATTTCACCTTTGCCTCCGTGCAGGGGGACTATGGGCTGTTTCGTCGCGTGCGCATCGACGCCGAGGCGCAGACGCTCGAGAAAGAGCGCGACCGCCTCGCCGCCGAAATCGCGACGCTCGAAAACAAGACCCGCCGCATCTCGGACGACTTCCTCGACCTCGACCTGCTCGACCAGCAGGCCCGCGACGTGCTGGGCCTCGTGCGCGCGGACGAGGTCGTGCTGCGCTGATCTCTTCATCGTTCCCAAAATACTTCGGGGTGGACGTGTTTGCCTGCAAACGCGTCCGAAGGGGCAGCGCCCCTTCCCGCTTGGCCGCGCCGCGCGCGGACAAGCTTGACATGCGCGGCGCAAGCCGCACGATTTGACAGCCTGTGGGTCTTCTCCATACGATGGTGACGGGTGCGCTGCGGCCCCGCGTCAAATCGACTCTCGCATTCGAGACCAGAATGGTTTAAGAGATAGTTTAACACTAAACTATCTTTAGGACCGCGGAGGAGAACGCCAATGGCGACCGCCAAAAGCGCCAAGAAATCAAATACATCGAAAGAAGACCTGCTCGAATACTATCGCGAGATGTTGCTCATCCGCCGATTCGAGGAAAAGGCCGGCCAGCTCTACGGCATGGGTCTGATCGGGGGCTTCTGTCACCTCTACATCGGGCAAGAGGCCGTCGTCGTCGGGCTCGAAGCGGCAGCCGACGAGGGCGACAAACGCGTCACCTCCTACCGCGACCACGGCCACATGCTGGCCTGCGGGATGGACCCCAAGGGCGTGATGGCTGAGCTCACGGGCCGCGAAGGCGGGTATTCCAAGGGTAAAGGCGGGTCGATGCACATGTTCTCGACCGAAAAGCATTTCTACGGCGGCCACGGCATCGTCGGCGCACAGGTTCCTATCGGGGCAGGCCTCGCCTTCGCCGACAAATACCTCGGCAACGACCGCGTGACCTTCACTTATTTCGGCGATGGTGCGGCGAACCAGGGTCAGGTCGCCGAGACCTACAACATGGCCGAGCTTTGGGACCTTCCGGTGATCTTCGTCATCGAAAACAACCAGTACGCAATGGGCACCGCGGTCAAACGCTCGACCAAGTCGCCGTCCCTGTGGGAACGCGGCGCGGCCTACGGAATCCCCGGCGAAGAGGTCGACGGGATGGACGTGCTCGCGGTCAAGGCCGCCGGTGAAAAGGCCATCGCACACTGCCGCGCGGGCAAAGGCCCCTACATCCTCGAGATGAAGACCTACCGCTACCGCGGCCACTCGATGTCGGACCCGGCAAAATACCGGACCCGCGAAGAAGTGCAGAAGATGCGCGACGAGAAAGACCCGATCGAGAACGTCCGCGACCTGCTGATCCAGGGCAAGCACGCGACCGAAGACGACCTCAAGGCCGTCGACAAGGAAATCAAACAGATCGTCAACGAAGCGGCCGACTTCGCCCGCGAAAGCCCGGAGCCGTCCGTCGACGAGCTTTGGACGGACATTTACGCGTAAGGCCGGGGAGGAAAGACGAACATGGCAACCGAGATTCTCATGCCCGCGCTGAGCCCGACGATGGAAGAGGGCACGCTGGCGAAATGGCTGGTCAAAGAGGGTGACGAGGTCAAATCCGGCGACATTCTCGCCGAGATCGAGACCGACAAGGCGACGATGGAATTCGAAGCGGTCGACGAAGGCACCGTGGGCAAGATCCTGATCGAAGCCGGAACCGAGGGCGTGAAAGTGAACACCCCCATCGCGGTTCTGGTGGAAGAGGGCGAAAGCGCCGACGACATCGACACCGGCTCGACAGCCTCCGAGGCCGAAACGCCCTCGTCCTCCGGCGACGCGCTCGACGACACCGACACCGCGAAACCGATGTCGACCCAGCCGGGCGCGTCTGTGCCCGAGCCTGAACCGGTCGAAGACCCGGAAGTACCCGAAGGCACGGCGATGAAGACCCAGACGGTCCGCGAAGCGCTGCGCGATGCGATGGCCGAAGAGATGCGCTCGGACGAAGCCGTCTTCGTCATGGGCGAGGAAGTGGCCGAATACCAAGGCGCCTATAAGGTGACCCAGGGTCTTCTGGACGAGTTCGGCGCCAAACGCGTGATCGACACCCCGATCACCGAGCATGGCTTTGCCGGACTCGCGACCGGGGCCGCGATGGGCACCCTGCGCCCGATCGTCGAGTTCATGACCTTCAACTTCGCGATGCAAGCCATCGACCACATCCTCAACACCGCCGCCAAGACGCGCTATATGTCCGGCGGCCAGATGAGCGTGCCGGTCGTGTTCCGCGGCCCCAACGGCGCCGCCGCCCGCGTGGCGGCCCAGCACAGCCAGGACTATGCGGCATGGTATGCGCAGATCCCCGGTCTGCACGTGGCGATGCCCTACTCCGCCGCCGACGCCAAGGGTCTGCTCAAGACCGCGATCCGGGGCGACACCCCGGTCGTCTTCCTCGAGAACGAACTGCTCTACGGTCAGTCCTTCGAGGTGCCTGACCTCGACGACTACACGGTCCCGTTCGGCAAGGCGCGCATCTGGCAGAAGGGCGACGATGTGACCCTCGTGTCGTTCGGCATCGGCATGAAATACGCGCTCGAAGCCGCCGAGGTTCTGGCGGGCGAAGGCATCTCGGCCGAGGTCATCGACCTGCGCACCCTGCGTCCGATGGACACCAAGACCGTGATCGAGAGCGTCAAAAAGACGAACCGCTGCATCACCGTCGAAGAAGGCTGGCCCACCCCGTCGATCGGCAGCTACCTGTCGGCGACGATCATGAAGGAAGCCTTCGACTATCTCGACGCGCCGGTGCTGAACCTGACGGGCAAGGACGTTCCCATGCCCTACGCCGCCAACCTCGAGAAACTGGCGCTGGTCACGACGGACGAGGTGGTCGAGGCCGCCAAGTCGGTCTGTTACAAATAAGGAGAGCGTGCGATGCCTACGGAAATCCTGATGCCCGCCCTCTCGCCCACGATGGAAGAGGGCACGCTGGCCAAATGGCTGGTGAAAGAGGGCGATACGGTATCGTCCGGTGATCTGCTGGCCGAGATCGAAACCGACAAGGCGACGATGGAATTCGAAGCCGTCGACGAAGGCGTGATCGGCAAGATCCTCGTCGAGGCGGGCAGCGAAGGCGTGAAAGTGAACACGCCCATCGCGGTCCTGCTGGAAGAGGGCGAAAGCGCCGACGATATCGGCTCGGCCTCATCCGGGGCCTCTGCCCCGTCTTCGGACAAGGCCGACGCGGCGCCCAAGGCGACCGAGGAGGCCGCCCCGGCCCCGAAATCCACCGGACCGATCCCCGCACCAAAGGACGACAAGGGCGGGCGCATTTTTGCCTCGCCGCTCGCGCGTCGGATCGCCAAGGACAAGGGGCTCGACCTCGGCCAGATCAAAGGCACCGGTCCCAAGGGTCGGATCGTCAAAGCCGACGTGCTGGACGCCAAGCCCTCGGCCGCCCCGGCCAAGGACGACGCGAAACCCGCTGCGGCCCCGGCTGGTGGCGGCGGCTCGATGCCCACGGGTATGGGCGCCGAGACCGTGCTCAAGATGTACGAAGGGCGCGAATTCGAAGAGGTCAAACTCGACGGGATGCGCAAGACCATCGCCGCGCGGCTCACCGAGGCCAAGCAGACGATCCCGCATTTCTACCTGCGCCGCGACATCAAGCTCGACGCGCTGCTCAAGTTCCGCTCGCAACTGAACAAGCAGCTCGAAGGGCGCGGCGTCAAGCTGTCGGTGAACGACTTCATCATCAAAGCCTCGGCGCTCGCGCTGCAGGCGATCCCGGATGCCAACGCAGTCTGGGCGGGCGACCGGGTGCTGAAGTTGAAACCCTCGGACGTGGCCGTGGCCGTCGCCATCGAGGGCGGTCTATTCACGCCGGTGCTCAAGGACGCGGATATGAAGTCGCTCTCGGCGCTGTCGGCCGAGATGAAAGACCTCGCCGCCCGTGCCCGCGACCGCAAGCTCGCGCCGCATGAGTATCAGGGCGGCAGCTTCGCGGTCTCGAACCTCGGCATGTTCGGCATCGACAACTTCGACGCGGTCATCAACCCGCCGCACGGTGGCATCCTCGCCGTCGGCGCGGGTGTGAAGAAGCCCATCGTCAACGACGAAGGTGAGGTCGAGGTGGCCACGATCATGTCGGTCACGCTCTCGGTCGACCACCGGGTGATCGACGGCGCGCTCGGTGCGCAGCTTCTGGAGCAGATCGTCCAGAACCTCGAAAACCCGATGATGATGCTGGCCTGAGGCCTGCCTTCCGTAACGATAGGGGCCGCGCAGCATCGCCTGCGCGGCCTTTTTCATTGAACCATCCGCCCGCACCCCTCACGCTTGAGCGCAGGAGGTGCCCGTTATGTGGTCCATCGTCGGTGTCTTTTTCGGCGCGGTCTTTGCCGTGAACGCCATCCCCCATTCCGTCGCCGGGGTGCAGGGGCGCGCGTTTCCATCGCCCTTCGCCTCTCCCCCCGGTGTCGGCATGTCGCCCCCGTGGGTCAATGTGCTCTGGGGGTCTTTCAACCTGCTGGTCGCATGGGCCCTGCTCTGCCCCGTCGCTGGCTTCGACCCCAGCCGCCCCGCGCATATGATCGCGGCGGCGCTTGGCGGTGTTCTGATGGCGCTGTTCCTCGCGCGCCATTTCGGTCGTGTGATGAAAGACGCGGGCCGGGACTGACCCCCCAAAAGAAAAGGAGCGCGGGACTGCCATCCCAACGCTCCGTTTTCTTTTTCTTACCCTGTTTGGGTCAGGCCGCGATGGCCACCGCGTAAAGAGCCGCGAAACCGAGCACTGTGGCAATCCACATACGAAGCATGGTTGATGTCCCTTGTCTTTGTCGTTGTGCCGCCACTTTTATGCAAAATGTTCCGCGTGTCATTGACTCAGATCACGCATGCGCGAGCTTTCGCCTATGGGACTCTGCGACTCGGTTCTCGGGCTCACCATTCGAACCCGTACTGGGCCAAGACGTCTCATTTCCCGCAGCGTTTTCAAAGACTTCCCCGGTCCTGCTTGCCCCCGCTCCAACTGCGACACCGCCCACCGCACCGTCCCGTTTGCGAATCGATCCGCCCAAGCCCCCGAACGAAATCGGCCCGCGCGAGGCATCGCACGGGCCGGAAAAGTCAGGTTTCGGATCTGTCGGTCAGACGATCATGGCGAGCGCGCCGCTGGCGGCGAACCAACCGAGTGCGATCAGGGCAAAGGGTTTCATGCGTAGTCTCCCAGGGTTTCGTGCGCCCGATCTTGTCGAGCTGTTACCTAAGAAACGGTAAACGCGGCGGGAAAGTTCCCGCTCGGCGCGACTAGATGTTGTAAAAATGAAAGTGGCCCCCACAAAGGAGGCCACATCACACCGAACTCACGCCGAGTTCACTCGGCCCCGCGGGTGCCCAGAAGCTGGTTCATCGACACCGAAGGGTGATCGCAGCCTGCCGTGCCGACCACCTTGGCCGGAACGCCCGCCACCGTCGTCGCGGGCGGCACATCGGCCAGCACAACCGACCCCGCCGCGATCCGCGAGCAGCAGCCGACCTTGATGTTGCCCAGCACCTTGGCGCCCGCCCCGATCAGAACCTCGTCGGCGATCTTGGGGTGACGATCTTCCTCTTCCTTACCAGTCCCGCCCAGCGTCACCGAGTGGAGCATCGACACGTTGTCGCCCACGACCGCCGTTTCACCGATCACGATGGAATGGGCGTGGTCGATCATGATGCCCTTGCCCATGCGAGCCGCCGGGTGAATGTCGATGCCGTAAACCTCCGAGCAGCGCATCTGCAGGAAATAGGCCAGATCGGTGCGCCCCTTGGTCCAGAGCCAATGCGCCAGACGATGCGCCTGCATGCCCTGAAATCCTTTGTAGTACAGGATCGGCTGCAACATCCGGTGGGTCGCCGGGTCACGCTCGAGCACGGCGTTCAGATCGGCGCGCGCGGCATCCACCAGCGTGTGGTCGTCCTCATAGGCCTCGTTCGCGACCTCGCGCAGGACCATCATCGACATCTCGTTCGAGCAAAGCTTGGCCGCGATGCGGTAGCTCAGCGCCCCGTCGAGGGTCTTGTGATGCAGAATACAGGCATGGACGAGCCCGCCCATCAGCGGCTCTTTCGCCACGGCTTCATGCGCTTCCGAGGTGATCCGGTCCCAGACAGGGTCGATCGCCCGGGGTTTCGCTCGTGTTTCGGCCATGTGGGCCTCCGTCCTGTTACTGGCTCGTCTTAACGCAGATAGTCACGGATAGCCAAACGCAAAGAGGTGATAAAAAGGTTCACGAGGATGGATGAAACCCGGCGCGACGCCGACCGACACGCGTTCTCGCACAGGCCCACCGCGCTGGACGGCGCGGAAATCGCCCTGCCCCGGCGCGACATCGCCCCCTCGGTCGCCACCTGTATTTCCCGTGCCACAGGCAGCGCAGCGTCACCCCGCCACGCCCCCCCGCATGGCTTGACCTTTGGCACCCCAATGGGCAGGACTTCGCCATTCTCTCAGGGATAGCAAGCACCCGGACATGCGGCGTGCGCCACGTCCCGACCATTGGAAAGGCGCGCCCCATCAACGCGATTGTCGAACATGTCGGTGAGGACGCCCTCGTCCCCGTCTATCCCAAACCCGCCGATGCACAGCCGGGCGCAAAGGATTTCCTGCGCCTCGCCCAAAGGGATTTGCTCAGCATCTGGTGGGATCAGGCCTATGATTACAAGATCATGCCGACCCGCATTCTGGGGCGTCAGATCACGATCCTGAACAACCCCCATGCGATCCAGCATGTGATGGTGGGCAATCACGACAATTACGAACGCAAGGCCCCGCAACAGCGGCGCGCGCTCGAACAGCTTCTGGGCGACGGCCTGTTCATCTCGGACGGCGATACGTGGAAATTCCGGCGGCGCGAGGTGGCGGCGACCGTGCATCGGCGCAAGCTCGACATCTTCGCCCCGGTCATGGTGGACACGACCGAAGAGATGGTCGCGCATTGGGAAAGCCTCGGCGACGGGGCCGAGGTCGACGCGCTGGTCGAGATGGCCGACCTCACCGCCGAAATCATCGCGCGCGCCGTGTTCGGTGCCAAACTGGGCCGCGACAAGACGCTCGAGGTCATTCAGGGCTTCACCGACTTCCAGAAGGTCGTGAACCAGATCAACATCGCCTATTTCATGGGGGCCGACGAAGGCTGGCCCATGTTCCCCGGCCCCCGCCGCCGCGCCTCGATCAAGCGGGTTCACCGGGTGATCGACGAACTGATCGCCGACCATCTCGCGGGGAACGGCGACCCGAATTCCATGATCGCGATGCTGATGAAATCGGTCGATCCCAAGACCGACAAGCCGATGACCGCGGTGGAGCTGCGCAACGAGGCCGCGACGATCTTCATGGCCGGGCACGAAACGACGGCCGCGACCCTGACATGGGCGTGGTATCTGCTGTCGCGCGCCGGTTGGGCCGAAGCCCGGCTCCATGCCGAACTCGAAGAGGTTCTGGGCGGGCGCACCCCGACGCTGGCGGATGTGCCCAAGCTGAAATACACCCGCGCGATCATCGACGAGACGCTGCGGCTCTACCCGCCCGTCCCAATCCTTGGCCGTCAGGCCCGCGAAGCCGACAAAATCGGTAACTATGAGATCGACGCCAAGAGCCTGATCCTCGTCATTCCGTGGCTCCTGCACCGGCACAAGGATTTCTGGGACCGCCCGCATAATTTCGAGCCGGAGCGCTTCCTCGACAAACGGCCCAAGTTCCCCTTCGCCTATGTGCCCTTCGCCGTCGGCCCCCGCGTCTGTGCAGGCACCGCCTTCGGTCAGGTCGAGGCGGTGCTGTGCCTCGCCACCCTCGCGCAGAAATTCCGCGTCCGCGTCGCCGAGCGCGCCGAGGTGGTCCCGCAATGCCGTCTCACCCTGCGCCCGCGCGGCGGTCTCCCCGTAACCCTCCACCCGCGTCGGGACCGTGGCTAAGGCGCCGCAGAAAAAGCCCGCCCGCAGGTGGCAGCCCGAGACGCCCCCCACATGGTCCGATTTCAAGGCCGGGGGCGAGCGGCGGCAGAATTGGCGGCGCTACTGGCTGCGTGACACGCGCGACGGCGTGGTCGACTACATCCTGCATTACGCGCTGCGTCTGGTGCCGATCGACCTGTGTTCGGGTCTTGGCTACACGCTCGGGCGCACCTTCGGGATGCGTAACCACCCCGGCGCCGTCGACCGCTTCCGGGCCGTGCTCGCCGCGATCCGGCCGGACTGGAGCACCGAGGCGCTGAACGACAAGGTGACCCGTGGTTTCGGCGATTTCGGGCGGCTGATGACCGAGTTCTCGGTTCTCGACCGCCTCTATCCCAATGGCCGGATCACCGTCAAAGGGGTCGAACATCTCGACGCGGTCAAGGACGGCCCCCTGATCCTTCTAGGTCTGCATCTGGGCAATTTCGAAGTGCTGGGCGTCACCCACATCGCGCAGGGCGTCGAGATCCGCGGCGTCTACGAGCCCCCCGTCAGCCGCTTTCGCCACGCGCTCGCCCTCAAAGCGCGCGAGCGTTACGGCGGCAAGGTGTTCCCCGCAGGTGTCGATGGCACCCGCCCGATGATGAAATGGCTGCGCGACGGCAATGCGGTGCAGATCTTCGCGGACGAGTTCATCCACGGCGGCGTGCGCGGCCCCTCGCTCGGGCGCGGCGTACGTTTCGACGGCAACATCGCCTTTGCCGTGCGCATGGCCCGCAAGACCGGTGCGCCGATCCTCGTCTGTCACGCCAAACGGCTGGGCGGCTGCCGGTTCGAGGTGAATTACGTGCCCATCGACCCGCTCGGCCCCGACGAAAGCCTTGAGGACGCGGTGCGCCGGATCGACCGCGTCGTCAGCCGCATCATCTTTGACTATCCCGAGCAATGGTACATGGGCCATGAGGTGCGCAACGCGGACCCCATCGCCAAAGGGCGGCACCGGATCGTGGGCGACGGCTGAGGCTCAGCCCCCGACTGTGATGCGCGTGGCCGGCCCCGGCCCGAAGCTTTGCGAAATCTGCGCCACTTCGACCTCGAACGGGGCCGCGACCCCATCGCTCGCCTGCATCGCGGCCGTGTAGGTCCAGCCTGCGCTCGCCACCACGACCTCGCGCCGCGTGGCCCCGCCGTCGATCACCCGGACGACATAGCTTTCGACTTCTTCGCCCAGCGGCACCTCGACGCTCTGCCAACTGTCCCCGTCGATCCGCGTGCGCCTGATCCAGCTCAGCGCATAGTCGCCACCGTCCGCGCGCGCCGTGACATGGGCAGGCGCGTAAGGCCGCAGCCCGATCCCATAGGTCGTCACAACGCTGTGCTCATAGGTCTCATCGTCCAAGGGTTCGCTCGCCGGGCCGATGCGGTAGTGCCGTTCCAACCCCCGCGCCGACAGCGGCAGGCTTAGGGGCGTCACCGCCCCGTCGAGGAACACCACGGTCGATCCCACGGGCCATTCCGGCAGCATGGCCCAATCGCTTCCCGCCTGACCGCGCAGGCGGCCGGTGAGCTCATAAACGTCCTCCTCCACCAGCAAGGCGTCCGAGAACTGGAACACCTCCCACCCGTCCGGGTCGCCGAACCCGATGGCCGCCGTGTTGGCCCCGTTCAGCATCCCGTCCAGACCGGACGAGGACACGGCCCCCTGCGGCAGGCGCACCCTGAGCGCCGGGCCGTTGTCGACAAGGCCGGGTCGCGCCCAGCGCAACGCGGTCTCGGTGACGCCCACACGCGCGGGCGCGCGGATCATCTGGTTCAGCGCATAGCCATTCTCGGAGGCCGAGGAATAGACCGCCACCGGCCCCGGCCACGGGTCCGAAGTGACGGCGAGTCGCGGCAGATGCGCGGTCTCATCGCCCGTGAGCATCGGCAGGTCGAGGAACACGGGATAGACCGGCACCGCAGGCGTGAACTCGGCCAGTTCGACTTCGCTCTCGATCCCGTCCGAGGGTTGCAGCACCCCCGGTTCGACCCGCACCGCCTGTATCATCTGCACACCGGCCTGCTCGACATGGTCGATGCGGAAATACCCGGTGCCCTCGCCCGTCTCGATCTCGACAACGTCGCCCGCCCGCCAGCTCAGATCCGATGGCGCCAGCGCAAACCGCGCCCGGTCCCGCGCCACCCGCGCCTCGGCGAGCCACCGCTCGGTGATCGCGCGCGCCTCAGGCTGGGTCAGGATCATCGGCAGGTCCGAGGACGACACCGCATGCGTCTCCTCATCCGGGAAGATCGCCTCGACCGCCCGCACCTCATAACCCGCCTCGGCCTCGGTATGATTCAGTCGCACCCGCCCCACCATCTCGGCCTCCGGCGCGCGCGAGAACTCCAGATCGCCCTCGATCTCATCCGTCGCCACGAACCGCGCCGGGTCGAGCGTGCCGTCGGGCGCGCCCTTGCGGGTAAAGAACTCCAGCACCCCCTCGCGATCCGCCGCCTCGAACCCATAGGCCAGCATCAGGGGTTGCAGCGCCGAGCGTGCGTCGGTCACCTGATCGACCATGTAGCCGCGCACCAGACCGTAAAGCCGCGTCACATCGAAATGCGTCACACCCGAGCGCAGGCAGATCTCGGACACGACCGAGGCGAGCGAACGGTTGGAGGCCCGCCCATTCAGCCAATGCCCCTTGTCGTAATTCTCCCAATCCCCCCAGGCTGCCCGCTTTTTCGGAAACCACGGAAACGGGCGCGCATCCCAGGCCCAGACATGCGCCCGGTCCATGTCGATCATCTTCACACCCGTGATCTGATGCGTCGGGTTGTTGGTCGGGTCCTCCCAGAACTCGCGCAGCGCCCGCAGGTATTGCATCTGCATGAAATCGTCGCGGTGGCCGTTGGAATAGCGCGGCAGCGCGCTCTCGGCGCTCTTGGGGTCGAGGAACCGGTTGGGCTCGTTCGCGCCCTTGTCGATGGCCGCACAGCCGTATTCGGTGAACCAGATCGGCTTGGACCCGGCCTCCCAATCCGTGGGCGTGGCCTGCCGCACGCCGCCGATCCGATTGTGATGCTCGTTCTCCCACCAGCCCCGGATGTCCTTGTAGCGCCAGACCCACGGCTCACCATGCGCCCCGTCGGTGATCGGCGTGCGCAACTGCACCTCGCGCGCCTCAGGTGCGTGGTAATACCAGTCGTATCCCTCGCCGCCCATTACGTTCGATTTCAGGTAGTCGAGGTTGTAGATCGCGCCCCAATGCGCATCCGCATGATCCTCGCCCTCGCGCCAGTCGGCGACGGGCATGTAGTTGTCGATCCCGATGAAATCGACGTTCGGATCGGACCACAGCGCATCGAGGTGAAAGAACACGTCGCCCGACCCGTCCTGCGGGTGATAGCCGAAGTATTCCGACCAGTCGGCGGCATAGCTGATCTTGACCCCCGGCCCGAGGATCAGCCGCACGTCATTGGCCAACGCCTGCAACTGCTCGACCACCGGAAAGGAATTGCCCGCCCCCCGGATCTGGGTCAGCCCGCGCAACTCGGAGCCGATGAGGAACGCTTCGACCCCGCCCGCCTGCGCACAGATGGTGGCGTAGTGCAGGATCATCCGGCGATAGGACCACTCATAGGGGCCGATGTAGTTCACGGTGCCCTCGACCGGGATGAAATGATGCGGCTGGGCGTTGCCGAAAAAGGCGTTCACCTCGGCCTCGGCCGCCGCCGTCCCATCGGGCGAGCCTACCTGCCCCGGCGCCTTCGAGGTGGTGATCCGCCCGCGCCACGGCAATTTCGGCTGATGACCCGCGCCCGACCACGGATCGGTCAGCCCGTTGCCGTCCAACTGCTCCATCAGGATGAAGGGATAGAAGGTGACGGCCTTGCCCGCCTCCTTCAGGCGCACGATGGCCTGATAGACCGAGAAATCTGTGGGCGTCCCGCCATAGACGGCGCGCTCGCCCTCAAAAGGCACCAGCGTGGCCCCGTCCCGGTCCAGCCCAGACACCTGCCACGGCATCTTGATCCCGTCCTGATCCTTCTGATCCACGCGCGGATGCACTTCGCACAGGTTCGCACGCAGGTCGGTCCCGAACCACGCGGCGACGAGCGCGACCGATTGCACATTCGGCAGCTCCCCCTCCAGCATCGCAAGCGAGGCCTCGAAGTCGGGCTTGCCCAGCGGCGTGTGCTTGTTCGCGGGCTTGCGCTTGCCGGGCGCGCCGCCGAAATGCACAACATCCGTCGCTAGCGCATATTCCCCGCAGCCGGGGATCATCGCGACCGCCTTGGTGCCCCGCGCAAGGTCCGGCGTCTCGTCGGGTTGCTCGGGCCGGAACACCTCGAAGTTGAAGACCGGAATGCGGTTGCCGTATTGCGTGATGTCGAGGTTTTCGATCACCACGTAAGCCGTGCCGCGAAACGCAGGCACCTTGCCCGCGCCCAGCGCCGCCTCCAGCGCCGGGTCGGGCATCTGGGTCTCGTCACCGGGATAGACCCGCAACGTCAGGTGCTTGGGCTTCACCTCTTTCCCGTCCGCCCAGATGCGCCCCACATGGGTGATCTCGCCCTCGCAAAGCGCAATGGCGAGCGACACCGAATAGGAATACTCGGTCACCGTCGGCCCCTTGGGGGCCAAGACCCCCTTGCCCGACCCCCGATCACCGCCGTCGGTGATGGTCCGGTTCTCGCGCACGCGCCCCGACCAGATCACCTGCCCGCCCAGACGGTAACGACCATAGACCTGACCCACCGGCGCGCCCTCGGAGACGCCGGTGATGCGCAGCCGGTCGACCTTGCCGGTCTCGACCGGCTCGGACCCCGTGCTCATCAGCCGGTTGTCGATCATGCGCCCGGCGATAGCCCCCACGGCACGACCGATGACGACGGACGACAGGCCAAGGACCGAGCCACCGAGAGAGGCGCCAAGCCCCGCGCCGATGGCGGAAAGAACGATGGTGGCCATATGCTACCCCCTTTCGGGAAAACGGAACGTGGCGGTGACCCGGCGACGCCACGGATCGGAAAGCGAGCTTTCGACGACCCCGTGGCCGGAATAGGCGTGGATGAAACTGGCTGGCCCGGCGAGGATGCCCAGATGCTTGGCAACGGCCTTGTCCCGCATCCGAAAGACCAGCACGTCACCGGGCCGTGGCGTATCGGTCGGGATGAGCAGCGCCTGCGCGGTCCTGAGCAACAGCTCGTCGCGCGCAGGCTCGGACCAGTCCGGTGTATAGGCGGGAATCGCCATCGGCTCGGCCCCGTACAAAGCCCGCCAGATCCCCCGGATGAGCCCCAGACAATCGGTCCCCGCCCCCTTGCAAGACGCCTGATGTCGATAGGGCGTGCCGAGCCACAACCGCGCTTCGGCCAGCGCCGCCGCCCCGCTCATTTGCCACCCCCGGTCTCGTCCACCGTGGTGCCCTGCACGGGTACCGACAGCAGCCGATCCTCGCCGGGGATATGCGGAAAGCCGCGAAAGTTGACGATGTTGTCGAACCGCTCGCGGCAGGTCTGGTGGCGCTTGTCGCAGCCCGCCTCGATCCGCACCCGGTCGCCGACCTGCACCGGTGCCCGCAGCGCCTGCCACAACTCGACCACCCGCCCCCCCGGCCCGACACCATCGTTCTTGATGACCCCGACCAGCCCCTGCCCGGTGCCGTCGATCACGCGAAAGCGCCCCTTCTCGAACCAGCGCTCCGGCTGGCCCGTGGCCCCGTCGAGCGTAAACCGCACGTCGTCCTCGATGGCCACGACGCTAAGTTCCTCGGAAAACCCCGGCGCGTCGGTGTCGAACCGGCAACGGCTGTCGCCCAGCACCGCCGTGCAGGCGGATTGATAGACCCGCCCCTGCGGCCGGTTCAGCGTCTCGGTCAGCCCCAGTAGCTCGGCCCGAAACGCCCCGCCCGCCCGCGTGATCTCACCCAGCGTGCCGCGAAACTGCAAAAGCCGCTCGTCGGGATTGGCCCAGTTCACCAGCCACGCCTCGACCTCGGCCCCGTCGAAACGGCCCGCGCGAATGTCGGCCTCGGTCACCGAGGCATCCGACAGCGCGCCAAGCGCCTCGGTGTTGTCGATGGCAAGCCCGGTGGTCTGCATCAGCGCATGCGCCGTCAGCCCGGTATCGGCGCGAAACGTCACGCCCGCGAAAACCACATCGGTGTCGTGATCGGTGAACCCGCGCACCCAGCCGTCCTTGCGGCGCAGGAGCCAGCACCGCGCCAGCGTGGTCAAGCCGGATTGCAGATGGTCGAGGAAATCTTTGCCCAGCGCCATCAGACCCGCACCTCCACCACCGGCACGTTCGGCACGTCGCCCGCCTGAAACGAGGCCACCGAAGTCTGGATGCGGTCGGTGTCAAAGCGCACCGGCACGTCGAACTCGAACCCCGCCGTGATCTCGGCCCCGATGGGCGGTGGGTTCATGAACGTGACCTCGCCGGTGGTGACATCGACGGTGTAGTCGATGGTCTCGACCTTGGGGTCACCCCCCAGCCCCACTTTGACGCTGCCCGCCACCGGCTTGCGGATTGGGCGTGCATAGGTGTTCGTCCCGCTCTCATAGGTCTTCACGACCTGAAACACGGTCGTCTCGCCATCCCCCGTCCCGAGCCGCTGGTCGCGATACTCCGGCTCCTGCGACGGCAGGCCCGACTTGTAGTCCGACCAATCCTTCCACCGAAACCCGTAAAGCTGCCCGCGCCGCGCCTCGAAGAACGCGATCAGCACCTCGATATCGTCGAGCGAGCGCATGCCCATCCCGGCGTCATACCGCCTGCGACTATGCGCCCAGGGCGTGTTGCGCTCCTCGAACCCGTTGGCGAGCGTGACCACTTCCGTGCGCCGCTCCGGCCCGCCGACCGAGCCGAAGCTCAGGTTGGGGGGAAATCTGACCTCGTGGAAACTCATGGCACCCTCCTCAGCTATAGCGACGCCCGCGCCCGAGCATGCGGTTCACCTGCGCGGCGACCTGCCCCTGCGAACGGCGGAAGCTTTCCGCATCCGGCGTCGTGATGTTCATGGTGACGTGGACCGCGCGGCCCCCTTGGGCCCGCACCCCCAGCTTGCCGTCGGCCCCGCGGCTGAGCGGCATGATCGCCTCCGGCCCCGCCTCACCCATCAGACCCGTGGCCCCGCGCATGGGAAAGCTCACCGGCCCGTTGACGATCCCACCGTTGGCAAAGGGCATGACGCGGCCCTGGGCAAAGGCGCCCCCATTCGCGTATGGCAGGAAGGCGTTCATGACGGTGCCCAGCCCTTGGCCGAGGATACCGCCAAAGTGGCTCACCAGCGGCGAAACCGCCGCGTCATAGACCGTGTCCAGCATCGACCGCCCCAGCGACTGCAGCGCCTGTTCCGCGTTCATCGAGCCATAGACCAGCCCGTCCAATGACTTGCGCAGCCCCCGTGTCATCCCGGACGACAGACCCGACACATCGGTGTTCAGCTTGTCGAAGGTCGCGCCCACCCGCTCGATCTCGGCCGAGAAATGCGCGGTCAGCGCCGTCGCACCCTGAAGCGAGCCTTCCAGCGCCGCCACCTGATCGTCGAAATCGTCGAGGCTCTCAATCTCGGCCATCTGTCATCTCTCCTGTATCTGCGGGCGTGTCGGGAAAGGCCCGCGCCAGATCTTCGAGCCGCGCCCGGTCAAGCGGCCCCGCCGCCCCATCCCGGCCCAGCATCAGCGTGAGTTCGGCGGGCGTGAGCGCCCAGAACTCGTGCGGGCGCAGACCAAGGCCGCGCATCCCCAGCCGCATCAGGCCCGACCAGTCGAACCCGCTCATTCCACCTCCGGCAGGCTGAAGGCGCGCACGATGAGTTGCCCGGCCACCCGTGCAGCCTCCATCGGGCCACCCGCAATCTCGGCGGCGGCAAGCTCCATCGCGCCGTGCCCTCCGCCCCGCAGGCCAGCGACCAGCACCGCGATCACGTCGCGCGCCGAAAACCGCCCGCCCTCGAACCGTTCGACCAGCGCGAGAAGACTGTCTGCCCCCAGCCGGTCTTCGAGTTCCGCGAGCGCCCCGAGCGTCAGCTTGAGCACGCGCCGCTCCCCGTCGATGGTCAAAGCCACCTCTCCCGTCCACGCGTTCGCCATGTCAGAGCGCCGTGAAGCTCAGTTCACCCGCCGAGGCCATCGACATCTCGAACGTCGCCTCGCCATTGTGGCTCCCGGCGTACTCGATGCCGGTGATCATGAAAGCGCCCTGAAGGATGCCGAAATCCGGGACGATCACCTGAAAGTCCGGCACTTCGCCGTCGAAAAAGATCTGGCGCGCGCGGGCATCGGTCGCGTCGTCCTTGAAGATGCCGGAGCCTGCGATCGAGGCCGATTTGACCCCCGCGCCGCCCAGCAGTTCACGCCAGCCGCCGGAGCTTTCCAGCGAGGTAACGTCGACGCTCTCGGCATTCAGGCTGATCCGCGTGGCCCGCAGGCCCGCGAGGGTCGAGAAGTTGCCGGTGTCATCCATGTCGATCTTGATGAGTAGGTCTTTGCCGTTCTGTGCGGTCATGACGGGTCTCCGTTGGTGTGAGGTCAGCTATCTTCGACACGCGCCCGAAAGCGCAGGTCGATGCGCCGCATGTCGGCGTCCTGCACCCGGCGCGCCCGGGCACGGTAGAAATTGAGCGAGACGAGCTTGCCCCGCGACAGGATGAGCGTGGCATCCACCAGCGCGTCCGACACGGCGGCGGCGACCTCCTTGGCCGTGGTGAACCCGGCAGCGTCCGAGACCACCGAGACGGTGATCTCATGCAGCGCACCGTGGCCGGAGCCATCCGCCGCTTCGCGCACGTCCTCGGGGCCGAGCGCCACGTAAGTCACGCCCGTCAGACCCGGCGGCACCGCGTCATAGATCGCGGAACCGACCAGCGCGGCGAGTGAACTGTCCGCCGTAAGCCGTTGATAAATCGCCTGTTGCAGCGCCAGTGCCGTGCCATAGCTCATGCCGACACCTCCTCTTGCGCGAAACAGGTGAGGAACCGGGCGGAATGATCCGCCTCGGCCACCGCGACGATGCGAAAGATCCGGCTGCCCGCGCGAAACCGCTGTTCCGGCTTGGGCCGCGACGGAGAGGCATAGGGCGCCGCGCGCACGGTGATCTTCCACGACACCGACGAGGTGGTCATGCTCTCGACCGCCTTTTCCCGGCCCGTCCCGGCCTTGATGTTGGCCCAGAGCGCACCGAGTTCGACCCATGTGCGGGTGTAGCCGCCCGCCCCGTCCGCCACATCGACCGGCTCTTCGAGCGTGAGCTTGCGATTGAGCACCGGCGCCTTCATGTCCGGCCCCCACCGAAGATGCGCACATCGCGGTAGCGGTCGATCAGCGCGGTCACGTCACTGGGCAGCCGGTCGGCCGCCGGATCGGCGCGGTCCTCGTAATACTGCGCGGCGAGCAGGATGATCGCGTGGCACAGATCGCCGGGCAACTGGTGCCACTCGGCCCCATAGCCCGCGACGAACACGATCTCGGCCCGCCCGTTCACCGGGATCGGCGGCAGCAGAAACCCGGACGAGATCACGCGCGGGCGGTGCATGTCGGGCACCAGCGTATAGCGCGACGCGTCGATCAGTTCCTCCCCCCCGCTCCGGTCGATGATCTTCACCGAGGTGATCGTCTTGACCGGCGCGATGGGCAGCGTCTGCGCCGCCAGATCGCGCCACGCGGTGGTGGTGAAGACAAAGGGGCGCGACAGGGTCGCCTTGGTGGTGCGGGCTTCGACGGCCCCGATGGCCGCCCGAAGATAGGCGCCAAGCACGCTTTCCTGCACGTCGTCGTCGGCAAACCCGGTGCCGAGCCGCAGGTGCTCTCTGAACGCCCAGACCGGCAGGGCGCTGCTCGCGATCTGTGTCTGCTCGACTAACATCATGGGAATACTCCGAAAATCGGGCCCCTCGCATCAAAGGCATGGACGCGCGCCTTCCAAGCCGCCCGGACGGAGGGGGAGCAGCAGGACGACAAGGAGGATTGGGCGCGCGCCCATCACGGGCACCCGCCACCTTGGGCGGATGCCACGTCCGGTCAGGCTTAGCTGGCCGCGAACTTGAGCAGCTTGATCGCGGCGAAATCGCTCACGTCGCCGCCCACGCGCTTGGTCGCGTAGAACAGCACATGCGGTTTGGCCGAGAACGGGTCGCGCAGGATGCGGGTGTCGGGGCGCTCGGCCACGGTGTAGCCCGCCTGAAAGTCACCGAAGGCGATCGACAGGCTGTCGGTCGCGATATCCGGCATGTCCTCGACGATGAGGACCGGATAGCCCGCCAGACGCGCCGGCGCTTCGGCCGCCAGACCGTCGGACCACAGGAAGCGACCGTCGGCGTCCTTGAGCTTACGCACTGCGCCCGCCGTGCGCGAGTTCATGACGAAAGACGCGCCCGCCCGGTATTCCGCATCCAGCGCATAGATCAGGTCGAAAAGGCAGTCCGCCGGGGCGAGTGCGTCGAAGCCGCCGTCCGCGCCGGTGATGACATGGCCGATATTGCCCCAGCTCCAGCTGTCCTCGTCCACCGTCGGGTGGGTCAGAAAGCCCGTGGGCTTGTCCACGCCGTCACCCGACACGAAAGCCGCCGCTTCGGCGCGGGCGAATTTGTCCGCGATCCGGCTGGCGAGCCAGGTTTCGATGTCGAAGGCACTGTCATCGAGCAGCCGCTGCGACGCCTTGGGCAGCGCCGACAGCTCGTGCAGCGGAATGGTGATGCGTTCGATGGACGGGGTCGAGGTTTCGGACGACGGATCGGTCTCGGTCGCCCAGCCGGAGCCGAGGTCGCCGTGGTCGATCAGCACGTCATAGGACGTCGCCTCGACGTTCACCACATTGGCCACAGCGCGCAGCGAGGCGTTCGAGCGCAGCACGCTCTGGATCACGTCGGCGGTCTTGGGATCGACAAGGTAGCCGCCATCGCCCGCAACGGCGGTCGACAGGCTTTTCTCTTCGATCACGATGCCACGCAGGGCATCGTCGTCACCCGAGCGCACATAGGCCTCAAAGGCTTTCTGATGCGGGGCCTCGGTGTCCGCGGTCCGGGACAGAACCGGGCGCGCGGGGGAAAGGGATTTACGATCCAGCATGGTCAGTCGCTCTTCCTGTTGTTGAAGTCTGGTTTCAATGTCGTCGTTGAACGACCTGATTTCGCTCACGAAACGCGTCAGGGCGGCCTTCACCTCCCCAGTCGGGCCCGCCATCTGCGGCATGTCCGACGGCGCGTGCGCCTTGGTCTCTTTCGTCATTATTCGGTCCTGTTGCGAGAGAGGGTGTGATCGCCGCCCGAGCGGTGCTGGGTCAGCATCAGGCGCGCATCGTCGATGATGTGCGCCAGTTGGCGAAAGCCGGCATCCTCGGGCGCATCGCCCTTGGCCCCGACCCGCGCACTGGGCAGCATGGGAAAGGTCACGAGCGACACCTCCCACAGCTCCAGTTCGGTGAGGAGCCGCTGGCCCCGGTCGTTCGTGGCGGCCTTGACGGTGCGGTAGCCGATCGACAGCCCGTCGATGGCCCCCGCCTCGATCAGCTTCGCCGCCTCGCGCCCCTTGGCCACATCGGTCAGGATGCGGCCCTTGACGTAGAGCCCGCGCGCATCCTCGCGCACCTCGTCCCAGACCCCGATGGGCTGGGCCGGATCGTGCTGCCAGAGCATCTTCACATGCCCGCCATCCTTGGCGAGGCTCGTGAGGCACGCGGCATAGGCACCCTTCTGGACGATATCTCCGCCCCGGTCGGCCTCGCCAAAGAAACTCGCGTAGCCCTCGATGGCGATCCCGTCCGCTACCTCCTGCGTTTCGCCCAAGGCGACGAACTTGTGCTCCAGCCAGAACGGCATGTGATAATCACTCATCGTCGGTCTCCTCGGCCGAAGCTGCAGGGGCGAGCGGCGGCAGACCCAACAGGCTGCGCTTTTCGTCGTTTGTCAGGAAATCGGCCTGCGTGACCCGTGCCCATTGCTGGTCGCGCTCGGCGGCCAGTGCAGGCACCTGATCGAGGTCAGGCTTCAGCATCACGGTCTCGCCCGCAAAGCCCGAAAGCCAATGCGACAGGGTCGCGGCCACCTTGGAGGCGAGCGGCAGCACCGTCAGGCGATAGAACGCCCGGTTCGCCTCCTGATAATTGGCGTAGGTCGCATCGCCCGGAATGCCCAAAAGCATCGGCGGCACCCCGAACGCCATCGCGATTTCGCGCGCGGCGGCCTCCTTGGTCTGCTGGAACTCCATGTCCGAGGGGCTGAACCCCATCGGCTTCCAGTCCAGCCCGCCTTCGAGCAGCATCGGACGCCCGGCATTGCGCGCACCGACGTGATGCGCCTCCATCTCGTTCAAAAGCCGGTCGTATTGATCCGGCGTCAGCGTCCCTTGCCCCTCGCCGCCCGAATAGACGATCGCGCCCGAGGGCCGCGCGGCATTGTCGAGCAGCGCCTTGGACCAGGCGGTGGCGGAGTTATGCACGTCCAGCGCCGTCGCCGCCGCCTGCAGCGGGGACAAACCGTAATGGTCGTCCTGCGGGTGGAACGTGCGCACATGGCAGATCGGCGACAGACCCTCACCGATATGGAACCGGTGTTTGCGCGCCCCCACGGTATAGTCATAAGCGACCGGCCAGCCGTCCGCGCCGGGGACGAGGCTCATGCGGTCCGAGCGCAGCACATGCAGCTCCATCGGCACGCCCGCATCGCCACCGACCGCCTCGACATAGCCATTGCCGGACAACAGCACCTGCCCGAACAGAGCCTCCAGCAGCTCGGCCCGCCCCTGCGCCGGGTTCGGCCGGGTCACGAGGTCGAGCACCGGGTGCGTCTCATACCGCTGGAACGTGTCCTGCAACACTAGCGGCAGCGCGGCGGCAGCCTCGGCGATCAGCTTGACCGCGCGAAAGCCGACCGGATTGCCGGTAAAGCCGTTCTTGGTCAGGTTCACCGTGTCACGCGGCCCCCAGATCACGCGGCCCGTGCCACGATAGGCGATCACCGGGCCGGTGGCCGATGCCTTGACCTCGACAGGCGCGGTCTCTGCGCGTTTCAGAAAATCGAATACCGCCATCGGCGCGCGCTCCTCGTTTCCGTGTCGCCGGGACGCCCGGCAAATCTCTCCCGTCCACGGGGGCGCATTGCCCCGCGCGAGCGGTTGGTTTCCTCTTGTCAGATCAGCGCCTTGTCCGGCGCCAGCGTCGGTGAAACCCGACTTTGGACACCCTCGCATCGAGGGTTAAAGAAGTGTTTAAAGCAGCGTGCGCACCTGCGGCTGACGCCACTTTGCCCCCGGTTCGATGATGAGATCGGTAAGCGCCCAGACCAGCGCATCCACCCGGTCCGGGCTGCCTTTGCCCTCGAACCCCTGCACTGTCATCAGGCACATCTGATCTTCGAGCGCGCCAAGGCCCCGCAGGTGCGACACCCGCCCCTGCTCATAAAGCGCCGCCACGGGTTCGGCCCGCGCCGACTTGCCCTTGCCCGCGCGCACCGCGCGATAAGGCACGAGCGGGTCGATCTGGCGGATCACCGTCTCGACCAGATCGCCGCCCTGATTGACCTCGGCCACCAGCCGGTCGGCCCCGTGCCGCTCCATCGCGGCCAACGCCGCGCGCGCCCAGTCGGTGGGCTTCGCAGCCTTCACGCTCGCATCCTCCAGCACCACGGCGCGCCAGCCCAAGGGCGGGCCATCCGTTACCGCCCCGACCACCACGATCCCGCATTCGTCGGACCCGGCATGCCCGGTCACCGGTGGGTCCACCGCCACAACGATGCGTGACAGCGCGGGCGCGGCCTCGATCCGGCAGCCTTCCAGCATCTTCGTCGACCAGAACGCCCCCTCGCGGTCGTCGAGCAGAACCCCCTCCAACTCCTGCCGCCCCAACCGCGTGCCGCCATAGCGCGCCTCGACCTCTTCGAGAAAACTCCGGGCCAAATTGGCGCGGTTCGCCTCGGTCGGCGCATGGGTCGACACTGTTGACGCTGTGGCCAGCACCCGGCGCAAGAGCTGCACGTCGCGCGGCGTCGTGGTCACGACCTGCTGCGGATGATCCCCCAGCCGCAACGCGAATTGCAGCATGTCCCAGGCCTCTTCGACCTTCTTCCACTTGGCCAGCTCATCGGCCCAGGCGGCATCGAACTGCGGCCCCCGCAGCCCCTCGGGTTCCGAGGCCGAAAACGCTGCCGCCGTCGCCCCGTTGGGCCAGACCAACCGCCGTTTCGTGGCCTCCCACACCGGGCGCCGGTCCGGCGGCGCGCAGGCCACGATCCCGCTGTCGCCGAACACCATGACGTCGCGCACCTGATCGAAGGTCTCGCCCACCAGCGCGACACGCCCGGCCCGCCCCGGCGCAAGCGGCGTCGCTCCCTCGACCTGCCTGCGCACCCATTCCGACCCCGCGCGCGTCTTGCCCGCGCCCCGACCGCCAAGGATCACCCATGTGCGCCAGTCGCCCTCGGGCGGCATCTGATGGTCCAGCGCCCAGAACTCGAACACATAGGGCAGCGACACCAGCGTCGCGTCGTCCAGCCGCTCCAGAAACTCAATCTGTTTCGAGGGTGTCAGCGATGCGAGCCAGCTGGCGTTGAAGGTCCGCCCGGACGGAATCGAGGTCGATTTCGGAAAGGTCATCTGCGGTATCCTTGAACAGGGCGTCGAGCCGGGCCGTTTCGTCGCGCAGCGCCACCGCCGCCTTGGTCAGGATCTTCGACCAGTCCTGCGTGTCCTTGGAGGCTTCGAGGTCGCCCCGGTCCAGCGCCTCGGTCAGATCGTTCATCGCCTTGAGCGCACGCGCGAACTGATCCGAGGCGATCTTGTGGATCGCCACCGGGTCGGACGGATTGTCCGGGTCTGGCACATATCGCGTATTGTCGGCTGACATGGAAAATCCCGTTTCGGCGCATCGTTCGCCGATGGCCTTCGTCGCGTCCAAGCTGGGGCCCAAGGATCACCTGCGGGAAAACCCGCCGCACGGTGAGTTAGGACGTATACAAGTGATTCTCTCGATCAGCCCCCGCGCCCGCCGGGAAAATCGCCGACAATCAGGCACATATCGGCGAAAACCTGCGACCTGACACCAAATCCGCCGACCGGCCTACACATCCCCGTGCTTTCCCTTCCCTTGGACGCGCTCCTGCGATAGTTTCCCAAAAACTTCGGGGACTTGCCCCGTAATCGTAGACATTGCACCGGGCAACACGCAGGCCATGAAGCCGAACTTCGCGCTTGATTTCACCCATGACGGCATTCGCCTCCTGTTTCGCGCGGCTGGCGGGTGGAGCCATGTGGGCGAGGTCGCGCTCGACGATCCCAAGATGTCGGAGCACCTCAAGGCGCTGCGCGGCGTCGCCGAAGAGCTTGGCGAAGGCACCGTCACCACCAAGCTGATCATTCCCGACAGTCAGATCCTCTACACGACGGTCGAGGCGCCCGGCCCCGACGATGTCGCGCGTGAGGTGCAGATCCGCGTCGCGCTCGAGGGCATGACACCCTATTCCGTGTCCGACCTCGTGTTCGACTGGCGCGCCGAGGGCGACGTCGCCCGCGTCGCCGTGCTGGCCAATGAGACGATGGAAGAGGCCGAGGGCTTCGCCTCGCAATTCGGCGTCAACCCGGTAAGCTTCGTCGCGCGCCCCGACAGCGGGTCCTTCTCGGGCGAGCCGTTCTTCGGCAAGACGAAATCCGCGTCGCGTATTCTGGGCGGCAACGAACGCGTCACACCCGACGCGACCCCCGTGCCCCGCAACCCGCGCCGTATGGACCTGCCCGGCGCCACGCCTGCACCTGCGGCCGAACCGGCCCCCACAGCCGCTGCGCCCGCAACGCCCGACCCGGCCCCCGCGCGCCCGGCCCCGCAGGCCGCGCCACCGGTGACCGAGCCGCCGAAGGCGGAAGACCCGGCCGATCAACCCGCCAAGGCGACCGAGCCGAGCGTGGCTGAGAGCGCATCTGCGCCGTCCACGCCCGCGCCGAGCGCCCCGGCCACCCCGGCCCCTGCACGCAAGCCGCGCCCCGCGGCGGCGCCAGCGGTCCTCGCCCCCTTCCCGCCGACCCCGGACGACCCGTCCGAGATATCGACGAAGCAGACCTACAAACCCATTCAGCGCAGCACGCCTGCGGGCGAAACCGCGCCGCGCAAAGCGCCCACGCCGACCCGTGACGCCCCCGCAACGGACGAGGCCGCGAACCCCGCGCCCGCCGCGCCAAGCGTGACCGCGCCCGCGACCCCGGACGCACCAACGCCCGCGTTCTCGTCGCGCCGCGGTGCGCCCACCGTCCCGGACACCCCGGCCCCCGCCACGCCGCCCGCACCGCGCCCGGCGGTCACGGCCCCCGTCGGGGTCACCGAACCGCGCATCTCCGACATCGACGACAGCGCGGCCGCCCCCGCCAAGGGCGACGAAGCTCCGGCCAGCAAGCCCAAACCGCTTGTCATCGACGACACAGCCCCGCCCCTGCGCAGCGGCCTGTCGGGCGAGGCTGAAACCCGCCGTCAGGCGATGGCCCGCGCGATCAGCGCGCCGACCCCCAAGCCGGGCGAGGAAAAGCCGGGCCTCCTGTCGCGCGTCTCGACCGGCATCTCGGGCATGTCGTCGTCCGCAGGCGCCCGCCTGCGCCGCCCGGCCAAAGCCGACACCCCCGCACCGCTCGCACCATTGCCGAGCGATACTGCGGACACGCCCGAGGCAGAGGTGGCCGAGATCACGCCGGCTGTCGGCAAGCCTGCCAAAGAGCCCAAGGCCAAGCGCGAAAAGCCCAAGCGCGCCCGCAAGGAAAAGCCGAAGGACAAGGAACTCGACGCCCGGTCGAAAGAGGCCGAGTCGCTGACCGTCTTTGGCGCACGCCGGAACCAGTCCACCCAACGCGGCCGCCCGCGCTACATGGGCCTCGTCCTGACCCTCGTGCTGCTCCTCCTGATGGCGGCGGCGGCGCTCTGGTCCACGGTCTTCCTCGACGACGGCGACGTCACGCTCTTCAACCCCGACCCCGCGACCACGCCCGCCGAGACGACCGGCGCGAACGAGGTCGCGAGCTCGACCACGACAGCCCCGACTGATCCCGAGCCGACCCCGGAACCCGAGGTCGAAACCGGCACCGTCCTCTCGCAGGAAGAGGCCGAGGCGCAATATGCCGTCACCGGCGTCTATCAGCGCGCGCCCGAACCATTGGGCGAGCCGGAGACCGCGCGCGGCGACGACGTTTACGTGGCCTCCATCGACCCCTCGATCTCCGCCAACGACGCGCTCGCCCTGCCCGATCCCGGCACGGTGGCCGAGGCGCCCACGGACGCGCCGATCCCGCCGCCACCACCCGGCACCTCCTTTGACCTGAACGAAAACGGTCTTGTCATCGCCACGCCGGAAGGGGCCGTTTCCCCCACCGGCGTGATCGTCTTTCAGGGCCGCCCCGATCTGGTGCCCGCTCCGCGCCCCGAAGGCATCGTGCCCGAAACGCAGGATGACGCCGCGCTTGCGCTCCCCGGCGACACGCCCGGCCGCTCGCCCGAGGCACGCCCGGGCAATCTGGCCGAGATCACCGAGCGCGCGCAGCTGGGCGGCCTCAGCCGCGATGAACTGGCCGAGTTTCGCCCGCGTGCCCGGCCTGAAGGTCTGAACGCGCAAACCGCCGACCAGACCGAAGTTGCCGCACTGGACGCCGCCGTCGATCAGGCGGTGGATCAGGCCGTCGCTGAGGCCGAGGAAACCGCCGAGACCGAAGAACAATCGACCGACATCGAGAACGCGACCGAACTGGCCGTCGCATCTTCGATGCGTCCGGGCGCCCGCCCCTCGAACTTCTCCGCGATGGTCGAACAGGCCGTGCAGCAGGCCCAAAACGACGAAGCTGCGGCGGACGAAGCCGAGGATCATTCCGACGGCAACACGGTCGTCGCGGCAGCCGCGCGCTCCAACCAACCGATCATCCCGACATCGGCCTCGGTCGCGACCACCGCCACCATGAAAAACGCGCTGCCGCTGGGCCGCGTGAACCTCATCGGCGTCTACGGCTCGTCGTCCTCGCGCCGCGCGCTGGTGCGTATGGGCAACGGGCGCTACGTCAAAGTGTCGGTCGGCGACCGGCTCGACGGCGGACAGGTTCTCGCCATCTCGGACACCCGGCTGGTTTACCAAAAAGGCAACCGCCAGTTCGCGCTCGACGTCCTGCCTCTGGGCTGACGGCGTTAACCGCAGAAAAACCCTTCGCAGCTAAACCCGTGGACAGTCGATGCGCCGCTGGAGTTCTGGTCTGTGACCTTTCAAGAAAAACGTCAGGAATTCCGCCCCACCTCGGGCGAAGCGCCCTTCGGGCTGGATGAGGTCTTTTTTTCCCGCACCGACGCGCGCGGGGTCATCGAGTCGGGCAACTACGTGTTCCGCCGCGTGGCCCATTACGAATGGGATCAACTGCTCGGCGCGCCGCACAAGATCATCCGTCACCCGGACATGCCGCGCGCCGTGTTCTGGTTGTTGTGGGACACGATCAAGCGCGGCGAACCCATCGGCGCTTATGTGAAGAATCAGTCGCAGGATGGGCTCTATTACTGGGTCTACGCCGTGGTCATGCCAAACGGCAGTGGCTACCTCTCTGCCCGGGTCAAACCCTCCAGCCCGCTCTTTCACAAGATCCAGACCGAATATGCCGCGATCCGCGAGATCGAGCGGAATGACAAGATCGAGCCCGAGGACAGCGCGCGCCTGCTCATCGACCGGCTCAAGGATCACGGCTTCGCCAACTACGCGGCCTGCGCCGCCCATGCGCTCGCCACCGAACTCACCGCGCGCGATCAGGGGCTGAACCGCCCCACCGACCCGCGCACCGACGCGCTCAGCGAAACGCTCGACCATGCCGAAGCGCTTCGACAGGAAACCGAGGGGCTGATCCGCGACTTCAACGCCATGCGCACCGTGCCCCACAACCTGCGCGTCATCGCCTCGCGGATGGAACCGACCGGGGGCCCGATTTCGACCCTCTCCAAGAACTACGGGATCATGTCGCGCGACATGTTCGACTGGTTCGAAAAGCATGTGCTCGGCGAGGACAGCAACTTTTCGTCGATCAAATCCTCGGTCGTCCACACCCTGCTCATTCAGGGCCTCTCCCGGCTTCTCAATGCCTGCGATCAGCAACTTACGTTCGAGCGGCGCAAGCTCGGCAATACCGACATCGAACGCGAACGCGACATCCTCAGAAACCTCGTCATTTCCTACAAGGCCGACTCCGATGCCGCCATCGCCCTCGTCCAAGAGGAAGCGCGGCGCATCCTGTCGGCCTGCGACACGATGGAACGACATGTTCTCGGCCTGTCGACCACCCGCGTCATGTGTAAGATCGAGGGCGCGCGCCTGCCGAAATCCGGCGAAAGCCTCACCGATATCATCGGCCAGTTGAAGGTGTTCCAAGACAGGATCAGCACAAGACTTGATCGTATCATGCGCCTCGGGAATGAAATCAGCGACAGGTTGAGCTGAACGCGCTTTTCCGCCAGCGCGGGGCGCGCTTCGCATTGCCAATCCTGACAGGCGGGCGCAAACATCGGCTCATGGAAACGTTTCTCCTCAATGCCACGATCTATCTTGGCGCCGCCGTCGTCGCCGTCCCCATCGCAATCCGCATCGGCCTCGGGTCCGTCCTCGGCTATCTCGTCGCGGGCCTGCTGATCGGCCCGCTCATGGGGCTCGACGGCGGCGACGCCGAGGGGCTCATGCATTTCGCCGAGTTCGGCGTGGTCATGATGCTCTTCATCATCGGGCTCGAGCTTGACCCGGGCGCGCTCTGGGACATGCGGCATCGACTGATGGGGCTCGGCGGCTTGCAGGTACTCCTCACCACGGGCGTGGTGACAGCGGGCGTCATGGCGCTTGGGGAAACCTGGCAGGTCGCGCTCGCCATCGGGCTGATGCTTGCCTTAAGTTCGACCGCTATCGTCCTGCAAACGCTGACGGAAAAGGGCTTGATGCAATCCCCCGGCGGGCGCTCCAGCTTTTCCGTCCTCCTCACGCAGGACATCGCCGTCATCCCGATGCTGATCCTGCTCCCGCTGCTCGCCACCAGCGGCGCGCACCACGGGGCCGAGGATCATTCCACCGTTTCCATCGTCGAGGGCCTGCCCAGTTGGGGCGTCGCCCTCGTCACCCTCGGCGCCATCGCCGCGATCATCGTCGGCGGCCGCTATCTGGTGCGCCCCGTCTTCACCTTCATCGGCCGCGCCCGCCTGCGCGAGATGTTCACCGCCTTTGCCCTGCTCATCGTCGTGGGCATCGCCACGCTCATGAACATGGTCGGCCTGTCGCCCGCGCTCGGCGCCTTCCTCGCAGGCGTGATGCTCGCCAACTCGGAATTCCGTCACCAGCTCGAAACCGACATCGAACCGTTCAAGGGCCTGCTCCTCGGCCTGTTCTTCATCACCGTCGGCGCCGGGATGGACGTGGCGGGCTTCATCTCGGACCCGATCCGCCTGATCGGCCTCGCCCTCATGCTCATGGTCGCCAAAGCCGCGATCCTCGCCCCCTTGGGCTACTTCTTCAACCTGCGCGGCCAGAACCTGTGGCTCTTTACACTGGGCCTCGCACAGGCCGGTGAATTCGGCTTCCTGATGGTGACCTTTTCGCTGCAACAGGGCGTCATCACCAACACCATCGGGCAGGACGTGCTCACCGTCATCGCCCTGTCGATGCTCCTCACCCCGCTGGCCTTCATCGCCTACGACGCCTACGCCAAACGCGCGGCGGATAAGACCGAGCATCACGAAGAGGACGAGATCGACCACCATTCCGACGTCATCATCGTCGGCATCGGCCGCTTCGGTCAGGTCGTGAACCGTCTGGTGCGCTCGGTCGGCTACGACACCACCGTGCTCGACAACAACCTGCAAACCATTCAGATGATGCGCAAATTCGGGGTCAAAGGGTTCTTCGGCGACCCCACACGCCCTGATCTGCTCAAGGCCGCCGGGCTACAATCCGCCAAGGTCCTCGTCGTCGCAGTCAACAGCCCCGAAGCCTGCATGAAGATCGTGGCCCACGCCCGCGCACAACGCCCCGACATCCACATCATCGCGCGCGCCCGCGACCGCACCAATGTCTACGGCCTCTATCAGGCCGGGGCGAACGACATCGTGCGCGAAATGTTCGACTCCTCGCTCCGCGTCGGCCGCTACGTGCTGGAAAACATCGGCCTGTCCGAGTTCGAGGCGCACGAGGCCGAGCGCATGTTCTACAAACACGACCGCCACATCATCCGCGAGCTTGCGAACTACTGGGACCCCAAGCTGCGCGCGGACGAGAACGAGGCCTATCGCGAGCGCGCCATCGCGCTCGACAAGGACATGGAAAGCGCGATGCTGACCCAGCTTATGGCGCTGGATCAGGACCCGAAGCCCACGCGCGAAGACGACAAGGACGAGGACGACGAGGCCAAGGCCTCTTAACCGTCCGAAACGCCCGCCTCGGCAAAGGTCGCCATGCCTGAATGCGTGGCGATCGCGCCCTTGAGCACCCCGATCGCCAGCGCGGCGCCCGAGCCTTCGCCCAACCGCATGCCGAGCGACAGAAGCGGCTCTTTGCCCAGATGGCCCAGCAGCCGCCCGTGCGCGGCCTCGGCCGAGACGTGCCCGGCTACCGCGTGATGCAGCGCACCGGGTGCCGCCCGGTCCAGGCAGGCCGCCGCCGCCGTGCAGATGAACCCGTCCAGAATGACCGGAATCCGCAGGCTCCGTGCCCGCGCAATCGCGCCCGCCATCGCCGCGACCTCGCGCCCACCAAGGCAGCGCAGCGCCTCCAGCCCGTCGGCTGCCGCGCCCGCATTGGCCGCAAGCCCCTCGCGCACCACCCGCGCCTTGTTGGACAGCCCCACGTCATCGACGCCGGTGCCGCGCCCGACCCAATCTTCGGGCGCCTCACCGTAAAGCGCATGCGCGATGGCCGCGGCCGAGGTGGTGTTGCCGATCCCCATTTCGCCGGTGACGAGCAGGTCCGCCGTATCATCCACGGCCTCCCACCCGACCAGAAGGGCTGCGAGCACTTCGGTCTCGCTCATCGCCGGACCCTTGGTGAAATCCGCCGTCGGCGCGTCGAGCGACAGGGCGTGGACGTCCATCTTCGCCCCGAACGCCTTGGCCAACTGGTTGATCGCGGCCCCACCGGCCTCGAAATTGGCGACCATCTGAACGGTCACTTCCGCCGGAAAGGCCGAGACGCCCTGTGCGGTGATGCCGTGATTCCCAGCGAAAACAATGACCTGCGGCGCATCGAGCGACGGCCGCGCATCGCCGCGCCAGCCCGCATACCAGATCGCCAGATCCTCGAGCCGCCCCAGCGCCCCCGGCGGTTTGGTCAATTGACCGTTCCGCTCCATTGCCCCGTCGACCGCCGCCGCGTCAGGCTGCGGCAGGTCCGCAAGAAGGGCGCGGAAGTCGGCAAGCGTCTCGAAGGGGGCGGTCATGGGCGTCTCCTGTTGATGTGTGGCGGGCGAAGGCTTACCGAGGTTTCATCCGTGAGAACAAGGCGAAAGTCATGGCCCGTTCCGACCCCCTCGCGACCCCCGGCGACATTCCCGCCGCGTTGGCGCTCTTGACCCGCTTGCCGATCCCCGCCGATCACGCGCGCGGGGCGCGGGCCGCGTGGGCCTGGCCGCTCGCGGGTGCTGCGGTCGGGGCGCTGGCCGCGCTGGTCGGCGGCGTCGCCCTCTGGCTCGGCCTGCCCGCGCCGCTCACCGCCGCGCTGATCCTCACCACCCAGATCGTCGTGACCGGCGCCTTGCACGAAGACGGGCTGGCAGACGTGGCCGACGGGTTCTGGGGCGGGTTCGACACCGCCCGACGGCTCGAGATCATGAAAGACAGCCGGATCGGCAGCTACGGCGTCATTGCGCTCGTCCTGTCTCTCCTTGCCCGCTGGGCGGCGCTGACCGCGCTGATCCCGTTCGGGGGCCTGTTCTGGGCACTCGTGGCTATCGGCCTCGTCAGTCGCGCCCCGATGGCCGTCCTGATGGCCGCGATGCCCAATGCGCGCGGCACGGGGCTGTCGCAAACCGTGGGCCGCCCGTCGCAGGCCACAGCCACACTGGGTGTGATCCTCGCCGTTCTGGGCCTTTTCCTGTGTCTGGGCACCGACGCCCTCGCCCCGATCCTCTGGTCC
Source organism: Pseudomonadota bacterium (assembly GCA_036154315.1). Classification (GTDB taxonomy): domain Bacteria; phylum Pseudomonadota; class Alphaproteobacteria; order Rhodobacterales; family Rhodobacteraceae; genus Maritimibacter. The sequence continues at coordinate 69,059 of JAYZLL010000063.1, forward strand.
GCCTTCGCCACCCTCGCAGCCGCCGCCATCGCCAAGGCCAAGATCGGCGGGCAAACCGGCGACGTGTTGGGCGCGACCCAGCAGCTTTGCGAGATCGCAGCCCTCGCAGCCCTCGCAGCCATCAGCACATGAAAAAAACGCCGCCCCGAGACGGAGCGGCGCAGTCACACCTTTAGAAATCGTCGGGCGTTACGCCGCGCGCGAGGTCAGCACGCCGTCGACCTTGGCCTGCGCCGCCGCCTCGTCACCGCCGGACACGGCCGCCACTTCGCGGGTCAGACGCTCCAGCGCAGCCTCATAAAGCTGACGCTCGGAATAGGACTGCTCGCGCTGGTCATCGCTGCGGTGCAGGTCGCGCACCACCTCGGCGATCGAGATCAGATCGCCAGAGTTGATCTTCTGCTCATACTCCTGCGCCCGGCGCGACCACATCGCGCGCTTCACGCGGGCCTTGCCCTTGAGCGTATCCATCGCCTTGGACACGACGTCCGGCGACGACAGGCTCCGCATGCCCACTTCGGTGGCCTTGTTGGTCGGCACGCGCAGGGTCATCTTGTCCTTCTCGAACGAGATCACGAACAGTTCCAGCGTCAGCCCGGCGACTTCCTGCTCCTCGATCGACACGATCTGACCCACGCCATGCGCAGGATAGACGACGTATTCGTTCGGACGGAAATCAAGCTTCTTGGCTTTGCTCATCTTCAAGTACTTCCTTTCAGCACCTCGCGGCCCGGGGCGACAAAAACGAACGGTGCAAGGAAAGCTTCCTTACATCGTCGCGATCATGTTTCGCAGGTCAGGCACGCCCAGATTTGGCCCCCAATGGGCGCTGGTCAGGTGACATAGTTTACAGCGGAGTTCTATATAGCGCAGAATCGCCAATTTTCAAAGGGTTCACGGCGGATTCGGGTGAATCACCCCTGAATCCGCGGTGTTTGGCCGATCCCGGCCCCGGTTTACGCCACAGAGCGGCGGTTTTAGGCCGAATCAGGCCCGCGTTCAGGCGCCCGGCGCTTCCGAGAAGTACTTCTCGAGTTTTCCGTCCTCGCCATCGCGCGCTTCGGCGTCGGGCAGCGGGTCTTTCTTCTCGATGATGACCGGCCAGAGCTCCGAATACTTCCGGTTGAACTCAACCCACTTCTCCGCCTCCGGCTCGGTGTCCGGGCGGATCGCGTCGGCGGGGCACTCAGGTTCGCACACGCCGCAGTCGATGCATTCATCGGGATGGATCACCAGCATGTTCTCGCCCTCGTAGAAGCAGTCCACAGGGCAGACTTCGACGCAGTCGGTGTATTTGCAGGCGATGCATTTGTCGTTGACGATGTAAGTCATGTCAGGTCCGAGTACCTATCGTTTCGGCTGTGCCTACCCCCCTCGGCGCGATCATTCAAGCCGGGACGGATCGTAAAGTCGTGCATTGCGTCTATCTTTCCCGGTCGGGCGACCCTTTCCCTCAAAACCGGGGTTTTTCGGGACAGGCGTTTCAATCGGGCTGAGGTCTTCGTACAGCGCCTGCGCCTCGGGCGCAGGTCCACGGCGTTCCGACAGCGCCTTGAGCCGGACGACCCGCACCCGCTTGGCCTGTGGAAAGGTCAGAACATCGCCGGGGCCGATGGCATGGGCCGACTTGGCGACCTTGGTGCCGTTGACGCGCAGGTGGCCGGCGGCGATCAGTTTCGTCGCCAGCCCCCGTGTCTTGAAAAACCGCGCGTGCCACAGCCACTTGTCGGCCCGCATCGTGACGCGGGGGGCGTTGGCGGCCGTGGTCGCGCGCGGCGCTTCGGTCATTTCTTGTCTTTGAGCCCCATGAGCGCCTGCGCAAAGGGGTTGTCCGGGTCGATGGCCTTTTCCTTCTTCGGCGGACGCGAAGAGAATGTCTTGGCCTTGCCGCCGGGGCCGCCTTTGCCACGATCGCCATCGCGACGCGGGCCGCCTTTGCCCTTGGGTTTGCCACCCTGAGGCTTACCGCCCTGCCCGCGACGCTCGCCACGCGGGGCACCGCCACCTTTGCGGCCGAAGCCGACCCAGGTGAAGGTAAAGAAGGTCTCGACCTCAGGCTCGGCACCCGCCTCGCCCGCATCCGGCGTGGCCTCGGCTTCCGACGCGCCTTCGCCCTCGGGGATCGGCTGCGGCTCGGCCGCCGGGGCATCGGGCGTCGCCTCGGCTTCGCTCACCGGCTTGGCCTTGGGCCGCTCGCCCTTCTCGGCCTTGTAGCCGAGACCGGACATCAGGTCCGCGAACTGCTCCAGCGTCATGCCGGTGATCGACAGCATGTCGGGGTTCGCCTCGAACCCGGCCTTGCTGTCCTGCGCGCGCAGCTGGTCGGCCAGACGCTCCAGCATGTCGATGCGGATCGCGCGGGCGCCGGCCTTGTGATAGCCCGACAGGGTATAGACCTCGTCGCCCACACCGTCGATCACCGGGATCGTCACCAGACCCGGCGGCGGCGCTTCGGGGAACTCGTCCAGCCCGTTGAACAGGCTCCACAGCACCAGACGCAGGCGCGTCGGCGCGGGCTTCAGGAGAAGCGGCATGAAGATCGTGAACTGGCCGAACCGGACACCATGCTTGCGCAGGCTGCCGCGCGCATCCTGATCCAGCTCCTTGACCTCACCGGCCACGCTGCCGCGCGGGATGATGCCCAGAGCCTCGATCAGACGGAACGCGAACCCACGGGCCAGCCCGGTGAGCGCCTCGTCCTTCTGCATGCCCAGCATCGGCTCAAAGAGCGCGGCCACCTTGCGGTCGATGAAATGCTGCAACCGGCGCGTGACCTTTTCGGCCACCTCGGTCCCCGCCTCGTCATCGACGAAAGCCTGCACGCGCGGGCGCAGAATGTCGTCGCCCTTGATAAGCTTGCCGACGGCGCTGTCGCCCCACATCAGCCCGCCCTGCTCGGTAAAATCGAGCTCGGTATCGGGCGCGTTGTAGAACCGGTCCGCCCTGAGATGGAACTCGGGGGCCAGCGCGGCAACGGACGCCTGACGCAAAGTCTTGGCCTCGTCGGGCGATGACGACGCGTCCTGCCGGAACCTGAACCCTTCCAGCCGACCGACGAACTCGCCCTCGACGCTCACTTCACCCTTGTCGTTCACCTCGGCCACAAGGCCCTCCTTCTGCTTCAACCGGCGCAAAAGCACGGATGTGCGCCGGTCGACAAATCGCTTGGTCAGAGCCGCGTGTAGCGCATCCGACAGGCGGTCTTCTACCGCACGGGTTTCGCCACGCCAATGGCCTTCGTCCCCAAGCCAGCCGTTTCTCTGCGCCACATAGGTCCATGTGCGGATATACGCCAACCTTTTGGACAGGGTGTCGATTTCGCCATCAGTCCGATCAATCCGTTTGACCTGTCGCGCGAACCAATCTTCGTTCACCCGGCCATATTCGTGGAGATCCGTGAAAAGCTTGTGAAGGAGCGTCACATGCTCGGTCTGGCTGATCCCGCGGAAATCCGGCACCCGGCACACGTCCCAGAGCAGCCGCACGCTCTTGCCATCACGCGCCCGCGCGCTGACGATGGGGTCGTCCGACAGATCGCGCAGCGCGATCAGATCGTCGGCATCGCGCGCCTTCATCAGCCATTCGTCAGCCGTGCCGACCTCGAGCGACGCAATCAGCGCCTGCGCCGTGCCGAACTGCAGGTCCGAATTGCGCCAGTTGAGTTTCTTCAAGGGCGTGAAGGAATGGTTGGTGATCGCCTCGACCACCTCGTCCTCAAGCGGATGCGCCTCGCCCGTCACGCCGAAGCTGCCGTCGGTCATATAGCGCCCGGCCCGACCGGCAATCTGGGCAAGCTCATTGGGCGCAAGCCGCCGCATCCGCCGCCCGTCGAACTTCGACAGCGCCGAGAACGCCACGTGATTCACGTCGAGGTTCAGGCCCATCCCGATGGCATCCGTGGCGACGAGGTAATCCACGTCGCCGTTCTGATACATCGCAACCTGAGCATTCCGGGTCCGGGGGCTGAGCGCCCCCATCACCACGGCCACCCCGCCCTTTTGCCGCCGCATGAGCTCGGCCAGCGCATAAAGGTTGTCGACGGAGAAACCGACGATGGCCGAGCGCCCCGGCATCCGGCTGATCTTTTTCGAACCGGCATAGGTGAGGTGCGAGAACCGCTCGCGCCGCATGAACTGCACCTTGGGCACCAGCGCCGCGATGGCCCCGCGCATGGTGTCGGACCCCATGAACAGCGTCTCGTTCAGCCCCCGCGCATGCAAAAGCCGCTCGGTGAACACATGCCCGCGCTCCGGATCGGCGCACAGCTGGATCTCGTCGATGGCCACGAAATCCGCACCCAGCCCCTCGGGCATCGCCTCGACCGTGCAGACCCAGTATTGCGTCCGCTCCGGCACGATCCGCTCTTCGCCCGTGACCAGCGCCACGACGCTCGGCCCGCGCAGCGCGACAATCCGGTCATAGACCTCACGCGCGAGCAGCCGCAGCGGGAGACCGATCACCCCCGTGCGGTGCGCCAACATCCTCTCGATGGCGTAATGGGTTTTGCCCGTATTCGTCGGGCCGAGAACGGCCGTGATGCCCGGCATCCACGCTCCCCGGCACGCGGGTCACGCGTGCTCTAAATCGACTTGCCTTCAAGCGACCCTTCAAGCCGCTCCACGGCCCTAATTAGTGACGGTCGATGGGGATGTATAGTGAGCGCCTCGGAATAGGCCTCGAGCGCTGCGGGATCGTTACCAGTCTCTTCGAGGATACGCCCCAGCCCGGACAGCGCCCCGAAATGGCGCGGCTCCAGTTCCAGCGTCTTCGCGATGTCATGGAGCGCCGGGCCGACCAGCCCGGCGGCGTAATAGGCCGTGGCCCGCGCGTTCCAGCCTTCGGCGAACTCCGGTGCATTCTCGACCAGCGCAGTCAGATGCTCGATCGCCGCCTCGTAATCCTCTTGCGTGGTGGCCTCCCGCCCCCGCTGTAAGAGCAGATCCATCGCAGGCGAGCCCGACTCGGACCACTCGGACCAGATCTTGTTCTCGATCTGCTCCCAACTGGTTTCGTCCGCGTTCTCGAGCGATGTGAACAACTCGTCCAGCCGCTCGGCATCCGCGCCTAGCGCAGGCCCGGCCATAAGGGACAGGATCATCAAGATACGTTTCATGCCCCCAAACTAACGCGCCCCGCGCACCGCTGTCATCACCATGTCGCGACCGACCGCCAAACACCCCCTAACCGCGCGTCATTTTACACGATCGGCTGTTTCGCGCCCTGCGTGTGCCTGCTAACCTGACGGGGACGTAAACTTGGCATCTCAACCAATATCGGAGGACCCTGAGGTGAGCGACGTGATCGACGCGGCAGTGACCGCACTCAATGAAAAAATGGAAGGTCAGGATTTCGATTCGACCGCGAAATTCGTGATCGAGGGCGAAGGCTCGGTCGTGGTCGACGGCAACGGCGCGCGCGCCTCGGACGAAGACACCGACGTGACCCTTACCGCCTCTGCCGACACGTTCGAGGCGATGATGTCGGGCGACCTGAACCCGACGGCGGCCTTCATGGGCGGCAAGCTCGCCGTGGACGGCGACATGGGCACCGCGATGAAACTCGGCGCGCTCCTGTCCTGATGGACACAGCACCGCTCTTCGAGGATGTGGCCCAAGGGCCTGACGGCGGGCGAGCCTTCTGGCTCACCTGCCCGGACGGGGTGAAAATCCGTCTGGCCCACTGGCCCGCCGCGACGGGCGCCATGCAAAAGGGAACGGTGCGGCAGGGAACGGTGCTCCTGTTCCCCGGCCGCACGGAATACGCGGAGAAATACGGACCTGCGGCTGCCGAATTCGCCGCCGCAGGCTTCGACATGATCGCCATCGACTGGCGCGGTCAGGGCATCGCCGACCGCCTGTCCGAAGACAACCTTCTGGGCCATGTCGCGAATTTCGACGACTATCAGGTCGACGTCGATACGGTCATGGCGGCCGTTGCCGACCTCGACCTGCCCAAACCCTTCTACCTCATCGGCCACTCGATGGGCGGCGCCATCGGGTTGCGCGCGCTCCACCGCAACCTGCCGGTGAACGCGGCCGTGTTCTCGGCTCCGATGTGGGGCATCGGGCTCGCCACATGGCTGCGCCCGGTCGCATGGTCGCTGTCGTGGTTCACCCACAGCTTCGGCAACGGCACCAAACTCTCGCCCGCCACCAAGCGCGAGGGCTACGTGCAGATCTCGCCGTTCGAGGACAACCAACTCACCAAAGACCCCGAAATGTGGGCCTTCATGCAGAACCAACTCGTCGCCCACCCCGAGCTCGCCCTTGGCGGCCCCTCGGTGACATGGCTCTACCTTGCCCTGCGCGAAACCGCCTCGCTCACCCGCACGCCGCCACCCGCGATCCCGACGCTCACCTTTCTGGGCGAGGATGAGCGCATCGTCGCGACCGAGCCGGTCCACAAGATCATGTCAGGCTGGAAAAACGGCGAGCTCATCCTCGTCCCCAAGGCCGAGCACGAGATCATGATGGAAGTGCCGGACACCCGCGCCATGTTCTACCGGCGCACCATCGAACACTTCAGAGCGCACGCATAACTCTTTCCGGTCTTGAAATATCCCGGGGAGCGCGAGGGGCCGCGCCCCACGCCGTGGTGGGGGGGGGGGGGCCCCCCCCCCCCACACCCCGAAACCACAAGTATG